>JBCQTK010000074.1:0-9128 GCA_047178665.1 Rikenellaceae bacterium | reverse complement strand
TAACCATTTTTGCACTTTGTTTTACCTCCTCAAGATACAAAAAAAATCGGAATAAAACAAGTTGATTCTCGTTTTATTCCGATTGATATTAGACTCCTATTGAGGGTTTTTCAGTGCCCTCAATATGAGTTGCAGGGTTTTCCATACATTGAGAAATGGATGGTAGTCCATAAGTTCGAGATAGTCCCTATCCTCGTATTCGTCATCGCTGTTTTTCTCATAGAACGCACCTTTGTCGATGGGTATGAACTTAACTAGCGTAGCCTCCTCCTGCACCGAATTGGCATAAACGTCGTCCAGTGCGTATGTGACCGCTTCATTGCTGCTCAGCTCGTTGATCGGTTTGTCGAGGTTCACCATCCACTCGTAAGATGCGCCCACGATGGAGATGTTGAAATATCCATTTCGGGCGTGCGTACGTGAGAAGTGCCGCAATCCGTACTTCTCAACTACCGCAGTGCCCGACATAACGGACTGCGAATCCACAACGATCTCCGCCGTGTGGAGTTCATTGTTAAATTGCTCTCTGCTGAATATCTCGTTGGTAAACTGCATCACCCTCGTATTGTTGGGCGTGAATGGTACTTCGATGGTCTTGCTATACCCCGACGAGCTGCTGTTGGGGTCGGTAATGTCTGCCACGGCGTATGAGATCGCAGCGTCCGTGTCTTGGTTGAGCTCTAGCGCCTCGCCATCTATGAGTAACTCGATCATCGTTTCTTTCGTCTAAATGTTACCTCCATAGGGCTCAATTCTGCATCTTGGTAGACGTAGGCGCTTGTAGATGTTACGTCAATGCCGACCCACTCGCCATTCTCTTGCATCCAAACGAGGTCGGAGTTGAGAATGTACGATATTGCGCGAGTGTCAGACTCACGCAGCGGCTTTGTGTGGGCGGTGATTGTCTCCTCGGCTATTATGTCGATGTTAGAGTAACCACCACTGAGGTAGATGCTTTCTTTCTCCACGGAGATCTCCGCGGTGTTGCGGTATATAATCGCGCGATCTATTGTGCCGTAAGCGTTGAGCCACGCTACATTGATACCCCTCTGCTCTGTTGTGGTGTATGATATTTCGTCCAACACCTCACCGCTAGAGTTGCGCAGTTGTAGGGTCACTCTCCCCGACACTGCGTATGAGGATGGCTTGAACGCGTACACCCACGGGCTGTTGTTGCTGCCGATGGTCAACACGCTTTGGGTCTGCGTGTTTGCGAACGCTACGAGGCTCGCCACGCTACCGCCGTAAACCATAACCTCGTCAATCTCGCCATCTGCAACCGCTCGGTGCTTTAAGTCTGTTAGGAACATATCCTGTGCAGGCAAAGAGTCGCCATATAGGAGTGGCACGGAGTCGCTAGCTGTGCCGTCTATGCTTATGGATGCAGACACAACGCGCCCGATGGTAGATGCATTAAAACTCCCACTCTCCAGTAGTGGGGTTATCTCGAAGTCTCCGCGATAGTATGGCGCGACATTAACCGATCTGGTGGTCGATGGTAGTTGCTTGTAGTAGCTATTGATTGAGACCTCCACAACGCCGCTGTTGTCGATACCGAAGATTACGGGCTCTTTGATGGGTGAGTATGCTGTTGGATATGTTGAAACTGCCATATTTGTATTGTTTAGAATGAATCGCCTATTTGTTCGTCGATCGCCTCGTCGTAGTACTTGACGATAAGGTTGTCGAGGGATTTGTTTTTCTCCACGCGCGCAATTACATTGTCGATGAATGGCGCAGCCTTGATGCCCTTGATCTTGATTGATCGCTGAATCAGGAACGCCACCGACTCTGCCGACCTACCGTTAAGCTCTATACCCCTATGCCCAATCCACGGCACTAACGCCGATATTGGAACACCCTTTTTACCTGGCTTGCGCCCTGCGTTGACGTACCACGCATAATGCAGCGCCTCGATGTCGACGAATACAGTTTTGTACTGCGGCTTGGTGGCTGCTGCAATGCTTTTGTGTAGCTCGCCCGATGCCTTTTTGTCGAGGCGTATCAACTCCGACTGAAACATCCCAACGAGGTATGCGTTGATCGCTTGAAGTCTCGCGGAGCTACTCACAGTATAGGATGGTTATATCTGTCGACACCTTTAGAGACACCGCTTGATAGCCCGACATTGCGTATTCCTCGGGGGCGCTCTTGATGTTGCCAACATTTACAATCTCGACATCGCCGCAGGTGTATAGTTGATCGATCGCAGACATTGCCGCACGCTCGAAACTCTCCCACAGCGCCGCTTTGGTTTGCTCTTGCATATTCTCGGCTCTGCCAAATACGACAATCTCCGCCCTGTAAGTCTTTTTACCCTCCTTGCGCCCTGTCCTATCGATCATCTCGATAGGTGAGAGCCACACGCAGGGTAGGGTGAGGCTCTTTGACGCGTACACCGTGAAGTCGTTGCGAAATGATGCTTTCGGAAATGCCGTGCAGAATGCCGACTTAATCGCTGCTGTTACCTTGGTTCTCATACCTCTCGATCTCTTGTTGATACTTAAATCGTAAATCTTCCATATATCGGAAATGCTCCGCGCACTTAGCTCTGACCTTTGGGCACTCCCTATCAATGAGCCACGCGAGTAAGTTTACTTTAGCTTGCAGCCCGACAATGCGGCTTTCATCTTCCATTCCTCTTGCTTTGTTTTGTTTCGCTCATTTAGCAGGTGCACGAAGTCGTAGAAGTTCATCTTGTGCAATACCTCTAGCTCGCTCGGCTTTCCTACCGCCATCTCTACGAGTGTGTTTGACCACATCGGAGTAGATGCACCTTGCCCCGACTTCTTGCCTTTGCCGTAGCTTGCTTTGTAACACTCACGCAAATAGTCGTGTGCTGCCGTCACAAGTGCTTGCAGCTCCCAATAGATTGAGGCAGGTAGAGACTTGAAATCTGCCGCTCTGCGTTGTGCTACATCCTCGTTGTACGGCTCGCCCTTTTTGCGGCACGCAATCGCTATCGCTAGCGGCGCGAACGCTATATTTCGAGCCATTACAATGTCCGATAGGTAGCACGCCTCTATTGCCGTCATCTTGCTGAGTGGCGTGAACTGCCCCCCTATGTCAATGCCCGACTCAGGCAGGAGATAGGTAGATCGTCGATGCTTGAACGATTTGACACCCTCCACCTGATAATCTACATACCCCAACGCGCCTAGCACGAACTTTGGCAGGATCGCACTCCCCAACGTCTTAATGTCGCCTCGCCTCGTCTGCAATCGCAGCTCGTTGGGTAGATCTAGAAGGTAGCCGATCGACTCCGCAACAAATGCCTCCAACGCTTTCATATCATTGGGTAGCTTAACGCCATCGTCACTTGCGAATGACTTGTAGTATTCTACGATCTCTTCGGGTTGCTCTCCGATCTTCTCGGACAGCCACGCGCACTGCTCTAGTGTTACATCCTCCCACGTAGCAGGGGCACGAAACTTTTTGCCGTTGATGCTAATCTTTAACATACTTGGAGATCTTCGATCGCACCTCCCCAATATTGCGACTTAGCTGCGTTAGTGATCCAACGTGCAGCTTATGCTGTCGTCGGAGCTTGCACGCCGCCAATAGTTCGCCCTGTATAAGCGATACGTACTCCATCGCCTTGCGCAGGTGATCCGCTGCCGTCCGCCCCGACTCTGTGGCGCTCATTGGGTCGTCTGTAATGATCTGATCGCTAACGATAGACTTCTCGCCTGTCGCTTCGTTGAGTTCTGCCGTCTGCTCCGACTCTGTGATTTTCTTTGCTCCCATCTTAAAAAAAAGTTTTAATTTTTCCGCGCGCCACTAACTCTTCCGCCATACCTGTGATAACGTCGGCTGCATCGTGCCACCTATTAGCCTTGTACAGCCTCTTGTAGCGCGTTATCGATAGATAGAATTCACCCCATCGGGTCGCCCAATCGAATGGAAAAATAACAGACTCCAGCACCGTGGCGGAGTTGGTGAGTATTCGTGACTCTTTGTTAGCCCCTTGGTTGAATGTCTCCACCTTAGTAGGGTGCGACAACTTCTTGACCGCCCTCGCAAATCCGCGCCCTCCATTATTGCTCTCTATGCGAGCTACGCGAGTGCCGTTGCGCTTTAACATCTGCGCCACCATCGGCTCAGTCTCTTCCATTGGTTTCTGCGTGAACACAATGTCGGTCACGTATAGGCGTTTATCCTTGGTCTTGACATAGCAGATCGAACACAAATAATCCTCGCCCATATCGGCGGTATCGGTGTAGTTGAGCAGGGCGACGATGTTATTGTCGTCGGGTAGGTCGGTGTAGGTCTTGAAGTTGTCGCCATACAACAACCCCTCCCTCGATGATGGGGCGCCCTGATACATACACTCGAACACGTGGGGATTGTAGGCTCTTTTGGCAGATAGTAGCGCGTAATCTTGCATCGACTCCCACAATACCTCACCCTCGCCGCGTGGGTCTATCGGTGTTGGGTCGCTCTCTTTGATAGCCTCAAAGTTGAGTTTGTAGAATCCTTTATAGCTCTCGTCTATCTGCTCAATGTCGGTTATAAGTCGCACTTCTTCGCGGCTCTCGATTGTGCCGATCAAATCCTCCTCGTGCCAACGCGTGAACACAATGAGTTCTTGACTACTTTTGTGCAGTCGGGTCTTTACCACCGATATATACCACTCGAGGCAGCTATCACGTATGACGGGCGAATTACCCTCCGCAGAATCTTTGTATAGGTCATCGAGGATCATACAATCCACCCTGTTACCTGTGAGCGCACCACCTCGACCCACGGAGAGAAGCGAGCCGCTGTGCCCTACGACGTCAAACTCTCCGCTAGTCTTGATATAACGCCCTCTCAGGGTGTCTCTCGCTGTGGCTAGTCGGGTATGATCGAATATGCGTTGATACTCCGCGCTCTCAATCACCTGCTGCACTCGCTTATTAAACTTCGATGCGAGGCTGTGCCCATAACTCGCAATTCCTATTCGCAAGTCGGGGTTGAGCCCCAACATATACGCTGGCAGCAACTGCGAGGATGCTGTACTCTTTCCGTGCTGTGGCGGTACGGTCACAATGAGTTTGCGGATCTTACCCTTTGCGAATGCCTCCAAAACGCCGTAATATGATCGGTGGAAATCGGTTAGCTCTAGGGTGGGGTAGACGGCTGTAGAAAAGGCGGCAAAATCACTCTGCCGCCTCTTTTTGTACCTCAGATTTTCGAGGGTTATTTGAATGAGTATCTCGTTTTTACCCATCATTTTTTTGTTGTATGATCGCTAACTCTGCCAATAGTTCCTCTTCGGTCATTTGGTCGTATAATTTTTTTATCTCGACATCTGCACTATGTCGCTCAACCAACCCCAACATTCGGGCGGTGATAGTCGGATTGTAGATCTCCAACATTGCGCCCTCTGTCTGGTCTGCCTCGATCCGCTCTCGTATTCGCGTGTAGATGTAACAAAACTCATCGCCGTTATTCTCGTATCTGTAAAACGTCATTCTCGAAATATTGGCGAATACACAGAATCCAACTATCGTCAACGGTCGCTCTTTGGGCAAATTGATGAGACCCTGCTTGGAGTTGACCGAAACGAGTTTGTCGATGTCTTTCGTCTTTTTCTCATACGCAATATATTGCGCCCAAAGTTCATCGGGCGTATATACGGGCGGTCTGCCTCCTGTGCTGCGAGTATCTTCCATTTTGTCATCTTATGGGCGCTTGTTACCCCATACCTCAAAATAGATTAACCCCCTATCTGTCGCCTGAGTATAGGGATAATTCTCTTCTTTATCTTTATGTAGATTTTCGAGAGTGTCGACTTACTCCGACCATCGGGGTAGTCCGCGTAGGCTCTGCCAAAGTGTCGCCAAAGAAATGCCGATTTATCCTCTTCGCTAAAATCGAGTGAGTCGAGGATCTTGGGGATCAGTTCATACGCGCGGTCTATGTTGGTGGCTGCCAAATCTTGTGCGTGATAATCCGCTCCGCTGCCACTACTCGCCCCCATCTGCTCGATCCACTCGACTCGCTCCGTGCAGTAGCCCCCACGTGTGTAGCGTATAGCCGATCGAGGGGATATTATGGCGATCTTTATTGCGTAGCACACGTAACGGCTGAGGTCGGTTGCTGTGCCGTTCCCTATCGCTGCCATTGTGTTGAGTTGTTCGGTGCTGCGCTCAATGAGCCGAAGTAGTGTATCATTGACTACTTCGGCTGCATCTAGTTGGATGTTGGCGCTTATTATCTTTGCCTGTGCAAACTCCACCCAATTGGGGTAGCGTGTTGTTATATACTTTTCGAGGTGCGCGGTCATTTGCTTTTTGGATTTATTTTTGTATATTTGCAAATGACGATAAGTCCTACCTTTGCCGTCGATCAATATATTTGCCCTCGCAGAGTTTTTCGCACTCTCGGGGGCTTTTTGCTTACGGCAATCGCAGTGCGCCCCAAATCATAAAAGCGAGATTAAATATAATGGTGCCGACAATGCAGAGGTACAAGCATAATTTCGTCTTTCTTGTGGTGTCTATATATATTTGATTCAGCTCTCTGTGGCGTGCTATTTCTCGATTAAGGCTGTCAGCCTTTTCGTCTAGGCGTGCTTGCGTGTCTTTTATCTCCCGCTCCCTCCTCGATATATACTCGTCATCACTCTCGATGTTTGTGTCTCGGGTGAGGAGGTTAATTAGGTTTCCAACTCCAATTGGGTGGATCTGGAATGGTATTGGCTTGTAAATATCCACCTCTTGCGTCTTTACTCCGTTTTTTATCGTAATACTGCCACTGTTGGAATTAATCAACACTGTTCCATCTTCTTTGACAACTACCGTTTGCGCTGCGCCCCTAAGTATATTTTTGCGGTTTGTTTCCTCCATTTTATTTGATTTTTTTTCGACAAAGTGGCGGCTTATCCTTGCAACCGCCACAATGTCAGCGTTATTATTGTTTGACGGCTATTTGATCTTCTTTCGAAAAACCCTCGTCCGCCCATCAATCTGCACCCACTCCCACTTGCCCGACTTCTCGCGCTTACGTTGGAGCTCCTTGCCCTTGTCGAGGGCTACTTCTGCGCGATCTCGGTGCATTGCAGGGTTGTTGCTGAGATCTTCATAGTGCTGGTCTCGCGTCATAGCTCTATCCTCCCCTCCTTGAATGCTTGCGCTACTTCGAGAGGGGTAGCAGAAGAGAATAAATCCCGATCAGTTCGCTTGTATCGTCGACCATCAACTATCTCTTCGCGCTCAAATGTCTTGGCGTACATATAGGCATAGTGAGGGCAGTCGCAGATCAACCACTTTGCATCCGATCCAGCATCGTCTCGCATCTGCGCCAACTCCAAAAAGAGCTTCATCGCCTCCTCCTCTGTGCCGTTGGGAGTGTAGGCGTTGCAGTCGATATACATAACACCTCTAAAATACACTGCGAGCTCCTCGTCTCGAAGTGCTATAACAGAGTCGTCTATTGCGATATACTCGTCATCCTCACCTCTGAACGGCGCTCTCAATCGACCTCCTGAAGCTGCATCAAACAACCTGAGCCGCTCCCTTTTGTCTACGACACGAATTATTGCCCTTGCTATATAACTCATAATAATCCTGATTTAATTTTTATTGATACTTTCATCATCGCATCTATTGGGTTGTGTGCCTTGACCAAATGCAATGCGCTTGAACTGTTTTCTTTAAGCAAATATAACCCCCTCTCCGCGTAATACCACGAGAATAGTCCTGTTTCGCTGCTCTTCCAATTGATCCCTCCATCCTCAGCGATTCGCTCATATAGGGCGTGGAGGGCGCTGTCTAATATGTGCATAGCTTATTCCTCCTTTAATTTGAAAACTACATTTTTACCATCGGCGCGATATCGCCACTCGCACTCTCCAATGCATCGAGAGCAATCCACTGTTTCACTCTCATTCAATTCAGCCAAAGCACACTCCTTGCATTCTTCGCTGTCGTGATCTTCTACACAAACAAGTGTTAACAGCCCCATCTGCACCTCCTCGCCAATGGCGAACTCTGTTTTATTTTTCATATGTCTAAAATATTTTTAATCCACATCCATAAGGACACATCCATAAGGACACATCCAAAGAAAATAGCCACCGCTAATAGATGGGTAAATATCCATTTCAGCACCACAGTGCTTGCATTTTTTTACCATAATCTACTCCTCTTTAAGTCCAATAAAATCATCACAACACTCGTTATCAGCCTGTGTGCGCTGGTGAAACTCACACACGCCATCTGAGTACATCTGGCACCATCCGCAACATCGTGGGGCTTCGGTCGGCTCTTCTTTCGGTTCAAGACTACGCCCACATATAGGGCAGAACTTAATTTCTGCGCTATCCTTGCAGCTGTCATACCCTGCATAACCTTTTACCCTCAATATGTTATTCTCGATATACATATCCACGCCAAAGTTGCCGTCGCAGCCTAGTATGTATTCGGGGCGGTCATTCTTTCCTTTTTCGCAATAGTTACACATAGTTTACTCTCCTTTAATTTCCACCGTACCATCCTCCCACGTGAGGTCTCTGCCGATTAGTTTTTTAATGCTGCCTTTGGGGATCATTACGAATTCATTTCCCCGGTCTATTTGCCATACGTCTCTACCAAATGTTCTAAATGGCATTCGCTTGTATACATACTCTTGTCCGTCCTTATCCACCGCTACCCAACTCATTGCGCACCTCCTTTCAATCTTTCAAAATAAAACCTATGGGGATCTTCGGTTATACACATCCTAACCAATCCGTGCTTAATGCCTACTTTGAAAATGTAGATCTTCTCAAGCCGACTCTGAAGAGTTGTGATCGTCTCTCTAAATTGCTCAATCGACATTGCACGCTTATAGTGATTACATAGCCTACACGATGGATTGAGGTTGTTTATATCGTCAGTTCCGCCGTTCCTTTTTGGGGTAATGTGATCCACCTGCATATTCTTGTATTCGATACGCTCGCCACAATAGGCGCAGCGTTTGCCGTACTTCTCGTGGATTTTAGTTCTTAGTTCTTTATTCATTGCATCCCCCCCCTTTCAGTAGTGTATATACTACCCGAAAAATCCACCACCTAATAATTGAAAAGTATACCACCAGAGATCCCAAATATCGAAAAAAACTTATCTTGTTTTTGGGTGCAACTTGGTGCCGATAGCGCGCGG
>JBCQTK010000073.1:0-9134 GCA_047178665.1 Rikenellaceae bacterium | reverse complement strand
TAATCCTCAAGAAGCGTGAGGCGTTTCGTAGTGCGTTCGATGGGTTTGATGTGGAGCGTGTGGCTAAGTATGATGAGGCAAAGATCGAGGAGTTGATGCAGAACACCGCCATCGTTCGCAATCGTGCAAAGATCCTCGCTGCAGTGGCAAATGCTCGTGCATTCATCGAGGTGCAGCGCGAGTTCGGTACGTTCGCTTCCTACATCTGGTCATTCACAAATGGCGAAATAATCTATGGCGATTTCAACCTCGGCATAACAAAAAATGCTCTCTCCGACAAAGTTGCCAAGGATCTCAAAAAACGAGGTTTCAAATTTATGGGCACCGTCACCACCTACTCATATTTGGAGGCAATCGGAGTGATGAACAACCACGCTTCGGAGTGTTTTCGGTTTCATCAAAAATAGGAAACAAAGAGGTTCGTTCCATTTTGGAACATACCACTATAGATTGCCGACATCAGCAATTTTACCCAAGAGTATCAACATCCGAGAAAATCTCGGCAATTCATACCTGAGGCACTCAAAGAGAAGCAATGTGCAAAAAATGCACTTAACATTTTGGTTCTGCGCTGGTGCTTAAAAACAAGAGATAAAGTGGCTATTTCCGCTTTGGAAACAATCACTAAGATTATGAGAAATTTACGACTTTTACGCTGTTTCGTGCCATTTATGTGCAAAATTTCACATAAGTGGCATTATTTAGCGTCAAACGAGGTAAAATAGCAGATGTTCCAAAATGGAACATACCATTCATTTTTACACAAAACGCACCTAAAAATTGGCAGATAGAAACCGTCTAAAATTTTCGTCCATAGCCGAATATTTTCTGCAAACGAGGTGAATTTTCATTTATAGACGGAAAATATTTCAAGTGTCAACTTTGTAAAAATGGCAATTTTTCGGAATTGAATCTTCAAAAAGTGGGATATTTTTGGATTACATTCCTTAAATATGCGGATATTTTCGGAATTGCCCTATTCTAAAGTCCCAACTCCCTGCTGATAACCTCCAACAACTCAACCCTAAGAGCCTTTGGGGTGACACTCTTTCGAGCAACTAATAAGTAAGAGTTCAGGATCTGTTGGCGCATAAAATCAGCCGCTAAACCGCTATCTACCGCTACATCGTTCCAATGCTTCTTGTTGAGATGAAAGGCGGGTGTGATGGCTGAATATCGCTCACGAAGTTCGATTGCCTCGTCGGGGTCGCACTTCACGGCAAAGTGGTCGAAACCCTCCATAGATGCCAGCGTAAAGACCTTGCCCCCAATCTTATAGATCAAGGTGATGTCATCAAATGGGGTCGACTCCTCTACGCAGGGCAGCGACAAGCAATACTCTCTATACTCTTCGATATTCATAATTACAAAGATAGCAAAAAAACAACAAATATCTCTATTGCTCGATGGCAAAGAGGTTGCGAGGATGAAGTTTAAACTTTTTAATCCTAACTTATAACTCAAATACACACAGCTTAACACCCATACAATCATTACATTCACCCAGCTACAAGTAGGAGTTTAATTTAGAGTCTGTTCTAAGGGAACATTACGATTCTTTCTTAGTTGATACTTTATTCGTTGATTATCATCTTTCTCAGTGGACTCTATTGAGAATAAAATAGCATCTTCTTTTGTGACTACATTTATGTAAGAGAGTGGAAGGAAAAGAGTGTTGTCGTTTGTGCGCCTCTCTCGTGAACTACTAGTTGTAGGCAATATTACAATTGTTGCCTTTTCAATAGAATCTGGCAACTGTATGTTGTAATTTTCAGCAGGAACATAAAGTATATATTTATAGTTACTCATAGTATCGAGCGCAGGGTGAGTTGTATTAATACATCCTCGCTGTTTAACATCTTTTTGGAATAGCTCTATTGCCCATTGAAAAGGCACATCAGATTTAGTCGGTGTTAGGATATAAATAACTAAAAAGGCTACTATGAGTGCAATACCCACTATTATTTTTTTCATCTCTTCTATTTGTAATTAAGTTAACGCACCAGCAGTAATTACAAAGATAGATTTTTTTTGCACAAAACGCAATAATCTATCGAGGAATTAAACGCACAGACACACCCTCGAAAAGTTCGTGATTAACTCTCCGAGGGCACATTATATTGAACTGAGCGTTGGGTATTTTTTATATAGCTATCACTATCGAGCGAACCCAGCTGCGAACTCCATTCTCTCTGGGTTGAGTCCCTTAACCACATCGGCAAGTTCGGGTGAAATCTCGCTGTAAATCGTAAAAGCCGTCACCTCCGTAGAGCCGAAGAATAGCTTGCCGCCCTCTGCTGTGTTTTTCATATGTGTCATCGCTGCATCGCTGTCGAGGTAGCGTTCCAATACGAAGAAGCGATCCTCTTCATCTACACACCATAAATATAAAATGGAGCCGTTTTCCGCCTGAGTTATTGGGGTGAGTTTATCGCACGCCTCACGGAACATCGCCTTGTCGGTTACTCGCCCCTCGAGGCTCCAAATCACCTCGCTTAGGGGGTCGGCGTCCGTGGGTTTGTCCTTTGCAAAACCTCCGAAATAACCCATATAGTGGGGGTTCATCGCAGAGAGTGCATCGTTGATTGAGTGCGGCACATCGCCCAAAACGAGCAATCGTTCATTAGCTGCATACTTCGAAAATTCATCGCTATGAGGTGTCCAGTGCTCGATATGTTCGAGTGCAGCTTGCTCGTTGTCGTAGATGTCGAGGTCGCAAAATCGCGTCCTGTCCTGTGATACCGACCACCAATATGTCTTTGTGGCGTGCTCGCTGCGTGCCATCTCCACAACATCGGCAACGACACCGTTGAAGCCATCGAAATCCTTGATCTTGCCATTTATGAGCCAGAGGATTTTATCTGTTTTTTTCATAATTGATTCATTTTAAAATAGAATGGAGCTACATATTTTGCAGCTCCACTCTCTGAAAATTAGTTGATCTCCTGAATATCCATCAACTTAGCTTCAAACTGTCGCTGATTATCCAAATCGTATTGGAAATTAGAGTCGTAAGCCGCCTTGAATCGCTTCACTCCCGGGGTCTTGCTTGTCGCTTGGTAGAGCTGATAAGCCTCCTCTTTTAGTGACTCCTTGATAGGAAGATCAATCGAAGCATAGACAGTTCGCTTGCAAGCTGTTATTGAGTCGGCAGGGAATTTAGAGATGCGCTCAGCCAATTTATCGACGAACTCACCGATCTTGTCGCTGTCGATTGCACGGTTCACTGTCCCGATTCTTGCTGCCTCGTCAGCATCGAAATCTCTTGCGCTAAGGATCACCTCCAATGCACGACCCAAACCACACTGGCGAGCCATACGTGAAGCACCGCCACCGCAAGGCAAGATACCCATTCCGACCTCCATCTGCATAAAGATAGCCTTGCCACGAGCCGCAAAACGCATATCGCAAGCCAACGCAAATTCGTGACCACCACCACGAGCAAAGCCCTCAATCTTGGCGATTGTAGCCTGCGGAAGTTCGCTAACACGCTCACAAACCTTTTGAAGGTAAAGCAGCTCAACCTTATCACGTGGCACCGCCTCGGTAGAGAAGTCTTTCAATACTTCGATGTCGAAGTGAGCGATAAAGAACTCAGGTACATTTGACTGAAAGACAACCACTTTGATAGTGCGATCACCCTCCAACTTTTCGCAAAGCTTGTCAAGGTCATCGAGCTGTTTGTTGCTCTGGATATTGATTGGTGGCTGGTTGAAAGTCACGGTTAGAACGCCATCCTTAGCCTCTGTAAGGAATGTTGTAGAATCTGAATAAGACATAGTTTTAATATATTAATTTATGCCCCTTATGGAGCTCACACTCCACTACTCTAAAATTGTGCCAATCGCATTCCAAAAAACATATCAGCGGCTGGCATACAATTTGAAAGTTACATTCTAAATTTTAATACACAACGCTATGGAAACAATATCAAACAAAGCAAAGGTCGAGGCACTTCTAAACGCTATCGAGAGTGGCGCAAAGGAGCCAATGGCATATATCAATGCCGAGAAATTCAAGCAACATAACCTCACGGCTACCGATGGTGTGGCGGGTTTTAGTGCTATGATGGCGCAACTTGCTGCCTACCCCGAACCACCAAAAGTCAATGTGTTACGCATTATCGAGGATGGGGATTATGTCGCTGCACAGACCAAATACAACCTCTTTGGAGAGAAGATCGGCTTCGATATTTTCCGTTTCGAGGATGGGTTAATCGTGGAGCATTGGGATAATTTGCAGGAGCGACCAAAGAGCCTCAATCCAAGCGGCAGGAAGATGATTGATGGTGTGCGAGAGGTGACACAGATCGACAATACAGAGCAAAATAGAGCTTTGATTCAGCGATTTGCCGAGGAGATTTTGGTAGGTGGAGATTTCTCGAAGATAGCCGCCTATTTTGATGGCGACAACTATATCCAGCACAACCCCTCGATTGGTGATGGACTCTCAGCATTTGGCGCAGCGGTCGAGACGATGGCAAAGAGTGGCGTTGTGATGCAGTTCGACAAGATCCACAAAGTGCTGTGCGAGGGAAATTTTGCACTGCTTGTAACAGAGGGTCGTTTCGGCACAGATGGTGGCAACCCAACAGCCTTCTACGACTTCTTCCGCATCGAGAACGGCAAGATCGCAGAGCATTGGGACGTGGTAGAGAGAATCCCCGAAGAGGCCGACCGCAAGAACAGCAACGGAAAATTTGGCTTCAAGGTGGCAGCGATGGCTTAATGACGTAGAGGATAAAAACAGCAAGATTGGTTACACCGTCTACTTCCTAAACTCCCCTACGTTGGATATGCTATATGGCGAGAGTTATGAGCTTTCTCGCATCACAACCTCAAACTATGTAGATGAGTTTGTGATTAAATTTATGGATCTCGATGACAACGGCAGCCAAGATGACAACACATACTCATTCCCACGTACAGGAGTTATAAGCTCACACGATGACTCGCCAAAGTTCACGACCAAACTCACCTATGAGCTTGATCCATCAGTCACCACGATGCCAACTATCGAGGGGTATGGATATTTAGTTGGAATTTCGCGTACAAGTGGTAGTTATACTCAGACATATTCGACATCGTTCCTTACCACCGAGTCCTACACTTTTAATTCAGATACTTGGTGGTGTAGCAGAAACTACACAGCAGGCAAGTCTCTAGCTATCGAGGTCCAACCAAATGATGTGATAACGGGAACGAGGAACTACACTGTTTAGATAACATTCAAGTGCGACGACGGGAAGATATACGAGAAGAAGGAGAGCATAACATCTAAGCTCTACACATCGGAGGATCTCTCGTCAACAGCATACCCCAACAATAACATCTGGAACCTAAATGACGAAGGCGACAGAATCAATATTGATAACGTGGTGGCAGCCCTCAAGGCTGTAGCAGAAGATGACAAACTTGCGGCGGAGGAGGCTCTGGCTGTAGATCCAGACGCGACGTATAATTATCGTGCTATCACTCTACACATCCCCAACATCACGGAGTTTGCCTATGGCAATGAGGTGTTTAAGGAGATCTCAAGCCTCGGTTGTGTGGTTATGCCAAACGTGACGAATATCGTTGGCGACAACATCTTCGAGGGGTGTACATCCTTGACTGATGTCGATATGGACTCATTGGTTACGATAGATGGAGACTCGGTATTTAAGGATTGTAGTGCGTTAAAGACGTTGGATATGGATAGCTTGACCACAATAACTGGCAGTGACATCTTCGAGGGGTGCACATCGCTCGATAGTAGTGAGATTCCTAATCTGCAGTAGAGGCGAATCGGGCAGCGACATTCTCGCGCAAACACTCTTTGTATAGCTCCAGCTCTAGCAGGTGGTAGTTGCCAACTTTGAATAGACCCGACAACTCAGGGATATAGAGAGCCTCGCTATCTAACCCATCGACAATCAGCACGTTGTGGGTGGTGTCGAGTGTGACTACTACGCTCTCACTGAGCCTCGCGGGGGTGTTCTCTGTCGACCAATTCACAGGGTTGACACATATCTCTGTGGCGGAGATCATCGGGTTGATTGCGTCGGTTGTGGCTACGGAGTTGTAGCAGATCGTCACACCGACGTCGTCCGCCCCCTTTGCTGCAACGATGTTGCCATTTTGGAGATCGCCGTCGGTTACTTTGTAGCCGATTACGTAGGCTGCAACCAATCTGTCGCGCTCCTGCGCAGATAGCGCTTTAACAAGCTCAACAACCGCTTTTCCGCCCTGACTGAAGCCTGCAATGATAAATGGGCGGTCGCTATTTTTAGTCTCTACAAAGTTGTCGAAAGCAGCCTGAACATCCGCCATCGCAGCAGGAAATAGTCGCTCTACAGCCTCCTCACCATCCAGCCAGACATTGAGTGAGATCTGCCGATAGTATGGGGCGTAGAAGTTCGCCTCGTCGCCGAAAATATCCTCCGCCAACTCATAAGAAGATAGCTGTGAGGCACGTTGCTCATCGCTGTAAACATCGGCATAGCGGTAGGTTACGCCATCACCATCCACCCAATCAAAGACGCAAGTAGGCAGAACATAAAATAGATCGACCGCCTGAGATGGTTCGCCCACAACGTTGGTGTACCAACACTCAGAGGTAACATAATCGGGAGCCTTCGCCATCGGCTCAGAGCCATTGTCGGCTGATTTGCAGCACGCCACTGCGAGCAGTGCAAATAGGTAAAGTGTTATCTTTTTCATACGATTTTTTTTACTCGCTCAAATATCGCAAATATTTTTGGGACTGCAAAATTATGAATGTCGATATTTTTTACTACTTTTGTGGTGCATTCCATACGTACGGCAGGGGGACCTGCCAATTTATAAATTGAGATAGGCATACTTTGTGCCTATGTCATACTCTATACGGTAGCTTCGCCTCCCGTGTAGAGTATTAATGTACCTACTGCCGTATGGTGGAATGCAACGGGTCGGGTGGAGTTACCTCTTTTTTTTTGCCCTCCGTTGAACATTAAAACACAACACAAATATGGAGGCAGTAATAAAACTCAACATCATAGATTGTAGCGAAGAGGAGTGGTTGCTTGACGAGTATGCGAAGGGCAAATTCCAAAACCTAACAGACGAAGATCTAACTGAGGTCGTAGCCGAGATCATCCGTGAGACAATCGCCAAAAACGGAGTATATTGCAATTGTGACGATGCCGAAATCGCAACACAAGAGATACTACCCTCCATCGCCTCCATCATCTTGACACCTCGATTTTCGCACCTAAGAATGGATTACAACCTACTGATCGAAGTTGTCACCTATTTGACTGTGCGGTTGGCATAAATAGTAGCTACTCCAAGTAAATCATTTTTTTGGTCATTCCGCCATCTATAACCAAGTTCTGTCCATTGATGAAATCGTTCTCGGGGCGGCACAGAAACTCGCACATTCGGGCGATGTCAGCAGGTGTGCCGACTCTGCCCGACGGATGCTGCCGCTTGTCCGCTTCGCCGATTGGATAGTGCCCTGTATCGATCCATCCTGGGCTGATGCAGTTGACTGTTATGTTGTACTCCGAGAGCGAGATGGCGAGTGCGTGGGTCAACGATACGATCCCCCCTTTGGTCGCTGCGTAGGACTCCGAATTGGGTTCACTTTGCAGGTGGCGTGTCGAGGCGATGTTGATTATTCTGCCATATCTTCGGCTCCCCTCTGCGGTGTTGCGGAGGCGAGCCATAAAGCGAGAGGTGACGAATACGGGGCGAAGATTGGTCGCAATGATCTTGTCGAACTCCTCGATTTCGATCTCCGTTATCGGGGTGAACTTTGATAGACCTACGTTGTTGATTATCACATCTACGCCACCGAATTTAGAGCATATATCCTCCATCACTTCTGTGAGTCTTGCGTCGTCGCAAACATCTGCACAATAGAATGTTGCGTGTCTCTGCTCGGCTACGACAGCGCCCTGCTCAGCATCTATATCGCAGAATGCAACCGTTGCACCTGCCGCTGCAAAGTGCTCCACCAAACCACGCCCAATGCCCTTTGCGCCTCCTGTTATGAATACTATTTTGGCTCTCATCGTCATTACTCACCTATGTAAAATAGCTCTGGCTCCTTGCGAGGCTCTGAGTAGGCACCGACAAACTTCCGCTCCGCCATTTTGTAGATCAGACCACCCCACTCTCGCGCATCGTATGGGCAGACGGCGATGCAGTGGGCGCACTTGATGCACTTGTCGCTGTCGGTCGATGGTTTGGGTGAGCCGATCGCTCCTACGGGGCACTTTGCAGCGCATATTCCGCACAGATCCTTATCCTTTTTCACCGCCTTGATGCACCTGCTTTTCTTGGTCTTGGGCACTAATGGGTTGCCACCTTTGGGGACTTTATAGGGGTTTTTGCCAGGAACTTGCAGTAGCTCTGCGGTCGGCACAACAAGAGCCGCCTTTGCTCCGAACTCCCTAGCAATCTGCAAATCACTCTCGTCGGGACGACCAGCCGCCACCTTCGGGAATATCGAGTGCTCCGCAACAAACGCACCTGCAGCAACGGGCGCAAAACCGCACTCGACGACAATGTCGCGAAGCTCCAAAAGTGCGTCGTCAAACTCACGATTGCCATATACCGCCACGAGAATAGCCCTCGTCTTGTCGCCCCGAAAGCTGCGAATCTGCTCCACCGCGATGGCAGGCACACGCCCAGCATAGACCGGCACAGCAAAGATCGCCATATCCGCCGAGCTAACCAAAGCCCCCTCAACATCCATCTTAATGAGCGGAGAATCCACCGCCTCAACACCCTCGACAGCCGAGGCAACACCCTCAGCAATCGCCTCAACAATCCTCTTCGTCGTGCCCGCAGCACTGAAATAAATTTTGTGTAGTTTCATAGCAATAACATCTTTTAGTCCGTTTCAGATAACTAATATCGAGTGTAAAGATACGAAAACCGATGGGTTATACAACTAATCTGCTCATTATAATTCTAATGACCTGTCGTTTAGATGTGAATATATAGGAGTTATTGAGTTGGCGCAGGCGCAGGCTCAACAAAGCTAAGAGGCTGTCCAAAAACGAAAGTTTAGGACAGTCTTTTTTTGCCCAATAATTTGCATTATTCCACGATTTTTCGTATCTTTAAGGTGTTGAATAACAGCATATTATTATGAAATTCAAA
>JBCQTK010000072.1:0-9284 GCA_047178665.1 Rikenellaceae bacterium | reverse complement strand
CCACCGCCTCACGGAAGTTTGCGAGGGTCTCTCGGCTCAACTCCTTGGGGGTGATATGCCCACGGCAGAGGGTCGAGAAAGTGCTCTGTGTGCGGCTCTGCTCACGTGTCGTTTTGGTGAGGAAGAGGTAGCAGAGGTGGTGTAGATATGGTCGTCCGTCGAAGTGTCGCTCGTATGTGTTGCCTAAAAATGTTGCGCTCGCCTCAGCTCTGTATCTCTCCTCGGTGAACCAATCCTGCTTGTGGATGATGGTGTAGTTGGGGAGTATCTTGATCGCCTTGACCCACGCAGAGTGCATCGCCTCGTAGTCTGACGTGGCGAGGGTGAAGATCTCGGGTAGCTCGACTCGAAAGGCTGCGGTGAGGTCGCCACTTTTGCTCACGATGTAGTTCTGTTCGACCGATAGTAGGGGGAATCTGCGCTCCAGTGTGTCTGCTCTAAATATGTTTCGCATTATGCTTGAATAGTTTGTGTGTTGACTTTCTGCGGATTATGTATCGTGGGCGGTAGCTGCGTGCTTGACGTTTCATCGCTCCGTACTCGCCATATTTTTTGTTGTGGGCGAATATCTGCCACGTGAGGGTTACGGCTGCGGCGAGTGTGATGACGAGGTTCGTGGTGGTGTGCAGCCCTGCGAGTGAGAGTATCACGAAGAGCAGAAACACCCCGACCAACCCACCTGCGAGGAGGAGAATGTAGCGCATTGTTAACCCTGACAGCTCCACCGATTTGCCGATCCCCTTGTTGATCTGGTAGTTCGCCATTAGAGGAAGAACGCTTGAAGGATGGTCGCTGCGATCACCAAAAAGACGCAGGCAAAGCCCCACGCTGCGGCAACCTTCGAGGTGTCGGGATCGCCCGACTGCATCTTGCTAAAGACCTTAATCGCCCCGACCAACCCAAAGACCGCCCCCACCGCATACATAAGCTGCGAGATCGGCACGAAGTAGGAGGTTATCATCGCCGTAGCCTGCGCAATCCCCGCCAACCCATCCCCCTGCGCATAGCTGACAGTGATGGTCGCCACCCAAATCAGCGTCGTTGTGATAGTCGAGAGGAGCAGACTCCTCTTTGTCTCTTTTGTCATATTGTACCTATTTTTAAGTTTTCCGAACTACACAAAGTCAGATATATCGAAGTTGTCGACCCCAGCAGGTTTGGCGACTGTTACACCCTGATTCTGCTGCCTATTGTAGCGTGCCATTCTCTCATCGAGCAGCCTCGTGATATGTTGATTCAACACCTTGTCGCCACAGCGTAGTTGGTGGTCGAGATCGCTCTCCTCGATCTTGGCGAATACCTCGGCAAATCGGCTCTTCTCAGCGTGTGTGGGGTTGCGTTTCTTTGCTATATTTACCGCCTCACCTAGTTCGCTGAACGACACCCCTTGCGCCTGTTGGTCGGGGTTTAGTCCCATCGTTGCGAGGCTCTCCGACTCCTGTTCTAGCTCATCGGAGGTGAGCGTCTCAAATTCATCATCGGGGGTGAACTCGTTGTGGGTGGATCGCTTGGTTAGCGGCTGCCACTTCGTCGTTCCGACAATGCACTCGCTCTTGGTCGATGGCTCTTGCGGTGTCTCATTCTTCACCTCGACAGTGATATATATTCTATCCGTGAGGATCTGCCATATCTTGACTACGCAGTAAATCGAGATGATGGTGAGTGCTATATGTTCTATCATAATTAAAATCTTGGGTGTTGGCGATCCAGCTCCTTCAGCTCTGCGTCGAACCGCTCGAAGTGATCTTTGAGGATGTTATCTATGTAGGCGGAGATCGAGATGCGACCATTGTGGAATGTCTGTGTTATCTCTCTGATCTTGCGGTGGTGTTCGTTTCGGATGTTGAGCGACTTGCCCTCACGAGAGGAGAATGATTCGTCGGTCTCACGCCCAAATGTGGCGAGATACTCCTCGGCTAATCTCCTTATTGGGGGGTGTTGTTTGCGGCTCTCGTTTGTGGGTTGCGGAGGCTCTCGTGCCGATGTCGATGTGGGAGATTTGAATGCGGCGATGAAATCTGCCTCACTAAATCCCTCGGGGATGATTACTCTCTTTGCCATACCTACTCCTTGGTCAATTCGAGGAACTCATCCACCACCGCCACAATGTTACTCCCCTTAACGAGGGTGCGATCTATGGGGAATAGCGTGCTCCGAAATATCGGGCGGTGCGACTCCGACCCCTCGCGTCTGAAGCGTTTGCTGTCGGGGAAGTGGTTTGTCATAATGCTTATGCCGAGCGACTCTATTGTCTCCTCGTAGATCTCGTATAGCTCCGTGCGCTCACGTCTGTCGACCATATTCCACAACATATAGAGCCCCTTGATTGCGCTCTCGCCTGTGGAGATTAGTTTGTCGTTGACGACTGTGGCGAAGCGCAGCGAACTCTCCAACACCACGCGATCGGCGATGATGGGGGTGATGATATAATCCATCCCCTTTATCACATCTGTTATACCCGAGGCGTTGATCGTCCCTGGCAGGTCGAAGAATATGAAGTCGAACTCACCGCCCTCGGAGAGCTCCTGAGCCTTGGCGAGTGCCGTGTCGAATCTCGCCTCCACAACGGGGTATCCTCTCTTCTGGAGTCGTTCGAGTTGTTTGTAGGCAAGCACCTTGTAGAAGAGGTCGTTCTTCACCAGTTCGGTATCTCGGTGTCGCATCTCGCAGATGCTGTGTTGTGGAAAGTCACAATCGATGATCGCTATGTTTAGCTCCCTTGTGTAGTGGAGGTGACTCGCCACCAATACGGTGATCGTGGTCTTGCCTGCACCGCCCTTCTGTGTGGCAAATGCTACATACTTTGGTCTCTTCATATTTTTGCTCTTTTATGTTGTAATTATCTGTTCGTACTAACTGTCTGTTAGAACTGACTGCTTGTTAGAACCAACTGTCCGTTAGAACTGACCATCCGTTAGAACCAACACGCTGTTAGAACAGGTGCAAATAAAGAGCATATTTCGGAGCTTGCGAACGTTGTCAATCTATGTCACACGATGTCGATCTATGTCAATGAGACGTAGCTATTTTATCGAACTAAAGGCTCTAACTTTGCATCGGCAATCGACTCAGAATTATAGTAGCTCTCTTATCCTACCTATCAGAGCTAGATATTCGCTAATCACTCATTAGCGAGGGATTCAATTAGCTTTTCAAAGATAATTGCGAGGTGTGTTTTGAGGGTCTCAAAACTTTTTTAGGCACCCTCCGAAGTCGAGAGCCAGAGTATAAATTTCAAATCTAATGTTATGATTAAAGCAATCAACAAGTCAGGGGGCAGACCTGCCAAGGCAGACCCTGCGACACATAGTTATAAGGTGCGATTCAACTCCGCGGAGCACGCACGATTCCTCACCCTCTACGAGTTGTCGGGGTTGTCGAGCAAGGCTACATTCATCAAATCTCGCATATTCGACGAATCATTTCGGGTGGTGAAAGTCGACAGAACACTCCTTGATTACTACCAAAAACTCTCGGCTCTATATGGTCAGTTTCGGGCTGTTGGGGTCAATTACAATCAGGTTGTGGTTGCTCTAAAGATGAACTTCACGGAGCGTAAGGCACTCTCGATGCTCTATCGATTGGAGCGGTCGACGATAGATCTAACCTCGATATGTCACAAAATATTAACCCTAACGGAGGAGTTCAAACGGCAATGGTCGCAAAGATAAAGTATGGGAATTTCCTGCGTCAGACCCTCACCTACAACAGCCGCAAGATCGAGGATGGAGAGGCGATGGTGCTCCTCGCAAATAGGCTCTTCACGCCGCCCGATGGTGAGTTTCGTGTTGCTGATTGTATGGCGGATTTTCTGAACTTCATACCTAGCCACTGCCGAACGGAGAAGCCCGTGATCCACATATCGCTCAATCCACACCTCGATGATCGACTCACCGACGAGCAGTTCGCAGCCATTGCAGAGGAGTATATGGAGCGGATGGGATATGGTGCGCAACCTTACATTGTCTATAAGCACGAGGATATTTCACGCCATCATCTGCACATCGTCTCGCTGCGAGTGGATGAGCAGGGGCGCAAGCTAGATGATCGTTTCGAGTTCCGCAGGAGCAAGGAGATAACACGTGATCTGGAGCTAAAATATGGGCTGCATAGAGCCGATAAGAGGAGGCGCATAGATGTCGGTGAGGCTCGGAGGGACCCATCGAGAGGTAATGTTGAGCAGCAGATCCGAGATGTCGTGATGGGTATTTCGCAGGGCTATCGCTACCTCAGCCTCAATGAGTATCGGGCGATCCTCTCACTCTACAACGTCAACGTGCAGGAGCAACGAGGCGAGGTGAAGGGGGTGAAGTATAGCGGTCTGGTCTACTTTGCAACAGATGCAAATGGCGTGACGATCTGCACACCTATCAAGTCGAGCGAGATAGACAAAGCGGTGGGATATGAGGCGATAATGGAGAGAGTTAAGCGGAACAAGGAGTATATAAGAACGAATAAACTTGGTCGTCAAACAGCGGCAAAAGTACGTGATGCACTCCACCGCTCAGGCTATATAGAGAGCTTTGTAGACAAGCTAAAGGCGCAGAATATAGAGGTTATATTTCGAGATAATGATGCAGGGCGACTATATGGCACAACCTTTATCGACCACAACAATCACTGCGTTTTCAATGGTTCACGACTTGGGAGAGACCTCTCCGCTAACGCCCTCTCAGAGTGGTTTGAGAACCCACAGATTACAGAGCCAATACCAACTCACACCCTAAATCAGGAACAGAGCAACGACAGCGACTTCTCGCTGGGTGGATTGTTCGACTTCCCAATAGATGATGGGTTCGACGACAACGAAGATGAACGTGCCGCCAACGCCATAAAGAGGCGGATGAAAAAGAAAAAACGACTAAAAATTTAGAAACGATGCAACAAGAAGATGATTTGAGAGCACTCGGTAAGATAATGGATCTGCTGCGTGCGACGAGCATAATGTTCGTGATGATGAATATATATTGGTTCTGTTATGAGACTATGCAGTTGTGGGGTTTTGACCTCGCCATTGTCGACAATATCCTTACCAACTTAGATAATGACGTGGGGTTGTTTGGCTCATCGGCATACACCAAACTCTGTGCGCTGCTGATGCTTGCCCTCTCCTGTTTGGGGACTCGTGGAGTGGTGAGCGAGAAGATTAAGTGGTGGCACATTGGGGCACTGCTCGGTGTGGGCTGCGTGCTATTTTTCCTGAATTGGTGGGCGACTGGCATTATATATATAGTATCGACAGCGATTGGCTACGTCTGCCTTTTGATGGCAGGTCTCTATATGAGCCGACTTCTCAGAGCCAACCTAATGGACGACCGCTTTAATGACGACAACGAGAGTTTCCAGCAGGAGACCCGACTCATCGAGAACGAATATTCGGTGAATCTACCATCAAGGTTCTACCACAACAAACGGTGGAACAAGGGGTGGATAAATGTTGTCAATCCATTCCGAGCGACCATCGTGTTAGGTACTCCAGGGTCGGGTAAATCGTATGCTGTGGTGAACTCGTTTATAAAGCAGCAGATTGAGAAGGGATTTTCGATGTACCTCTACGATTTCAAATATGCGGACTTGTCGACCATCGCCTACAACCATCTTTTACGTCATCAAAGTGCGTATGCCGCAGAGCCAAAATTCTATGTAATAAACTTCGATGACCCACGAAAATCGCACCGCTGCAACCCTCTAAACCCGAAGTTTATGACCGACATATCGGATGCCTACGAGAGTGCATATACCATAATGCTCAACCTCAATAAGTCGTGGATTACCAAGCAGGGCGACTTCTTCGTGGAGTCGCCGATAATTCTGCTCGCCTCGATCATCTGGTACTTGTGTCTGTACAAGGGGGGCAAGTATTGCACATTCCCTCACGCCATTGAGTTTTTATGCAAACCATACGAGAAGATCTTCCCTATATTGACATCATATCGAGAGTTAGAGAACTATCTGTCACCCTTTATGGATGCGTGGCACGGAGGTGCGATGGATCAGTTAAATGGGCAGATAGCTTCGGCAAAAATCCCCCTCTCAAGAATGATCTCCCCACAGCTATATTGGGTAATGTCGGGCGATGATTTCACCCTCGACATCAACAACCCCGAAGAGCCCAAGATCCTATGCGTAGGCAATAACCCCGACCGCCAAAACATCTATTCAGCGGCTCTAGGGCTATATAATAGTCGCATCGTAAAGCTAATAAACAAGAAAGGTCAACTAAAAAGTTCGGTCATCATAGACGAGCTACCAACGATCTACTTCCGAGGTCTCGACAACCTTATCGCCACCGCCCGATCAAATAAAGTCGCAGTATGTCTAGGCTTCCAAGATTTCAGCCAGCTCAAACGAGACTATGGCGACAAAGAGGCAGCAGTAGTGATGAACACCGTAGGCAACATCTTCTCAGGTCAAGTAGTCGGAGAGACCGCCCGCACCCTCTCCGATCGCTTCGGCAAGGTGCTCCAGCGCAGACAATCCCTAACGATCAACCGCAACGACAAGTCCACCCAAATCTCCACCCAGATGGATAGTCTAATCCCACAAAGCAAGATCTCGACCCTCACGCAGGGCATCTTCGTAGGCGCAGTATCCGACAACTTCGGTGAGCGCATAGACCAAAAAATCTTCCACGCCGAGATAGTCATCGACAACGAAAAGGTAGCCACCGAAACCGCCAACTACAAGAAAATCCCTACCATCATCGACTTCACAGACGACAACGGCAAGGACATTATGGCAGAGCAAATCCAGCTCAACTACGACAAGATCAAAGCCGACGTGCAGGAGATTGTCGACAACGAGATCGCAAGAATCAAAGCAGACCCACAACTAAAACACCTGATAAAAAAATAGCGAAACACTTGCTAATATGTAATAAATATGTTACCTTTGCGTTATGAGAACAGTGGTAAGAAGCAATGAGTTTGATGACTTTTACAATGGGTTATCCCCGAAAGTTAAAGATAAATTAGAGTATGCAATATCGATTCTGATAGAACTAAAGGTTGTTAACAGCAAGTTGGTAAAACGACTTGTTGGTAGTGATTTTTATGAACTGCGAATTTCGGTTGGTAATGAGTATCGTGTGATTCTGCTGACCATCGATCACGATAATTTAATCGAGGCAACCCAGTTGATACTGCTTAATGGCTTTATGAAAAAGTCAACTAAAGATTATAAAAAACAGATAGAGAGAGCTAATAATATATTAAACGACTTGGAAATATGAGAAGGAAATTAGACAGCCAGAAATTGGCACAGCTATCGACTATGAATGAGTTGTTGGATGAGAAGTTTGGCGACAAAAGTTCTGCAAGTCGAACAGAGTTTGAGGCAAAATCTCGTGCGTGGTACTACGGAGAGGTGTTGAAGGGTGCACGTAAGTCTGCAGGAGTAACCCAGAAGGAGCTTGCTGAGAAGATTGGCAAGAAACGAGAGTATATTGCGATGCTCGAACGGGGTGAGACAGATATGCAACTATCTACGTTTATTCTAATTACGGAGGCTCTTGGATTGCATTTTTCGTTGACGTTGGCGTAACAACTTTGACATCCTCCGACACAGCGTGACATAGCTTGACAGGGGTGTCGATCTGTTCTGTTGCTATATATTTTTGACGTGCGTTACCAATGGTGGTGACGCACGTTTTTTAATATTTTTATAGCAATGGAGCAAGAAACAAAGGATCAGGAGGTGCTTCTGGTCAAGGAGCCCGAGGTGGCGCAGGTGCGTGCCGTGGCAGGAATCGAGGCGGATGGTCGCCTCAAAACGGTCGCTGCGGAGCGGCAGAACAGAACATCATTTTTGAAGATTGGGAGGGGGACGGATGTGCTGGAGAGCTTCTTCTCGAACTTCCTGCGGCAGGCTAAGGAGCCGTCACACTTTGGATTCTTCAAGGTGCTGGCGGAGGGTGTCGAGCAGAGTGCGAAATCTATCGCTGCCGCATATAAGGCGACCGCCACGATCGACGACGAGGTGGCAGCTCGTAGCGCAAGGATCAACCCCGAGGAGTACGCCAAGTCGCAATCCCAAGGCTACAAACCCCTCGACAAGGGGCGTATCGATTGGTCGCAGTTCGAGGCGTTGGGCATCAAGCGTGAGGCGATCGAGAAGAGTGGCGCACTCGATGAGATGCTGAACTTCCGCAAGAGCCCCGATCTGGTGAACATCTCCGCCAAGTTGGGCGACGTGCAGATCCGCACGCAGGGTCGGCTATCGCTGCGAGAGATGGCGGATGGTCGCCTCATCCCCGTCATCCACGCCATCAGGCACGAACCGCAGCTCGACCGCCCCCTCTTCGGGCACACATTTACCAAGGAGGACAGGGAGAATCTAAAGGCAACAGGGAATATGGGGCGAGTGGTCGAGCTCGTCAACACCAAGACGGGCGAGGTGACATCGTCGTTAATCTCGGTCGATCGACTCACCAATGATCTGGTGACTATGCGAGCCGATAAGCTAAAGATCCCCAGTGAGATAAAGGGTGTCAAGCTAACTGCAGAGCAGCAGACGAAACTTCGAACAGGCGAGGCGATCTACCTCGAAGGGATGACCGCTAAGAGTGGCAAATCGTTCGATGCCTACGTTCAGATCAGCGCAGAGAGGCGAGGCGTTGAGTTCCGTTTCGACAACGCCCGAAAACAAACCCAAGCCCAACCCCAAGAGTTCAGAATCCCCACAAAACTAGGCGGCAAGGAGATATCGCCCGAGGATCGAGAGAGGCTCAAGGAGGGCGGCACAATCTACCTCGAAGCGCTCAAAGATCGTGCAGGCAAGGAGTATAACGCCTACATCAAGGTGAGTGAAAATGGCGACAAGCTCAACTTCTACCGTTGGAATCCCGACAAGGAGCAGAGTCAAACATCGGAGCAGTCGCAGCGCCAAGAGTCGGAGCCACATAGGTCGCAGAGCCAACAGAAAATGCGAGCATAGTGGAGTGGTCAAACATATATATTATTGTGATCGGAGTCATTGTCGTGCTCTACTTGATAGCGTTATTTTTCGCCATCAAGGGGGCACACAAGCTCCCCGACGACTTCGAAATCGACTGATAAAAATCAACTGATAGAGATCAAAAATGAATCCCACTAACCATTCCCAACAATCACCCATAGAGTTCTCGTTCTACCAACTCTCGCTCCTCTCGTTTCTGCGAGAGAGCCACCCCGAGTTGTCGGAGCAGAGAACCTTCATCAAGGGCAGAGCCGCCCAAGCTGCCGAGGCGTACACCACCACCTTTATGGAGGGTGGTGACGCTCAGCAGTGCCAATCGGCAGCTTGGG
>JBCQTK010000071.1:0-9759 GCA_047178665.1 Rikenellaceae bacterium | reverse complement strand
ACTAAACATCCCGATAAATATATGAGTTATAAGGACTATAAAGATATAACTGCCTTCACCTCTATTAATTTCGTGCAGATTTAAGCTCTTTGTTATATCAAAACAATTAACATATAGAAATGAGCCCAATAACGCTACTGATGCAATAATAATAATAAGAGCATAATTATTAGCTAGCAATGATTTGCACCTCTCTTTTTTTGATGCGTAATTCATTACAAAATCGTTGTTTGTCACGCTATTAAGTCCAATATCGGACATCGAGAAGAATGAACTTATCGATGTTATAACAATCCAATCACTATAGAGGTTTGTATCCCAAAAATGGAGATAGAATGGTACTAATATAACTTGATTGAATAATTGAACACCAACACCAAATAGGTTCGCTACGATATTCCGTTTTACAGGAGTGTTTGCTACTGATTTAATCTTTTTCATTTTCTATATATTCTTATACACTCCATCGCAACACTTATCGTACTCGCCGAAAATAATATTTTCTATATAATTTTCGACACCCTCGCCTAGCTATTTTATACGATAATTATTTTGTTTGAAATTGCTTAATTAGCAACTTTTGCCACAGGGAAATAAGTTTTATGAAACTCCCCATCAACAACCTGTGTCATCTCACACTCCTGTATCATAAACGACTCTAGAGTAAGTGATCTTACCGCTATAACAGTACTGTAATCGAGTGTTATTGTGAGACACTTATGATCCACACCCTTTACATTCTCAAAGAAGAGTGGTATATCCTTGAAAATCCCATCTTTTGTGTAAATCTGAGTGAAATTGTCATCCGATATATCATCGCTTGTGACTATCAATAAATCATTTAAATAGTTAGCCTCCAACAATCTGAAAAGTTCGATAATCTCATTCTCGATATAAACTCGATACTTCTTCCATTTACCATCATACTCCTCCACTTTGACATAAGTAAGATATGGAAGATATTTTTTAATCCAGCGTATTTTAGTTAAATCTGCTTTGATGTAGACTTTGTTGTCCAGAACTGAAACTAATTCTCGTGAGGTCTTTCCGCGTCGCACAACATCTTGATAGTTAAGAGGTACAATTGCTTCGATGCCATTCTCCTCTAAGAATTGTTTAACCTGCAATGTTTTATGGGGTGGGGTAGACATCACATAGTAATAGCTACCTTCAGCTGTTTGGTCGTATAGGCGAAATCCACTTTTACCACCCTCTAAATAGATATCCATAGCTCTTATAGCATTTCAATTACATCAATTTTTTCTATTTTCATCGATAGAGCATAAAGCCCGTTAAGAGAAATTACCAGCTGTTTATCTCTCTTTCCCTCTACCTTTGTATAGATACCCTCAACGCCATCATAGGCAGGATCACTGCAATGTAAGCGAACTGGAACACCTCGTTTTAGATTTAGCTTAACCTGTTTAGGGTCAAAATAGACAACTTCTCTATGGTCGAAATTGGATACTCGAATAAAATCCTCCATCTGTTTTTTTTGAATAACCATTTTGCGACTACCGCCATCGGTTTTGTCATATTTGTAATATAAATATGGTTGTTCTTGGCAGATCTTTTTCAACTCACTCTCGGTAGAATAGACAAATAACAAACTGCTGACTGTTGGCACTTGAACGATCTGCTTTTTACCATTACGTGATTTGACGTCTAATTTTGTAGGAAGATAACATCTTATCTTTTTGAGATCAAGATAACTCTTAATCTTATGTTCTTGATAATATATTGGCGCCATCACAAACCACTTGTGTGACTCAGACTCTTCTATTTCTTGCGATCTTGATAAGCTTATATTATCCATCAAAACATAATCTCCTTTCCTTGACAATCATCTTATTATTTGATTATTAAGCACTTGTGACTTTGAAGTTCCGCATTCTCGTTAATTTGCAAATTTTGAAGAACTGAAAATGCGATGTTATAGAGCGGTGATTGTTTTGTTCGGTTGTGAGTCAAAACAACTTTTGCTTCTTAGACAAAAGTAAAAGAGATAAACACATTGTCTATTAAATATTTACATATGCATTTAGTCGTTATGAATTGTTATTTATTCATTTTTTAATAAAAATTTATTATCCGAAAATACTTGTGTTTGAATATTTTTCACTACATTTACGGCGTAATGGAGTAGTTTTTACTTTTGTCTAAGAAGCAAAATTATTTTTCTAAACAATCTTACTTTTTTGTGATATTTACCCTACACCGATCCAATAATCAAACTGTTTGCATCATCAATCAAAGCGTTATCTAATGAAGCCAAATAGATCCTTGTGGTAGCTTCACTATCGTGCCCCATCGCCTCGCTAATTACTGATATTGATATGTTTTTCGCTTTTGCCACCGAAGCCCACGAGTGGCGTGCAACATACATTGTTATATTGTGTGGAATCCCTGCTATCGGAGCAAGTCGCTTTAGATTACGATTCACCCGATCTCGCATATCAATATACTGTTGCCGTGCATCATATTTAGGATTGGTTATGATTGGTAGCAGATATTCAGACTCTTGAATGTTGTGTCGATCCACAATGTCTGCCATACACTGCTCCCACTTCACTCGTATTGATTGCCCTGTTTTGCTTCTGCGATAGGTAAACTCACCATTTTTAATTTCACACTTTTTGAGGTAGGCAATATCTACAAATGACATCCCACGTGTGTAGAAGCTAAATAGGAATAGATCTCTTGTGAATTCCAACTCTGGATGATCGATCAAATCAACCTCTTTTAACTTTGTGATATAGGAGATGGGAATAGCTCGTTTGGCTGTTTTCTCGATACTGGTGTAGACCCGGCGAAATAGACTTTGCTCCTTTACCAGTCCCTTTTCGACAGCTCTGTTAAATATAGCTCTCAAAGTTCTCATATAGAACGATATTGAATTAAGAGAAGAACCACCTCCTTTGTGTTTTATATAGGCTTCATACGCCTCTAACAGATCACTATTGAGAGACTTTAGTTCAATATTCTCTCCTTTGCGGAATGTCATAAAGCTCACCAAGAGAGAGAAATAATTCTCAGCATTGGTGATATTCCCCACCTCTTTCAGTCGTGCTATGGTCTCAAGTGCAAACCCAAAGAGGGTTGTGTTTTTGTGGTGCTTTACGTAGATTTCAGCAATATCATCTACGCTATATCTTTGTTGGCATAGATCTTGGTGTAAAATAATTTGCTGAAGTCGTTTATACTCAAAGCGAACTACATCCCACTTATTTATCATCTTGATATCTTGCCGACTAAGCACATTCGTTATATTTAATCGTGACCTACCCACACTCCAATCTTCCGAACACACCTTGCAGTGCACATTTATCTGTTTTACTTCTTTATTGTTAATTATCTGAAAAAAAAGAAATCCCTCTTTCCCCTCAATTTTCGATGCTCTAAACTTAATTTTTATTGTTGCCATTCTATATTTTCTATTTGGTTTTACACATTATAATAAAGAGTAGCTAAAGTTATCAGGATTGGGTTAATATTACCTTGATATTATACTATCCAAAGATTTGCCCGACAACAGATTCGTCAGAGATATTGCGTAAGAGCTTTAGGATGAGCAATCCTATCATTAGGTGAATTAGCTTGGCTGGACGTGATGGCTTCGAGGAGTAAAGAGGTGTCGATTGATCTCGACGAATGGGTATTAGTTTTACATTAAACAGTATCTGCAAGTTTTGCATCTTTATGATGTAAAACTTGCAGATACTGTTTAATGTGTTAATTTGCTGTAGTTCAGCGTGCTGTGTTGTGATTGAGGGTCGGCTATTAAAGTTTCTCTCTCTGCATTCTTTCTCTCAGCTCCTTTTTGTCGAGGGCTCTCTCCTGCGTTTCGACAATTCGGGGCATATCAAGTTTGCCGGTTTACTCAAAGAAGTATCGTTTCGAGTTACCATAGCAGATGTCGTTCACCATCTTGCCGATGAACTCCAACTCGCAGCGAGGAAGTAATCCATTTTCGATGTCAGAGCCGATAATATTACACAATATGCGACGGAAATATTCGTGGCGTGTGAATGAGAGAAAACTGCGTGAGTCGGTCAACATCCCAATAAAGCGGCTCAAGAGACCAAATGACGAGATCGCCTCTATCTGTTTGGTCATACCATCTCTTTGGTCGAGGAACCACCACGCTGCACCATATTGCATCTTAGCGATACCACCATCGCTGTTGAAGTTATAACACATCGCTGCCATCACCTCGCTATCCTTGGGGTTGAGGTTGTAGAGAATAGTCTTGGTTAACGCCCCTTGCTTTTCGAGAGAGTCGAGGTATCGACCCATCGCAACAGCGATAGGTTTGTCATCTATCGAGTCACAGCCGACATCAGCTCCGATACTCTCGAAGAGCTTTGTAGAGTTGTTACGCAGAGGTCCGATGTGGAACTGCTGAACCCACTCTGCCTCGTTATTCATTACTGCGAGGTGATATAACACAGATGATTTATATATCTCAACCTCCGCAGCCGAGAGCGACACTCCACTCCTCGCAGCGCTAAATATACGCTCCACACTCGTCTCATCGAATGGTTCTGCATAGAAGCGGTCGAGTCCGTGATCCGAAACTACGCAACCATACTGGACAAAATGCTTTTGACGAATCTTAAGTGCCTCCATAAGCGTCGCAAAAGAGGTGATTTCAACACCTGCAACCTGCGCCAAAGAGTCAATATAGCTATTATAATCGCCCTTCTCGATTGCAACAACTCTGTCAGGACGCCACGTTGGAAGAACCTTTATCTTGTTCTGTTTCGCATTTGCTATCGAGTGATACTCTAGAGAATCTATTGGGTCGTCTGTCGTGCATACAACCTCTACATTCATCTTGAGCAGCAAATCCATAGCTCCAAATCCACCCTCTGCAATCATCGTGTTACACCTCTCATATATCGAGCGAGCTGTTTGAGGCGTTAGGAGTCTATCCTCGTCGAAGTATCTTTTTAGTTCGAGGTGCGACCAGTGGTAGATTGGGTTTCGCATAGCATATTGAAGTGTCTCTGCCCACTTTTCAAACTTCTCGTAGTCGTCGGCATCACCCGTGATATATCGCTCTTCGACACCATTTGCACGCATCAATCGCCATTTGTAGTGGTCGCCTCCGAGCCACATCTCCGTAATTGTTTTGGGAGCATAGTTCTCAGCTATCATTTTGGGACTTAGGTGATTGTGAAAGTCTATGATAGGTGCACCCTTTGCGAAGTCGTGGTATAGACGCTCGGCAGTAGGGTTTTGCAGCATAAAATTATCTGTTATAAAACTCATTGTAGCTGTAGTTTTTATGGTTATTTATCTATTCTAACTCCTCATTCGGGCAATTCCAAGTTCTAATCCACGAAGCTCTGCCAACCCCTTCATTCGTCCAATCAGGGAGTAGCCGGGATAGCTGTTTTTACCTAAGTCGTCGGCCATCTGGTGTCCGTGGTCGGGTCTCATTGGGATTGAGATATCAAGATTGTTCTGCACCTCAACTAACTCTTGAACAATAGAGAACATATCTATTGAACCCTCAAGGTGGTTTGCCTCGTAGAAGTTACCCATCTCATCGCGCTCTGTCGAACGTAGGTGAACAAAGAATATCCTATTCGCACCACCCAAACGGCGTGCTATCGCTGGCAGGTCGTTGTCGGCACGCACACTGAGTGAGCCTGTGCAGAAACACAAACCATTCGAGGGGTTGGGTACCGCCTCAACCAAAGCGTCGAAGTCGCTGGCTGTACTCAAGATTCGAGGCAACCCCATCAACTTATATGGTGGGTCGTCAGGGTGGATTGCCATCTTCGCACCTACCTCATCAGCCACGGGGGTCACTTGACGCAGGAAGAAGATGAGGTTTTGGCGCAACGTATCATCGTCAATATCTCGATATAACTTCAGACCCTCCTTGATCTCATTCAACGAGAGTAGATCTGTCGCACCGGGTAACCCCATCAAGATACTCTTTGTAACGCTCTTCTTATCCTCTTCACTCATCTCAGCAAATGCGATTTTAGCCTGCTCTATCTCCTCGGTTGAGTAGTCATTCTTCGCCCCCTCTCGTTCGAGGATGAAGAGGTCGAATGCCACGAATTGAGCCCTCTCGTATCGTAGAGCTTTCGAACCATCCGCCAACGTGTAGGCTACGTTTGTTCGTGTCCAATCTAGGACAGGCATAAAGTTGTAGGTTATAACTTTAACCCCACATGCCGCCAAGTTGCGTATGCTCTCTTTGTAATTCTCGATATGTTGAAGGTAGTTGCCTCTCGCACTCTTAATCTCCTCGCTGACGGGGAGGCTCTCAACAACGTGCCACGTCAAACCCTCTGCCTCGATCTTTGCACGATGCATCTCAATCTCCTCTCGACTCCACACCTCGCCAACGGGAATGTGATGGAGTGCCGTCACAACACCTGTTGCGCCAGCTTGCCTTATCTGGTTAAGTGTGACGACATCTTTGTCGCCATACCATCTCATTGTCTGTTCAAAAAGTCTCATCTTATAAAATATATTAAACACCACTAAAAACACTAAATCCTCCATCTATTGGAATAACCGTTCCTGTCACAAACGATGCTGCATCGCTCATAAGCCAATGGATCGCCCCGTGCAGCTCATCGGCTCGTCCCATACGTCCAAATGGGGTATTTCGTACGATATCCTCCGCTCTCGGAGTGTATGATCCGTCGGGGTTTGTTAGAAGTGTTCGGTTCTGTTCCGTGAGAAAGAATCCGGGGGCTATGGCATTAACTCTCACTCCTTCTCCAAACTTTTTAGCCATCTCGACACTCATCCAACGGGTGTAGTTGTCGACTGCAGATTTTGCGGCAGAGTAGCCCACAACACGTGTAATCACACTCTGCGAACTCATCGACGAGAAGTTGATGATAGAGCCCTTACTGTTTTTTGCAATTACCTCGCCCAAGACGATTGAGGGGATAACTGTCCCCATCAAGTTTAGGTTGACAACAGCACTCATATCATCTATTCCAAGTCCAAATATATCAGCGTCGGGTGCGATTGTAGCACCCGGCATATTGCCTCCTGCGGCATTTATAAGCGAGTCTATCGTCCCATATTTAGCCAATGTGAGAGCTCTGACAGACTCCATATCTTCACGATTTGTTGCGTCTCCTTGGGCAAATATCGCTTCACCACCACTGCGTGTGATCTCGTTAACAAATTCGGCTCCCTTCGTTGCGTTGCGACCAACGATAACGACCTTTGCTCCCTGCTCCGCCAAATATTTCGCTGTCGAGCCACCAAGGATTCCATAGCCACCTGTGATGACCACCACTTTATCTTGTATATCAAATAGATTCATAGCTTTATTTTATTTTGTTATCGGTTTATACTGAGGAACGAGAATCTTCATAAATGTCCACCCCACAAGATAGAGTACTGAACAGACACAGAAGATAATGAAATAACCAGCAGGCTTACCTTCGAAACCAAAGAACTGGAGGTTACTTTCGCCAGCATATACAAAGAGATTTCCTGCACTCTTTTGCATCAACATTGAGCTCACACCTCCAGCCATACTTCCAATGCCGGTAATAGATGCGACTGCCGATTTTGGGAACATATCGCCAATTGTCGAGTAGATATTTGCCGACCACGATTGATGCGCCGCACATCCGATACCAATCAAAATTACGGGAAACCAAGGTGAAATGACTCCCATCGGTTGTGCCAACAAAACGATGAGAGGTATGAACGCAAAGATCAACATCGCCCTCATTCGTGCAGCGTATGGATTTAGACCACTGCGTTCAATGATGATCGTTGGAAGTTTTCCTCCCATAATTGAGAATAGGGTGACGATAGCGTAGAGCGTGAATATTAATGCGATTCCGATGCCGTCAGAACTTTTTATGCCAAACTGAGTGTCCAGATATGATGGTGTCCAGAAGAGGAAGAACCACCAAACGCCGTCGGTCATAAATTTACCTACGGCAAACGCCCAAGTCTGACGATATGAGAAGAGTTCCCAAAGTGTAAACTTTGTGTCGTCGGCTAATGCTCCATCCTCAGCAGCGGCGTCCTTGTCCTGCTCGATATACTCTAACTCTGCTTCATTGACAAATCTGCTCTCACGAGGCTCTGAGTAGAGAAAAACCCACAGACCCATCCACAAGAATCCTAACGCTCCAATAACTATGAATGCTGCTTCCCACCCATTTCCTACACCTATCTCTTGGAAATATTTTGCGATAAGAGGGATTGTGAGTGGTGCAGCTAGGGCACCCACCGATGCTCCAGCGTTAAAGATACTTGTTGCAAAGGCTCGATCCTTTTTGGGGAAGTATTCGGCAGTAACTTTGATTGCAGCGGGGAAGTTGCCAGCTTCACCCAATGCCAAAATGCAGCGTGCAGCTATGAAGAACCAAGTGCTGATCGTGGCGATTGTCGCTGCCGCAACTCCCGTGGCAGAGATTAACTCCTTTACAGAGTCTATTCCCATATATTGCTCTGTCGCAACACCGCATAGTGCGTGGGCACAAGCTCCGAAAGACCATACTCCGATAGCCCACAGATAGCCTCGCTTGCTCCCCATCCAATCGATAAAACGACCAGCGAAGAGGATACATATTGCATAGGCGATAGAGAATATTGCGGTGATTGTTCCATAGTGTGACTCATCCCAATGAAACTCTGGTTTAATAAATTCGTCCCACGTAAGTGACAGAACCTGTCGATCTAGATAGTTGATGGTGGTTGCAGCAAAGAGTAGTGCGCAGATGCTCCACCGCCACATTGTTGGTCTCTGTTTTTCCATAATAGTTAGTTGTAAGTTTTAGGTATGGTTAGTTTTTCTCCTTGTTGTCGAGGCTATTATTGTTGAATTGTTTTTATCGCAACTTTGCAATGACATCGAGTGCATAGCGACACTTCTCGCTAATAGCCTCCCAATCCTCAGATTTGATAACATCTGCGGGGAAGAGTTGCGAACCCATTCCGACACACATTACACCAGCCTTGATCCACGCTGTAAGGTTCTCCTCTGTCGGCTCAACAGCCCCTGTCGCCATAATGTTTGACCACGGAAGAGGAGCTTTTACATTCTTCACAAACGAAGGTCCTCCTACGTTGCCGGCAGGGAATACCTTTGTCAGGTCGCAGCCCAACTCTTGCGCTGTGCCGATCTCTGTGACAGAGCCGCAACCCGGTGTGTAGGGGACAAGGTGGCGATTACACACCTTTGCAACCTCTGCGTTGAGATATGGTGAGACCACGAAATTCGCACCATACTGCATATATAGAGCCGCTGTTGGAGCATCGACAATTGAGCCGATACCCAATATCATCTCGGGACACTCCACCTCTGCATACTTCACTAGAGCTATAAACACCTCGCTCGCAAAGTCACCACGATTGGTGAACTCGAAGGCTCTGACTCCTCCGTCATAACACGCCTTCAATACCTTTTTTGAAATCTCAATATCCTTGTTGTAAAAGACTGGAACCATACCAGTCGACTGCATTGCGTTTAGCACCTGCATCTTTGAAAATCTTGCCATCTTTTTCTCTATGTTTCGTTAAATTTATCTCTGCACTCGTCCCGATGCGTCGCCCCCTGCTAGAGCCTCGACCTCCTCGACTGATACGTGGTTGAAATCGCCATTGATGGTGTGTTTCAGAGCTGATGCCGCTACCGCAAACTCCAACGCCTCACCCTGATTTGGTTTGGTTAAGAGTCCGTGGATGATACCACCCGAGAATGAGTCGCCACCGCCTACGCGGTCTACAATAGGTTCGATGTCGTAGCGTTTT
>JBCQTK010000070.1:0-10641 GCA_047178665.1 Rikenellaceae bacterium | reverse complement strand
TGCGACAGCGCAGCGCACAACAAAAATAGTAGAAATAGTTTGGTCGGTCTCATAATAAATATAGTGTTAGCATATACAAAGTTATATAATTTTTCGGTTTTTGTATCATCTAACATTTGGATACGGCTCTTACTTGTATTGCATAAAACGCTGATTCTCTTTTAATTAGCCAATATAGATCTCTATTTGTGATATGTCTAACGACAATTTAGTTACTGCAAACAACATATTCGACACTTAATTATTTGTAAAGAGTGTCATTGGATTACTATTTTTGTAATGCGCCACTTCTGTTTGACGAGTGACGCTTCACAATGTATAAGATCCTCCAACCAGGATTTAGGGGAGTTCATTAGTTGCTCGAACTGCCAACGAACACTGCCCGAATTCGGTTGCGGTTGGATATTCTATTTGCTGAATTGGTGATATTTCTTATCTTTGTATGCTTTTCGGAGCTAACCCGACAGTAGTAAATATTAATTTTATACGAAAGTAAATTTATGACAAAATCAATCTTTGAGGCGTTCGTACTACGAATTGCTGACACCATTGATAACAACGGCAAGAACCTCAGCCAATTCAAGAGTGAGTATCAAACCATTCTCGATGAGTACAACAAACTGGATCACAACCCCATCTCATCCTTGAGGATGTTGGGGCGATTTCGAATTGAATTAACAGATCTAAAAAATTATCTCTTTGATGAAAAAAAAGTAGTGGTGAGCATCTCCATATCCTAAACGCCATAATCGAGATAACAGATTTAGAGATTGAAATAATAAGAGAACTTTTCAAATATCCACACATTGCAACAGAGCAGAGTACTCCGACCCACAATACAAGCTCGCAATTTCGATGGACAGGCAGTCTGACCGATTTGGTGATACTCTTACGAGGTATTGTCGATATGAAGAGTATAAACGATGGCAAGGTGACCTACGAAGAGTTTATCCCATATATGAGCCGTCTGCTACAACGAGATTTGAAGAATCACAAAATTCTATACAGCAACATCTCAAAGCGCAAAGGAGAGGAGTGCAATAGTTTCTCACGCATCTCATATATTCTGGAGATGGCAGAGTTGCTTAATCGCAAATTGGAGGAGTTAGACAACAAAAAGTCAAACAGATAGGCGCAGTGCCTAGCGGTGGAATCTTCGGGTTCTGCCGTTTTTTTTGATCTTAGCATCAACCGCATAACGACACGTTAGCGACACTCTACGACACGAATGTAGTGGTGCAAATTCACACACTGCAAATCAAAAATATAACTATCTAACATATAGGGAATTACCCTTAGTGCAAGGTGCAAGCTTACTATATAGTAAGCTTGCACCTTGCACTAAGGGGGTACTCCCATAAAGTTACTCCCTCCAGACGAGGTTGAACCTATGAACCCTAAAAACCCATATGGGTAAAAGAGGTTTTATAGGTTAGAAAAAAATCACTATTAAGTTAATATTAACTTAACAACTCGGCTCAAAAACAACGCTCATCTTTGCATCAAATTAAACGCAATATGAGACAAACAAAAGTAGATTACCACCAACTAGAGGAGGTCATAGCGAGGATCAATATGATCTACGACTACATCCAAAAGATAGAGAAAAAGGTGACGACCCTAAATGCACTGAGCATCGACGCACCAGAGACCGTTCACGAGGCAAATGCACAAGGGTGGCTCTATGCCGAACAGGTCTGCGAGGCGTTGGAGATCAGCACACGCTCACTTCAGCGACTTCAAAAGGATCGAGTAATAGAGTTCACTCGATATGGCAAGACACCACGATTTCACCCCTTCGCAGTCTATTGGTTGCTGAAGCACAACATCGTGAAACAGAATCCACGACTAACAGAGAATTTCAAAGCTAACTATATTGTAGATGATGAGTAGAGAGGAGATCCTAAAACAGACAAGTAATGGACTATACATCTTCCGCCACTACATTAAGGGTAATTGGAAAATTGGCGAGAAGTTCCTCAATCCATTCTACCACGACACAAACAAAGATTGCAGCATCTACTACCATCGCAATTCGGGAAAGTACAAGATCTGCGACCAAGGGAACAAACTATACTCGGGCGACTGCTTCGCATTTGTCGGGGTGTTGAATGGACTCGACAGCAACAACCCCAGCGACTTTCACAAGATACTCGCTATAATCTATCGTGATATGAATATTCGTGATACTATGTCAGAGCCAACAATCTACGCCAAAAGCGCAGAGCCGCAGCCAATAGTTGAGGAGGAGGAAGAGCCGTCGCCACCTAAGCGCTACGCCATTGCAACACGAGATTTCAACACCTCGGAGATTGCATTTTGGAATCGTGTAGGCATCACAAAAGAGACGCTCGCAAGGTTCAATGTAGTGGCGATTGAGAAGTTTGATTCAATCAAGAATGATGGTCAACCATACACCCTTCGCAGCACAGTCGACAAGCCAATATTTGGCTACTTAAACAAGGGGTATGTTAAGATATACCGCCCATACTCTTCAAATCGTTTTCTCTACGGAGGCAAGAAACCAGAGATATATTGTTTTGGATTAGAGCAGCTACCAACGCGAGGCGATGTAGTGTTTATTACAGCAGGCGAGAAGGATGTTATGTCGCTGAGTGTAAGAGGATTTAGCGCGATCTCCTTTAATAGTGAAACAGCCCACATATCACGCTCCATCATCGAGCGACTATCGTTTATGTTCAGACATATTGTGATTCTATACGATATGGACAAGACGGGAATTAGACGCTCCAAAGAGTTGACACAGACATTTAGTGAGTTTAATGTAAAGCGCATTGAGCTACCTCTCTCAGGGGTAAAGGGAGAGAAGGATATATCGGACTTCTTTAGGTTGGGTGGCACAGCGGAGCAATTAAGAGCAATATTCGTCGAGATGCTTAACTCTCTATATGACAACACGATTGCTGTTTTCAACTCCTGCGAAGTAGATCTCGACGCACCACCCAAACCCACCGAGGGGATAATCTCGATTAATGGTGTTGTGTTAGGTTCAAAAAGCGACCTGCTCTGCGTGACTGGTGGCGAGGGAACTGGCAAGAGCAACTTCATCGGGGCGTTGATTGCAGGGGCTATCAGCAGCGAGAGCGAGTCGATAGATACGTTGGGTGTGACGATCAAGAGGTGTCGCAGTGCGGTAGTGCTCTATGACACAGAGCAGTCAAAGGCGCAGCTACACAAAAATAGTCTGACGATATTGAGCCGTGCAAAACTCTCCACAAAACCAGACTCGTTCAAACCCTACTCGATAATGGCACTGCCGAGAAAGGTGAGGCTGCAACATATCATCGACAATATGGATTACCTATACCACAAGTTTGGAGGTATTCATTTGGTGGTGGTCGACGGTGTGGCGGATCTTGTGCGAAGTGCCAACGACGAGAGCGAGAGCATTGCGGTTGTAGAGGAGCTATATCGGCTCGCTGCGATCTACAACACCTGCATCGTCTGCGTGCTCCACTACGTGCCGAGTGGTTTGAAACTGCGTGGTCATCTCGGTTCGGAGCTGCAACGAAAGGCGGCGGCGATCATCTCTATCGAACGGGATGACGACCCGAAACTATCCGTAATAAAGGCGGTAAAAGTTCGAGACGGCTGCCCTCTCGATGTCCCGATCCTGCAATTCGCGTGGAGCGAGGAGGCGAGGATGCACACATATCGTGGCGCAAAGTCAAAGGAGGAGCGGAATCAGCGCAAGTATGAGGAGCTGGTAGCTGTCGTAAATGAGATATTCAGGACAGACCAACATATCACCTATGCGGAGCTATGCACGCAGCTGCAAGCGGCTCTGTCGGTAAAAGATCGAACCGCCAAGAGCTACATAAAATATCTGCGTGATAGAGAGATTGTCATAAACTCTGGCGCAGACGACAACCACCTAATATTAAAAACAACATAGAGATGGCGACACTAGAGAAAGAGCACTTCGATAGATGTATGGAGCGGATCGAGAATCGTTTGGACGACCTCGACATCAAGGTCTACCGACTATCGATAAAGTACGAATTTATGAAAGATCTGGAGTTCATAGAGCTGAAGGATCTCGCCCACCTGCTGAAGATCTCGGAGCGCACAGTATATCGCATATCTGACGAGGGGGCACTGCACTATTTTACGATGAATGGCAAACGATTCTTCTGGGCAACAGAGATCGCAGAGTATATTAAATCACACAAAACAAAAGAGAGATGAACGTAGTAATTTTGGAGAGTAAACAACTCACCGCACTGATTGGCAGACACCGCAAAGCTCTGCACACACTAAACTTCCTGCTCCACAACATCAAGGAGCCCAACCCCCACGGAATGCTCTTCTCCACCGCCGAGGTGATCGAGACGCTGGGGCTGTCGCGCGACGAGCTGCGAGAGGGTCGAAAATTGGGCGAGCTGAAGTTCTCCATCGTTGACAAGCAGATCTTCTATCGCCTAAGCGATATTATCGACTACAAGTGCAGATTGGAGCAGGAGGAGCTGCGCAAGATCATCAAAAAGGTGTCGTATAGTGTCGATGACTTGAATAAATTATGACGGCTCAGATATATCTATCCCCCCAATTTGGACGTTCTATATTTGTAAAGGTGAGATTATTGTGCTATCTTTGCAGAGAAATAATATATACGACTATGGCAAAACCGATCAAAGAGACCCCAGTATTGACTGGCGAAGATGCAGCTCGCTTTCGTGAGGCGGCAGAGAATGTTGTGCCTGCAACAACAAAAGAGAAAGAAGAGGCACGAACGATATATGAGGCAATAATGAAGAATCATCCTAATATTTTTAGATAGTGATGAATATCAGCGAATTACTGGCAGTAAGATTGAGTGAGGGAACAGAGGTAAAACCATTTGCTTGTTCTGACAACGACCTGAACGAATTTCTATGTGAAGAGGCGGCAAACTACACAAAAGAGCTACTTGCCGTGACATATATTTTTGAAAATGACATAGACACAGTTGTCTATTTTAGTCTATTTAACGATAGTGTAAATCTTAAGGATAAACCATCGCCAGATAGAAATAGAGTCAACAGAGCCATTCCCAATCAAAAGAGAATAAATAGTTATCCAGCTGTAAAGGTTGGTAGGCTTGCTGTGTCAGAGAAGTATGAACGACAAGGTATTGGCAATCAAGTTCTAAACTTTGTGAAGCAGATGTTTACATACAACAATAAGACAGGCTGCCGATATATAACCGTCGATGCCTACGCTGCCGCCATTCCATTCTATGTGAAGAATGGTTTTCGGTTTCTAACAGCAGACGACGAGGGTGATGATACACGACTTATGTATTTTGATCTGAAGAAGTTTATATAAGACTATATTGTTAATTGTAACGCTCCCGAATGACATTGAGTATCATTCGGGAGCGTTTGTTTTAGTGTCTCATACCTCTTCGTTGCGACTCTGAGGGGGTGATGTGGAGCGGTGGATCATCGGGTGTTGGGGCGGCTTGCTCCTGCTTTTGCTCCTCCTGCGCTTCCCCCTGCTCGATCGGTTTTAGCGACAGATGTATCTTGCGCTCAATGGTTGCGAGCTCTGTTTTGAGGGCTTTGAGCTCCTCCTCTTTGCGCCACGTTGAGCGTTGCGGTTCTTGGAGGATGGGGATGTCGGCGGCGAGTTTTGCACGCTCCTTTTCGTAGCGGTCGACCATCGACTGCATCTTGTCGAGAGCGTGGAGGAAGCTGGCGGTGGCGAGCTCTGGGTCGGCTGCGATGTTGCCGTTGTTGTGGGTGTAGCGGATGCCGCTCTCGCCAACTATTGCGAACTTATTGTTGACGAGCCCATCCCCCTCGAAGAGGTCCGCATTGCTGCTTGAAATCTCCGTCTTGACGACTATTCTGAAACCATAGAGCGAGCCGATCTCCATATCCTGCCCGTGCGTGCGAGCCTTTGTATTGAACTCTGCGAGCTTCGCCCCGATCAGCTTTGGATCGCTGCCATCTACCCCTGTTAAGGTGATGGGATTGAGCCTCTTGCCATCCTCGTTCCGCTGCTCACGGCTCGCCAAAATAGCCATATCACCCTCAATGCGATCGATCATCCCCCTGCAACCTGCGATCGAGTGGTTGATCCCATCAAGCCGCAGCCTCGACTCCCCCTTGCTGCGGTTGAACGCCTGCCGCTCACTCTCCATCACGGCTATCTTCTTCTCGACCTTCGCCTTCTCCAGCAGGTCGGTGTTGCCCAACAGGATCGCTACATACTCACTAAAATTCATCCCCGACTTTTCGTCCATCGAACCCTCATCAATTGTACGTGCCCCAAGGCTATTATTTTTGAGCTGCGAGATAAACATCTGCTTGTTGTGGAGCAGGTTGAATTTGTAGGAGTCCAACGACTTCTCCACAGCGTATATAATCACATCCACCTGATTGTCAGCGTATAACTTCGCCACCTCGTTGCCCTTTCTTACCGCACGACCCACTCGCTGCTCCAGATCAGCAGGTCGCCAAGGGGTGTCGAGTTGATGAATTGCGACAGCCCTTTTCTGCGCATTCACACCCGTCCCGAGCATCGACGTTGAGCCAAAGAGAACACGTACATCGCCCCGATTCATCCCCTCAATGAGAGCAGAGCGAGCCTTGTCCGTCTTAGCCTCCTGAATGAAACGCACCTCGTGGGCAGGGATGGCGTGATCCTCTATCAGCTTGCGCTTAATCTCCGAGTAGACGTTCCACTCGCCAGCCTTGTATGTCCCGAGGTCGGAGAATACAAACTGCGTCCCTCTATGATCGTCAAATCTCCTGTAATACTCCGCAATTTTTGCAGCACAGTGGCTCGCCTTATTGTCGATGTGATCGCCATAATATGGATCTATCATCCTCATATCGAGCGACATTTTGCGTGCGTAATCCGTTGCAATCAACATCTTCGCTGTCTCCTCCTTCTCGCTCAGCGGAGCACGCCCCAACAGCGTGGCATCACCATTTCGAGCGAACTCAACGAGCCTGCTGATGAACTCCTCCTGCTGTGGTGTTGGGGGTATGTTGTGCATAATCTCACGCTTCTCGGGGCGGTCGATCCCAATATCCTTTGCCGTGCGGTAGTCGGTGATCTCAGCATAGAATGCCGCCAACTCAGGCACCTTGATGAAGTATCGAAACCTCTCCCTCTGCACAATCTCGTTGGTAACGGAGAACTCATAGTCGGTGGTTTTCTTGGCAAAGATTGCTGCCCACGCATCGAAGGTCTTGATGTTCTGCCGCTCCAACTCCCTTGGTCGCAGATACTTAAACAGCAAGTATAGCTCTGTGAGCGAGTTGCTAATTGTTGTCCCCGAGAGAAATGTGCACCCCAGATCTCGCCCCGTGCGCTCCTGAATCGTGCGAATTGCGAAGAGCATATTCAACGCTCGCTGACTCCCTGCAGGGTTGCCCATTCCGCTGACACGATCGTGGCGTGTGGTGAATGTAAGGTTCTTGAATTGGTGTGACTCGTCGACAAAGAGGTGGTCGATCCCCATCGTCTTGAAGTCGGCTACATCATCCCTGCGCTCCTCGATCTTGTGGGCGATCTCCTGCAACTTCACTTCGAGGTTGGCTTGTCGCTTGATGAGCCCCTTCTCCATCGAGCGAGAGATGTTGCCCCCCTGCTCACGTATTAGCTCCAAATTCTCCTCCACAGAGTCCAGCTCCGCCTGCAAAATTGTGCGCTGAATCTCAGGCGACTGCGGTATCATCCCGAACTGATCGTGGGTGAGGATGATGCAGTCCCAGTTGTTGTTCTTGATCTCGTTGAAGAGCCGCTCACGCTTGTCGGGCGTGAAGTCGTTCTTGCCTGGTGCGAGCAGTTTTGCGTTGGGGTATGCTGTGCGAAAAGTGTGCGCAAGCTCCTGTATATTAGCCTTCAAACCCAAAATGATTGGCTTGTTGGCGAGCCCCAATCGCTTCATCTCGTAGGCAGCGACGCACATAATCAACGTCTTGCCTGCCCCCACCTGATGGTCTGCAATGCCGCCACCATTCATCTTCAGCATCCATATGCAATCCTTCTGACTCTGATACAGATCGGGGATGCCTAACCCCTTGAGGTCGAGGTCAGGGAACGTCTGGTGCGAGCCGTCGAACTTCGGACGGACGTAGCAGTTAAACTTGTCGTTGTAGATCTTTTCGAGCCTCGCCTTGAACTCATCTTCCTGCTCGCTGAGCCACTCGGTGAATGCCCCACGTATCTCATCGATCTTCGAGTTAGCAAGCTGTATCGCCTCTGCGTCACGCACCTTTACCTCACGATCGCCAACCATAATCTTCTTCGTTATGTCGGGCGAGGTGTTGAGCAGAGCGTGTTTCATCAGCGAGATGCCGTTGTAGGATCGGCTCTCGGCACGCACGCAATACTTCTCATATATGGTGGCGCTATAACCCTTGCTGTCAACCGAATACTCATCTGCGCTGGAGTTGTAGCCGACGTTAATTTTCACCCCGAAGAGGTTAGTTGCGAACGTATCATATACGCTCGTGGGAATCCACCTCTCGCCAAAGTTGAAGTCGAGATCGGCAAAGGGGATCTTCGCAGGGCGCGCCTCCTGCAAGGCGATGAGCGACAGCGTGGCGCGGCTGTCATTGGGCACAATAAGTAGGTGACTCTCAATATACTCTATCTTCGAGACTACATTTCCTGCGATGAACTTCTCCGCAATCTCGTAGCTGCTGACCATCGGGTTGTAGTAGATCTTACCCTCCAAATCGGCTATGATCTCATCGGTCGAGGCGGCTGAGAGCAGCGAGCGCATATACTCCAGATCAACACCGCCCGATCTGTTGAGCGATGCCGACAAAGCCTCGTCTGCCGCCTCCACCTGCGTAATCTCGTTGGGGTTGAACGACACGGGCTGCGTGAAAATATCCGCCTTGATAGTCTGATTATCGACCCTACGTTCGAGGTAGAGAACCTCACGACCCGATGCATCTATCTGGATCAACTCATTGTTCTTGCGGTCGTTCAGATAGCCATACTTCTTCACGAAGTCGTCGTATCTCTCGTTGAGTAACGTTCGAGTATGGTCGTCCGCCTCGTGGTTGTTGCTCTCATAGTTGTATAGCTCGTGGTAGGTGTCACGAATGGCGATGTAGGCGAGTGCCTTTTGCTGCGTATTCTGCGGTATATCAAGGGGTTGAAAGAGGCTATACCCCTCCACACTCTTTGCCAACACTCCAAGCTGACCATCGGAGGTAATCATCGAACCCTCACGGATGTGGCTGCCAACTACGCCATCAAACTTGCGAGGTGTGAGGTCAACAGCCACCATCTCCTCCTTCACCTTTGCCGCTCGTCTGCGAGGTTTTCGTTGCTGCGCTGCGACCTCACCAAATAGGTTGAAGAGGGCATTTTGTTGTGTCGGCGCAACCACCTCCACGGCTCGATGTGTCGCCTGACGATAGAGCTCCAAGTTGAGATTACTCCGAAGGTCACGGCTCAGGATCTCGCCAATACCCTGCGCAACACCCTCCGCACCGCCATCGTGTTTGAAGATGATGGCAGGCTTGCCGTAGGGGTCGGTGTCGACCTTTAGGGTGGAGTGGACTACACGATCGAGGTTGTTGAAGTATCTGTTCCACTGCACGCCAGACTTCTGGCGCAGCTCGCTCTCGACAAATCTCGCCTCCTCGTTGGTGAGAGACTCTTTGTTGGAGCTGCGTTGCAGAACGATCAGGTCGCTGCCTACATCCGTCCCTGCACTCTCCGAGAATAGATTGTTGGGGAGGCGCACCGCAGAGATGAGAGCCGTGTTGTTCATCAGCCACTCACGAACAGGGCGATTCACGGCTGAGTTCATCACCCCCTGCGAGGTGATGAAGGCGAGGAGTCCGCCATCTCGCAGAGTCTCCACACCCTTGACGAAGAAGTAGTTATGCAGCGACTGACGAGCCATCTTGTGTGCCGTGTCGTTGCTACGCATAAATTCAGGGTCAAAGACTGCAACGTCCCCAAATGGGATGTTCGATACAACGAGGTCGAAGTAGTTATTGAGGCGGCTGTCGATCTGCTCGAACCCCTGCACACGCACCTTTGCATCGGGGTGTAGAGCCGACAATATCCGCCCCGTGAGAAGATCTTTTTCGTAGCTAAAGATCGAGCTACCTGCATCTGCGATCCCTCGTAACGACGAGACAAACTCACCCATCCCTGCCGAGGGTTCGAGCACCTTTTGAGGGGTGACACCTGCCTCCTGAATCGCTCGTGTGATTGCGTCGACAACAGGGCGTGGGGTGTAGAATGCGGTGAGGATGGAGTTTCTGAGACTCGATATATATGCCTTATACTCCGTCTCATCTGCGCTCTGCTCACGGATGAGGTTGTGGAGCTCCAACACTTGGGGAAATAGCTCCTTGTCGCTGCTCCACTTCTCAATATCCTCGGGTCGCTCGGCAGGGGAGAGGATGCACTTCAACCCTCCAAATCCAGAGTAGTTTTGGAGTGTCGCACGCTCCTCGCTAGTCGCTGCGGTGTTGCGTTTGGCGATGTCGAGTGCAACCCTAATCGCCTCGATGTTTTGTTGTAGATGTATTCGTTTGTTATAACTTCCCATACTCCTCCTGCTTTATCTGAATTGCACCCGTCAATTCTGTTGTTAGTGATTGATACTCTGCGGTGTAGGCGAAGTCGTCGGAGAGTGTGTACTTCTTG
>JBCQTK010000069.1:0-10711 GCA_047178665.1 Rikenellaceae bacterium | reverse complement strand
CTTAGGGAACAACTTATGATAGAGATTGTTAAACTCTGTGGAGGAGACCCTAGCTTGTTCTTTGGATAAGGAGGGGGTTCTTCCGAACACTCCTACCCGCGCGGCGCAAGCGCAGACCCCGTACGTATAACCAGAATCTTGATTTCGGGCCCTGTTTGTGTGCTACCTCAAAAGTTATTGACATTATATATATTATTATTTTTTATTTCAATTAAATTTTAATTAAAAAGCATATATAATAATAGCTGTTCATAATGTTCATAACCCTAATATCACCACCATATACTTATAGTAATCAACCAATTACCTCTAAAAAGTTATAAACATCCAACCCCGATTTCTGTTTATTGACCTGTTAACTTCTATTTATAACTTTCTCTTGCAGTTTTGAAATTGTTGTATATACGCTCTATTAATTCGGATGTCAATAGCCAACCCTTATTTTTTGTAAATAGTTATAAACGTATCTATCGACCTATTATGAACACCCTATGTTGATAACTTTTTCACCTCTGCCACTGCCCTGCGCGGGCGGCGGCGGAGTGCTCTCCGCGGAGCTATTCTTTTGTTGCAATTGTTGATAGATTCTAATAAAAACTCCTAAATATGCATAATGTAACAGCGAGGATTTACACTCTAGATTTATACCCTGAATTCACACTCGGCAATTATTGTAGTGCGAAGCACCCCTATAATTGCCGCAACAAAAAGCAAATGCAAGCTAGCTTGCCGCCCGCGCGGCGCAAGCGCTGACCCCGTATCCTCCTCTTATTAGCCCGCCCAAAAAAAAGAGTCCGACCACATAGTCGGACTCTCCAGTTCACTCCTATATATATATAGGGAGCGGCGTGTGATCTACTTATCTACTTTGCGTATGACACGGCTCGTGTTTCGCGGATTACCGTGATCTTCACCTGACCAGGATATGTCATCTCGTCCTGTATCTTCTTTGCAATCTCTTGTGATAGGTTCTCTGTGTCGGCATCCGTAAGCTTCTCGGCGCCCACTATTACGCGTAGTTCGCGACCAGCCTGTATTGCGTATGTCTTGAGTACACCTGGGTATGATTGAGCAATATCCTCCATCTCCTTTAGACGTTTGATGTAGCTCTCGACAACCTCGCGGCGTGCACCTGGACGTGCGCCCGATATTGCGTCGCACACCTGAACGACTGGAGAGATGATAGATGTCATCTCCACCTCGTCGTGGTGGGCTCCGATGGCGTTGCACACCTCGGGTTTCTCTTTGTACTTCTCCGCTAGCTTCTGTCCGATGATTGCGTGTGGCAACTCTGGCTCGTCGTCTGGCACCTTACCTATATCGTGTAGGAGACCTGCGCGGCGTGCGATCTTAGGGTTGAGCCCTAGCTCCGATGCCATTATACCTGCGAGGTTTGCTGTCTCGCGTGCGTGCTGCAGTAGGTTCTGTCCATACGACGAACGATACTTCATCTTACCAATTAGGCGGATCAACTCGGGGTGCATACCGTGTATACCAAGGTCGATCGTAGTTCTCTTACCTACCTCAGCTATCTCCTCCTCGATCTGCTTCTGCACCTTTGCCACAACCTCCTCGATACGTGCAGGGTGGATGCGTCCGTCGGTTACAAGTTGGTGGAGTGCTAGTCTGGCGATCTCGCGACGCACGGGGTCGAATCCACTCAATATGATAGCTTCGGGGGTGTCGTCTACGATGATCTCTATGCCTGTTGCAGCCTCGAGTGCGCGGATGTTACGACCCTCGCGTCCGATGATACGACCCTTCACCTCGTCGGAGTCGATGTTGAACACTGTCACAGCGTTCTCTATAGCTGTCTCTGTAGCAACACGTTGTATAGATGCTACGATGATTCGCTTCGCCTCCTTAGTGGCTGTAAGCTTCGCCTCCTCGATGCTCTCGCTTATGTAGGATGCAGCTTGGCTCTTAGCCTCCGCCTTCATATTCTCGAGGAGTGTGTTGCGAGCATCCTCGGCGCTCATTCCCGATATTTGCTCTAGCTTTACATTCTGCTCTCCAATTACCTGGTCGATCTTAGCGCTCTTCTCCTCTGCGCGCGAGATCTTCGACGTAAGTTGCTGCGACAGACGATCGTTATCCTTGATCTTGTTCTCTAGGTCGCGCTGCTGATTCTGCAAGTTGTTCTCGATCTGCTTCGCACGCTGCTCGCTCTGTGCAACTTTTTGGTTGCGCTCGTTGACAGTTCTGTCGTGCTCGCTCTTGAGTTTGATGAACTTCTCCTTTGACTGGAGAGCACGCTCTTTCATCATTATGTCGGCTTTTGTCTCAGCCTCTTTGACGAGATTTTGTGCGCGACTCTTGACTCCTCGGTATGCGAGAAATCCCGACACTGCAGCTGCAACGACGGCGATCGCTATAATTAATCCAATTTCCATATTACTTTTTCTCTGTTTTAAGTGTTTGTATTATTGTGTTTTACGTAAATGGCGCATTAAAAAACCCACATAAATTCTCTGTTTCGTTTGACGAATCTGCTGATTGTCATTGATGGAGGTGCCAAAGATCGCAATCTTCCAACGGTGCCCGGAGACACACCCCGAGGGGTTAAGGCCTGATTTTGATTATTGAGAGCTTGTCTCCAATATAATAAATGTTCAGTTCGCAAAGCTTAGAGAATCTATGCGGGTAGATTTTCTTTATACTTCCTATGTTAAAGAACGTTCGAGCCGACCACTCTATTTTGTGACGTAGCTCAATTATTGTATCTATTTCTATCTCAGCGATGGTGGTGGCTACTATCTTGTTATTCGACCACTTTTTCGCTCTTCATATCATTCATATACCCCTCAATTCTCCTCTCTATTGTTTTGAGTGCTGCAACGTCGTCGTCATCTATCTCGTTTTGCTGTCGCATTGCGATGTTGGCTATGACGAACTCGAATGCCGCTAACACTATTGCACTGTTTGCCCCCAGCCCGACGTAGTTACGCCGCTCGTGCCTACGAATTGCGGAGTTTAGTGTCTGTTCAGCTAGTCGGTATAACTCCACCTTCGATGCCTCTACGTTCATATTGACACTGGTCTTTGCTATAGTTATAGTAATGCTCTCTTCGGCCATCGCTTATCTTTTGTTTACTTCTCCTCACCTCTCTCTATTACACTCTTCTCGTTACCTTTCACCTCATCTTTCACCACACCCCTCTGCTCCTCTTTGCTCCCTACGCCTTGGCTGGATAGTAGGGTTATACAGTTGTCAACCTCCCGCATTAGACGGTTGATTTGTGCTTTTGCCTTAGCCTTGCCTTTTGCACTTGTTCCACCCACTATTGCCATTGCGAGCTCCTTCTCTAGCACTCTCACTCGTTGCAGAGAGTCCCGTTCTGCACACTTTGCCCTCTCGAGCTGACGTGTCAGTTCGCCGTTGAGCTGCGAGATCCGCTGGTGGTCGTTTATTAGCTGCTCCACTCGTTGCTCTATGGTTGCGACTACGCTGGGCAGTGGTGTTGCAGGTGAAGATCCCATCAGATTTGTAGCTTTTCGTGAATTTTATTCCAAAGGTAGAAAAAAGAATCGTTATGCGCAAATGTTTAGTTAAAAAATCAGGTCATACGCACGAAAATAGCGAAGACTGCGCTTACGTCGCGTGGGCGGCAAGCTAGCTAGTATTTACTTTTTGTTGCAGCTATTATAGTTGTAGCGTAGAGGTCGAAGTCTTCGGCTGCGGTGATGTTGACGTTGTAGAATTCGCCTATTGAGAGCTCTGCTTCGGCAGTTGGTATGAGTATCTCTTGGTCCACTTCGGGAGAGTCGTATTGTGATCGGGCTATGTAGTAGTCGCCCTGTTTGTCGTCGATTATGACGCGTTGGCACTGTCCCACTCTGCTGAGGTTACTCTGCAGAGATATTTCGCTCTGTATCAACATTATCTGCTCTGCGCGCTGCTCCTTAACCTGTTGTGGCACGTCGTCCGTCAGTGTTGCCGAGTATGTACCCTCCTCTTCGGAGTAGGGGAATACGCCGAGGCGTTCGAACTTTGTTGTGCGGACGAAGTCGAGTAGTTCGTTGTAGTCCTCTTCGCTCTCGCCTGGGTAGCCGACGAGCATTGTTGTGCGGATTGCTATGTCGGGTATGTGGGCTCGTAGCTCCTCTATCAGCTCCACTGCCTGCTCTTTTGTGTGGCGTCGCTTCATCGACTTTAGCTGCGATGGTGCGATGTGTTGAAATGGTATGTCGAGGTATTTGCAGATCTTACTTTCGCGTGCCATCACCTCTATAACGTCGCGGGGGAAGTCGGTTGGATAGGCGTAGTGGAGTCGAATCCACTCTATGCCCTCTATTAGGCAGAGCTGCTGGAGAAGTTTTGCTAGTCGACGTTCGCCATATATATCCATTCCGTAGTATGTAGTGTCCTGAGCTATGACGATCAGTTCGCGCACCCCCTTTTGTACCAACCCTTTAGCCTCCTCTATGAGCTCCTCTATTGGGATTGATATGTGGCGTCCGCGGATGAGGGGTATGGCGCAGTATCCACACCTCCAGTTGCATCCCTCCGATATTTTGAGGTATGCGTAGTGGTCTGGTGTAGAGAGTTCGCGCACTGTCTCTAGCTCGCGTTTGTGTGTTGCGCCGAGTGTTGCGACTAGTTGCTCCCAACCTCTGACGCCGAAGTATTGGTCGACGTCGGGGATCTCGCCACGTAGCTCGTCGGCGTATCTCTGCGACAGACACCCCACGACATATAGCTCCTCGATCAACCCCTCCTGTTTCGCCTCCACCGCTGCGAGGATCATATCCACCGACTCCTCTTTGGCGTCGCCTATGAATCCGCAGGTGTTGATTATGACCACCTCGGAGTCGAGTTCGTCGGAGTCGAAGAGGATGTCGTAGCCTGCGTCGTAGAGCTGCGCCATCAGGTGCTCGGAGTCGACTCTATTTTTGGAGCATCCGAGGGTTATTATGTTTACTGTTCGATTTGTCGTTTGTTCTCTGTTGTTGCTCATCTGTTTCTGTTCTCTGTTGATTTACTCGCCAAAAAGGGCGTTGACGAAGCTCGTGCGCTCAAACATCTGGAGCTGATCTATACCCTCGCCCACACCGATGTAGCGCACGGGGATGTGGAACTCGTCGGATATGCCGATCACAACACCGCCCTTTGCCGAGCCGTCGAGCTTGGTGACAGTGAGCGATGTCACCTGTGTCGCCTGGGTGAAGTGTCGTGCCTGCTCAAATGCGTTCTGCCCTGTCGAGCCGTCGAGCACCAACATCACCTCGTGGGGTGCGTCGGGTATCACCTTCGCCATTACGTTGCGGATCTTGGTGAGCTCATTCATCAACCCTATCTTGTTGTGGAGTCGTCCTGCTGTGTCGATCAACACTACGTCGGCTCTGTTTGCCACTGCCGACTTCAGCGTGTCGAACGCTACCGAGGCTGGGTCGGAGCCCATATCTTGACGCACCAATGTCGCATTTGCCCTCTCAGCCCACACTGCGAGCTGATCTATGGCGGCGGCGCGGAATGTGTCGGCTGCACCTATATATACATTGTGTCCTGCTGCGGTGAGTTTCGCCGCTAGCTTACCTATTGTGGTGGTTTTGCCTACGCCGTTGACCCCCACCACCATCATCACGTATGGTGTGCCGGGCTTGCACTCGATACCGAAGTTCTCGGTCGTGGCATTTGCCTGCTCTAGCAACGATGCAATCTCGTCGCGGAGGATTGAGTTTAGCTCCTCTATGCCAACATATTTGTCGCGTGCAACCCTCTCCTCTATGCTGCGGATGATCTTTACAGTTGTGTCGACCCCTACGTCGGATGTTATGAGTACCTCCTCAAGGTCGTCTAGCATATCTGCGTCGACCGTCGACCGACCCGCGATCGCCCTAGTCAACTTCTCGAAGATACCTCTTTTGGTCTTCGCGAGCCCCTCCTGGAGCCCCTCAGACTCTTGTTTCACCTCGGGGGTTGATGTCGTCTCCTGCGCACTTTTGCGTTTGAATAGATCGAAAAATCCCATATTACTACACCTTTTATTTAGTTATGCCTGTTTATTACCCTACAAAAGTAGTGAGAATTTAATAAAAAAACCTATCTTTGTGTAATTTTATGTAATAAACCAACACCCAAATAAAAAACAAAATGAAAAAACTTAGACAAATTATTTTCACTTCGCTCCTATTACTCTTTGGTGCTGTCGTAACTTCGTGTACGCAGTGTACTAATCCGGCAAACGTGTCGTTTGGTAGCTTGACGCTTAGTGTCGACAACACAGATTGTGGTGCACTAACCTACACCCTCACGAAGGGCGACGCAGATGTTGCTCTCCTAGAGAACTCTCCCATCGTAATCAACATCAACAACGAGGTTGTGGAGTGGCAAGTTGTGGGGTGCACACCATCTAAGAGTGTAGAGGATGCTTTCGATATGGTGACAGGTGAGCAGAAGCACGTTACGTTGAGTTATCTCGAGAAGGAGTTTAGCTTGAAGGGGGCTACTGCGAGCGACGATAACATCGAGGCAAAACTTATCGTTAGGCTCTACGACGATACATTTGCCTATCGACTAGTGGTCGAGAACGATGGCGACTACAAAATAAAGGAGAGCAGCGAGTATATTCTCGCCGACACTACAGGAGGTTGCTACGCCCCCAATGGAGAGAGAGAGCCTTTTGGCAATGTGGCAATCGGCGACTTCGATGGTAAATATACAACTCCTGTGATCTACAGCAGCGAGTCGACAGGTGTGGTGGCATTCCACGAGTCGGATCTTCACAACTACCCACAGCTCTATATGAAGGGCAACGGCAAAGATGGTTTGAAACTCATAGCCGACGAGGCGGCAGCCAACGGCACAATGGTGCTCCCTTGGCGCGTTGTGTTGACAGGCGACAGCATCGTCGATCTACACTCTCAGAAGAGCGTCTACCTCAGTTTGTCGCAGCCTGCTGAGGGCGACTTCAGTTGGGTGACACCTGGTTTCTCCACTTGGGACTGGAGAGTCAAGGGGTGTGTATTTGGTGGCGAGAAGTATGAGATGACAACAAATAGCCTCAAGAGATATATAGACTTCTGCGCTCGTCACGGACTAGAGTACTTCCTTGTCGACGCTGAGTGGTATGACCGCAAGTTGCCAATTGTCCCTGTAGAGGGTCTCGACATCGAGGAGGTTATTCGTCACGGCAACGAGGTGGGTGTAGGTATGTTGATCTACTACGACCTAAACTATATGAAGACAGGTCTTGCGGAGCTCGACTTCGACGAGGTCTGCGCGAAGTTCAAAAGTTGGGGCGCAAAGGGTATAAAGTATGGATTCTTGGGCTCGTTCGGTATAGTATTGACGTCGCAGCAGAAGGTTGCTCAGTGTGAGTATCTTATCAAGACAGCGGCTAAGCATCAGCTAATCATAGATTTCCACGACCACCCGATCCCACACGGCGGCTTGGAGCGTCAGTATCCTAACTACATCAACCGCGAGTATTGTCACGCACAGATGGATCGCAGATGGGCATTCACACCAAATCAGTTCACTATGATGGCGTGTGTCAACTTCCTCGCAGGTCCGATGGATCAGACCAACGGAACCTATGCTCTCAACACCATCAAGTCGCGCTCGAAGGGTCCAAACAACGAGTACTTCTCGACAGTTGCGGCGGAGACGGCTCGTGCATTTGTGACACACACAGGTAACTTGTCGGTGCTGCTCGATGCACCCGAGGCGTATGAGGAGTTTGGCGACATCTTTGAGTTTATCTCGTCGATGCCAAATCAGTGGGACGAGGCTAAGTATCTAGATATGGATTGGGGTAAGAGGATAGCTATAGCGCGCCGTGGTGGCTGCGAGTGGTTCCTTGGCGTAGTCTATGGTGATGAGGGTGGCAGCGAGAGCCGCACGCTTGAGTTCCTCGATCCTAACACTACATATAGCGCAACGATCTACCGCGACGCAGCTACATCGGACTGCTTCAAGGAGAAGGAGACATACGAGGTTGTGAAGCTTGGCAACCTCACCTCTAGCGACACCATCGACGTGAAGGTAGCAAACGGTGGAGGATACTCTGTGAGGTTCGTACCTGTTAAGTAATAATCTCTATTGATGGCAGTTAGACTTGATAAATATTTGTGGGCAGTACGTCTGTTCAAAACCCGTAGCGATGCGGCGGAGGCTATCCGCACCAATCGCGTAACGGTGAACGGGGCATACTGCAAACCCTCACGCGACGTGAAGATTGGCGAGATGGTATCGGTGCGCAAAACTCTCTGCACACTCTCCTACAGGGTGCTGGACGAGGTAAGCAACCGCCAGCCTGCGAAGTGTGTGGAGCAATATATCGAGAACGTAACGCCCGAGTCGGAGTTGGCGAAGATGAATGTGCCGCGCGAGACAATATTCGTGGTGAGAGATCGCGGCACAGGTCGCCCGACCAAACGAGATCGACGCCAGATCGACGAACTTATGGAGTCGATTGAGTATGATGATTAGTTGAAGAGAGTTATAATTCAGAAATACTAGGGGTGCGTTCGACCACTGCTACGTAGGCTTACGCTTAACTATTAACAATCGAGTGCAACTACCATCCAAATCGAAAAGTGAAATAATCTCAGTATATATTAAGTAACAAGACAGAGGCTGCAAAAGTTAATACACCCTTCGGATAACTTTGAGGGTGAGAGAGATTCCTATATTATATAAATGTAAAAATTAGAACTCCACTTAAATATGGCGAGTTAATTGCAGAGGGAGAGAAGTATGTGAAAAATTTATAAAAAAATTTCATTGTTATTTGCATAACATTCAAAAATTATTCGTACCTTTGTAGTCGATTTAGAGAAGTAAGAGAGGATTTAATTAATTATAAAACAAACATTTGAAAACTATGGCAACAATTGATTTGAGCAAGTATGGTATCATCGGTGCAACCGAGATCCTACACAACCCATCGTACGATGTCCTTTACGCAGAGGAGACAAGCCCTGCATTGGAGGGTTACGAGAAGGGTCAGGTGACAGAGATGGGTGCAGTCAACGTAATGACTGGTATCTACACAGGACGTTCACCTAAGGATAAGTTCCTCGTAATGGACGAGACTACAAAGGATACTCTTTGGTGGACTTCTGACGAGTACAAGAACGACAACAAGCCTGTTACTGAGGCTGCGTGGGCAGACCTTAAGAAGATCGCAGTTGAGGAGCTTTCGGGCAAGCGTCTTTTCGTTGTTGACACATACTGTGGTGCTAACGAGAACACACGTCTCAAGATCCGTTTCGTAATGGAGGTTGCTTGGCAGGCTCACTTCGTGACAAATATGTTCATCCGCCCATCAGCTGAGGAGTTGGCAAACTATGGCGAGCCAGATTTCGTTGTAGTAAACGCATCTAAGGCTAAGGTTGAGAACTACAAGGAGTATGGTCTTAACTCTGAGACAGCGGTTGTATTCAACCTTACAGAGAAGATGCAGATCATCCTTAACTCTTGGTATGGTGGTGAGATGAAGAAGGGAATGTTCGCCTATATGAACTACCTCCTTCCACTTCGTGGCATTGCAGCTATGCACTGCTCGGCTAACACCAACGAGAAGGGTGAGACAGCTATCTTCTTCGGTCTTTCAGGAACAGGTAAGACTACACTTTCGACAGATCCAAAGCGTCAGCTAATCGGAGACGACGAGCACGGTTGGGACGACGACGGTGTATTCAACTTCGAGGGAGGATGCTACGCAAAGGTTATCAACCTATCTGAGGAGCACGAGCCAGACATCTGGAAGGCTATCCGCCGCGATGCACTTTTGGAGAACGTTACTGTTGACGCTGATGGCAAGATCAACTTCGCTGATGGTTCGGTTACAGAGAACACACGTGTTTCATACCCAATCAACCACATCGACAACATCGTGCCACCACCATCAAAGGCTCCAGCTGCGAAGAAGGTTATCTTCTTGACTGCTGACGCGTTCGGTGTGTTGCCTCCAGTTTCTATCCTTACACCAGAGCAGACACAGTACTACTTCCTTTCAGGATTTACTGCTAAGTTGGCTGGTACAGAGCGTGGAATCACAGAGCCTACTCCAACATTCTCAGCTTGTTTTGGTGCTGCGTTCCTTACACTTCACCCAACAAAGTACGGTCAGGAGTTGGTAAAGCGTATGGAGAAGTCGGATGCTACAGCATACCTTGTTAACACAGGATGGAACGGTACAGGAAAGCGTATCTCAATCAAGGACACACGTGGTATCATCGACGCTATCCTTGACGGATCTATCGACACTGCGGAGACAAAGTCTATTCCATTGTTCAACCTAGCTGTACCAACAGCGTTGCCAGGAGTAGATCCAGCGATCCTTGATCCACGCGACACATACGCTGAGGTTGCTCAGTGGGATGTTAAGGCAAACGATCTTGCAGGACGTTTCATCAAGAACTTCGTTAAGTTCACAGGAAACGCAGCTGGACTTGCACTTGTTGAGGCAGGACCAAAGATGTAATTCAGTATGACTAACAAGGCGATTTTCGGCACTTCCCTCGCCGCTAAAATCCACACGTACCATAGTACGCTGCGGTTCTAGCGACATCAAGAAGCCCCAAACTCACCCTTGTTACTCAAACTATATAAAGAGGGCTACTCCTTAGGGGTAGCCTTTTTTTGGCAATGTGGTCAAAAATAGTTGGCAAAATTGCTGTAACACATTGATATACAAAAAGATTGATTACCTTAATTGAAACGTGTTTCAATTAAGGTAATTTTTTATGTCAAAAAAAGAGA
>JBCQTK010000068.1:0-11243 GCA_047178665.1 Rikenellaceae bacterium | reverse complement strand
CCCCTACGCACCGCATAACAGAGTTGCAAAAATGTCGCAAACTGTTGTAAAACCCTCAATATTAAGTTATTGAGGGTTTTTTTGTGGTTTTGTAAATCTTAGTTCTGTTGCGAATTTGTGGCACTTTGTTGCATTATTTTGTGCCTTATTCGTGACCTAAACATAAAATTACAAAATAGGTCACAGATTTTAGAGAATATAGGTCACAGGAATGCTGGTATAATGCTAGACATCAGCATATTACGGATTGAGGACTTTTCTTGTGACCTAATTTTGTTGCAATTATGTGGCAGAGTGTTGCAATTACGCCAAGTTTGAGAGGCTATACTTTACGTACTACGATGAATATTTAATTTTGTAATCGTAAAACGAATAAGTATGAAACGAAGAACAACATTTAAGGTTGCTTTCTTTATCAAAAGAGCAGCTATGAAAAAGAGCGGTAAGATGCCAATTATTGCACGTATCGCTATCGACAACCAGGTCGCACAGTTTAGCACCAAACTCGAAATTGAAGAGCATCTGTGGAGCGTTGAGAGAGGCGCTGCCATTGGCAACACGGCAAAGTGTAGAGAGATCAATCAACTATTGGAGAGAACTAAGGCTACACTTATTAATATATATCACGAGCGTCGCCAATTAGGTTGCGAGCTTACAGCCGAACGACTTAAATCTCTCTTTTTCGGAACAGATGACTCGCAGGAGAGTCTGCTAGAGGCGTTTGCACGCAACAACGATGCTATGTACCGAATGATAGGTAAGGATGTCACCTTATCGACCTATAACAAGTATGAGTTGGCAAAACGACGCATATCGGAGTATCTGCGGCATAACTATAATTTGTCAGACATTGCGATGCGAGATGTAAATCTCAACTTCATAAAGGAGTACGAAATCTTCCTACGCACGAACTGTAATCTCAGCCACAATGTAGCGGCAAAGATGATAACATTCCTAAAGCGTATCGTCAACGCAGCATTCAATAACGGCTCAATCTCCGCCAACCCCTTTGCATCGTATAAGATCAAAATGCAGAAGGTAGATCGTGGATTTTTAACCCGAGAGGAGTTGAATGTAATAATGCAGAAGAAGATAGAGATAAATAGGTTGGCGCAGGTGCGAGACATATTCGTCTTTTGCTGCTGGACTGGGCTGAGCTACATTGATGTTAAACAGCTTACGGTCAACAATATCCGACGAACTGATAGCGGTGAGTTGTGGATTGACACCAAACGAGAAAAGACCGACAATAAGGTTGATGTTCTGCTACTCGATGTGCCTCTGCGGATCTTAGAGCGGTATCGAGGAAAGGTTGATGACGGACGTGTACTTCCAGTAATGTCGAACCAAAAATGCAACTCATACCTCAAAGAATTGTCAGATATATGCCTGATTGACAAGAATTTAACTTTTCATATGAGCCGCCATACGTTCGCGACTACCATCACGCTCACCAACGGAGTACCTATCGAGACGGTCTCGAAAATGTTGGGTCACTCGAATCTGAAAACCACTCAAATATATGCTCGCATTACCACCGAGAAGATCGGTTATGATATGCAGAAGTTAGCAGAGAAGTTAAGTGATTTTAAGACAAAAAACATTGGATAAAGCGATGAACAGAGGTCTATTAAAGTTTCGATATAACGAACAAAGCGGTTCAATATCGGTGGAGTGTGAATTGGTTAAGGGTACGGTGTGGATGACAAAACGAGAGATCGCACGACTCTTTAACGTCTATGTGTCTGCTGTCTCTAACAACCTTGTGCCGCTCTTCAATCGTGGAGAGCTCAACGAGTCGCAGGTGACAAAGTCTGTCGACGATGTGATGCTCTACAATTTGGATGTTGTCATTGCCCTATCGTTTAGGATGCGAGGAGGTCACTGTCGACACTTCCGAGAGTGGATCACTCGGCAGGTAAAGCGAAGTTTTTCGCAGGTGAAAACGACACCAATATACATAAATATTGGCGATCAAGAGTTTGTCAACAATTAAGTAATGAGCCACCTTTAGGGGTGGCTTTTTGTCTCTGTGCTATATCTCCGATTGCTCCTCTCCACGATGGGCACTCTATTGTCGGATCGGTAGTTCTGTTCGGGTGCAAAGGTATTGCAGGGCTTTTAATCCTCCGCAAGGTCGAGCGGTAAACCGTAGCCGCCAAAATCTCCACACCCGTTGGGGTTGTATTTTGTCGACTAACCTTGCGGAGGCTAATCCCTCCACCTTTTCTGCACACGAAACAAACGACCGACCCGAGAAAGAGGCATATAAAAAAATGTCGAAGAGCAGAGATATAGGAAATGTAATGGAAACTTCACTCCCTCCCCTCGAATCGACATATAACTTAAAAATCAGAACAGAGATGACAGCGCAACCACTTACAACAGAGCATATAATAGAGATGATGGAGGAGAACTACACCTTGATCTACCTCGACCGCAGCAACAACCTTGACAGCCACACGCAGCTAATTGGCGACTGCATACGTGCCGAGTCAGCCGACACCCTCTTCGAGCAGATGGGCTATTGGTACGACATTGCCGAGTGTGGACGAGTCGAGGAGATTGTCGAGGGACTCAAGGAGAGCTGCAACGAGCAGGGGTACTCTGATACAGAGATTGAGGAGCTATTCGACAACGAGGCGGAGACAATCCGTCAGGCGATTATGGATCGTGACGACAGCGACATCATCAACACGCTACTAAAAAACACGTCACCCATCCCCATTCGCATCGAGATGCACTCCAACTATGACTGCATAAATTCGCACCACTTCGAGGGTGGCTACAGCTACGAGCGCAGCTACTTTGGCGATATGGTCAACGCCCTAAATCTCAACCCACGCAAGGTTAAGTCGATCTTCGAGCAGAGCGGAATCGAGTGTTTCGGAGAGTTCCCCGACAAGGCGGATCGCAACGGCAACGAGCTAGTTAGCTACCTATCCTTCGCCACCGAAATATCAAATTCCGTATCACCAGCCAACCTCCTAACCTTTATGGCAACCGTCAACGTATCAGAGCTATACGAGGCAGACTTCAAGGTCGAGAGCCTAACAATCCCCAAGGGCAACAGCTGCGGCTTGTACTCACCATCGCAGGGCGGTGGCTCAATAATGGAGATGGAGTTAGAGCGAGAAATTACGCTCAGCCTAAAGGATAGCTACCAAATCGCCATTGACGAAGATAGCGACAGTGGATATTCCCTCCAAAATGTCTACGGAGTAATGACCTCGTTCTTCGGCAAGCCAATCACCATTAACCCACTCAAAACCAACGAATAATGAACACCGCACTCCACATACTAAGCAAGATCCTCTCCATCATCTGGACGATCGTAACCATACCGTTACAACTAATCCTAGCAGCCATCTTCGCAATCACACTCTACGTATTGATTTATGCCCTAATCATAGGCGCATTTCTTTGGATATTAATGATATAAACACAACACAATGAGCGATATAACACTAAACTATAACACCCTCCTCCGCATAGCCTACTACAGCAGCAGCCACTATCCCAACGAGGCGATCACCCAAGAGATGTTCCAAAAAGCATACGGCACAGCGATGGGAGACCACTACTACTCGAAGTGGGCACACCTCTACAAATTCGATGTTCTAAAGATGGTGCAATACTTCGGACGAGACAAATATGAAGGGCACCAATTTCTCACAATGCTAAAGCACCAAATCGAGAAATACGAAAATAGAATCGGCAGATAACAATCAAAATTTCAGAGTAATGAACACACAAGAGATCAAAAACATCAAGCTATCGGCAATCAGAGTAAACGCCAACAACCCACGTAAATCGCTCAACGATCAGACCCTCGAAGAGCTTGCGCAGAGTATCAAGGCAGTCGGAGTCTTGCAACCCATCATCGTGCAGAATACCAACGACCCACAGAGCGACTACACCTTCGAGATCATTTGCGGAGAGCGCAGATTTCGAGCATCGGAAATGTTGGGATTGGAGACCATCCCTGCAATCGTCAAGATTGAAGTTCGTGCCGATGAGGTGTTGGAGATGGCACTTACGGAGAATCTACTTCGTGAGGACATCGCCCCCATCGAGGAGATGATGGTCTACACGGAGCTGATCGAGGAGCGCAGCTACACGGTCGAGAAGTTGATGGAGCGGTTCGGCAAGAGCGAGAGTTATATCCGTAGTCGAATGAGATTGACATCACTTATCGAGGAGTTCCGCACCCTGCTCACCTCAGATGTTATTACTATTGGTACAGCCATCGAGCTATCAAAGTATTCAAAAGAGATCCAAGCGGAGGTTTACGACACGCACTTTGAGGAGGGTGTGAACTACCAAAGCTGGAGGGGCAACAGCACCAAGAGCATAGTTGCAAATTTGGAGCATAGCTACTCGACAGATTTGGAGGATTACTTCTTCGACAAACTCGACTGCTACAACTGCCAATTCAACACGCAGGTTATCTCTCTATTCACCGATGATACCCTCTGCGGACGATGCACCAACCGCCAATGTCTCAAAGCAAAGAACACTGCCTATATCGTTGAGCGAGCAATCGACACCCACGAGCGCAACCCCGAACTACCCCTTGCACGCAACGACTATCGCTATGACGAGGGGGCTGTCGAGGAGTTAACAGCCAAAGGCTACGACATTCAAAAAATCGATTGGTGCAGATCGTGCCCGATTGAACCTAACGAGGATGATTTCGTGGATAAGGCTGATTACGAGGCGGAGATGGAAGAATATGGCAGGGAGACACAGGCGTTGTTCGACCAATACCAAAGTGGCAAAATTAGGATGTACGCACTCATTAGCTCGCAGCGTGTGATACTCTCGTATCTACCGCTATCGTCATCTTCGTCAAGCTCTGTTGCAGAGACTCCGCTCGTGAAGTTGCAGAACCAGGACAAGCGCAACTACGAAATTTCCATCGAAAAGATCGTTGCCGACACCAAAGATGTTGTGAAGTCGCTCGATGTCTCGCAGGGTGAATATTCCGCCAACGAGGAGCAGATCACCTACTTCTGTATGGCTAAATCCCTCCGCAGCGAGAACTTCGCAAAGGTGGGCATCGACCCCGAAAAGCACTACCTCACAGATTGCGACAGATGGCACTTAGTGCAGAGCCTAACCGAAGAGCAGAAAACCATCATCAAACGTGACTTCATAGTCAGTAATTTCTCGGACGCAGCAAGAGGCAACTACACCGCAGTAATGCTGATGGACTACGCCAAGCAGCACACCCCCGACAAATTCGAGGAGATCCAAGCAACCCACAACGAGGTCTACGAAAAACGCCACACTCGCATCGAGGAGAAAATTGCAGCTATCGAAAAAGAGTAAAAAATGGGTCGTCTATGGTTGCGAAGTGTCTCTCGCAACCGTAGACGACCTTTTTTTTATTCAATTTTGCGCAATAGGTATCTAAAATAAGGCGGAGGGCAGCCGTGTTCGGTGAGGATGCTGAGGTAGATCTGGGGACTATCGGGGGTGCTATCTGCGTGAGGGATTACCTCGTAGACGTCGGCTTCGGTCTCGTCGAGCATACCCCTTGCGTCGTCGGTGTAGATCTCTACTTTTAGCTTTGCCTCGGCGATGTTGTAGGCGTATGGTAGGTCGACTGAATTTGCCGTTGGCGTGGTCTCGATTATGCAGCCGATGGTCTTTGTGGGGCTGAAGTATTGAGGGTGGAAATCCCACGTCATACCCTTTACATATCGCTCGCACGCTACCCACTTTGAGCCGCTATATAGCTCTGCGCCAATAAATTCCCACTTGCCATTTAGTTGGATCTTCTCTTTCATTTTTTTTGCTTGGTGTTAGATAGATACAAAAAGCACGGATACTAACCTAGTTCCCCTGGGTGCGACCAAGCAACCCTAAAACACAAGCTAGCTCCGTGCTAAATGGCACGAGCTGTCTAGTGTTTTATCTGCTGAAAATTCTTGAAAATTGGTCGCTTCGGGGAACTTAAACAGAATGTACGTATGTAGTTCTTACTTTTTTATCTTATATTATTCAATGTTGTTGTTTTTTATTGTTTCCACAAATATACACAAACTTTCCCAATATCCAACCATTCCCCTACAAAACAACGCTAGTAGTGTTTTCGGTGCAGGTGACGGGGCTAGTGTTCAACGTGTAGCTGTTATTGTCGGAGGTGGAGGTTTTTGTCACCGAGACCAGCCTGCCGTGGGTCACGTAGTTGGCGATGATCGGGAAGTAGATGTATGACTTCGAGGCGGTGGTTGACCCTGCTGGAATCGTCACGCTCCACGTCTCCAAGATTATGGGGTTTGTAGTTGGTGCGGCATAGCTGCCGTTCGAGTATATCAGCGGTTCAAACACCACCTCCACATCATACTTCAGAGCCTTGCTCACCGCAATGACAACCGAATATGTAACCTCATACGAAGAGAACATATCGGTCACCGCTCGCTCCTTGTAGATCTCCATATGGACACTCGACAGGGTGATAGTTGCCGAGACAGGGAAGTAAATTACATCGACCCTAAGATCCTCACTCTCCGTACCATAGATTGCCGCCTCGACCTCGTAGATCGTGTTGCGATCAACGTTAAAATCGGAGGTGTTGTTGCGTCCCAAATATACCCGATACGTCACCCACGCATCGATCGTTGTGCCTGTGATTTCGAGGTACGCAGCGGTAGATGGGGCGTTCGCCTCACACTTCTCGCCCTCGTCCGTGATGGCTGTATTCTCGCCCGAAAGATTCTCTAGCATATAGATCGAGAAGGTCGATTTGTCGCTGCAATCCTGATACTCGTATGTCATCAAGTCGCTCGATGACAGTGAGCCAACCTCACCAAATAGCGTGCATCGTTTCGGAGCGTTAACAAGTCGAATACTCTGCAGAGTGACATTCCCCACCGCTGCCGAAGTAAGATTCACGCTCACGTCAATGCGAGCCACAACCCTCGACAATAGCACACTCAAAGACAAAGTATCATCGACCGTAAATATCGACTCGTGAGTCATAAGCAGCTGACTATTATACGATAAGTCACTCTCGCTATTTATCTCGTAGTTCAGGCTCTGCAAACTCTCCTCACTCCGCTCACCCATATCCTCACCATAGTTGGCGATGGCGTAAACTTTCCAATCACCTGGTGTGATCGGCAAAACCAAAGAGCTACTATCGTTGAGATATAGCCTCTGCGAAATATCAAAAGTCTCGCTAAATAGATAGATGTTGATGTCATTGATCGTCCGCTCCATCGTAGTCCCCGACGAACGTGTCGTCTGCTCCTCCGCCTCAAACGAGACAGCGAGGCGTGCGGTCTGCCCCTCAAGCTCCATCCACCCCTGTGCATAGAGATCGTCAAAATTCTCCTGCTCGGGTTTGGTGATAATCGTTGTCTCCTCAAACTTCTCGATGTTGCAGCCCACAAGCGTGGCAACGGCTGCGATTGCCATAATTATTTTACGTCTCATAGTTGTCATTTCTCGGGTTAATAATTCTCAAAAGAATACGTGTGACTAGAGGTATAAATAGATGTCGATGGATAGTAGTTATTCTCGTCTGCGGAGTTGAGTCTCGTGACGCTCGTCAGCTTCGAGTAGAGCGGGTCGTACATATATAGCGACTGCCCCGATTGGCTGTTAGTGAGCGTTATCGACCCCGTGCTAGCCCCTGCGGCAATCGTGATTGTTCGGCTCTTGCTATATGTTGAGTCGAACACGACTGGACCGCTGCCCTTGTCGACATATATGTCGAAGTTCACCGCAATGTTGTAGTCCACAACCTTGTCGAGTTTTACCGTAAGGTTGATTGTCGCAAGCAGGGCTGATGGCAGGAATGCCGATGCCTCCTTGTAGTAGATCGTGTAGACCGACCCCGATGAGATCGAGACATTTACATCGACAGGAAATGGTCGCACCGTAGTCCGAAAGTCCGATTCGTCAGCACTATATATCGAGATCTCGACATCGTAAATCGTGTTACGACGGATGTTAAAATCCGAAGTGTTGTTCTCGCCAAGGTAGACTTTGTATGTCACCCACGCAAGCGATGTCTCCGCCGTAATCTCCAAGTATGCTGCGGTCGAGGGGGCGTTCGCCTCGCTCTTGTCGCTCTCGTCGGTTATCTTTGTATTCTCGCCAGAAAGGTTCTCCAACATATAGATTGAGAAGGTCGATTTGTCGCTACAATCTTGATACTCGTATGTCATCAAGTCGCTCGAAGATGGTGTGCTGTCATCGCCAAATAGCGAGTAACGTTTCGGTGCGTTGACAAGTCGAATACTCTTCAATGTGACACTACTCAACGCTGCCGAGGTGAGGTTCACGCTAACGTCAATGCGAGCCACCGCCCTTGCGAGGAGCACGTTTAGCGACAACGTATCGTCAACACTAAACTCCGACTCATACGACATTAAGAGCGTGTCGTTCAGGAATATATCGCTCTCGCTTACAATCCCGAAACTCAGGCTCTGCACCTCCTCCTCGCTCCGCTCACCCATATCTTCGCCGTAGTTGGCGATGGCGTAGACTTTCCAGTCGCCTGGTGTGATGGGCAAAACCAAGGAGCTGCTATCATTGAGATATAGCCTCTGTGAAATCTCAAAAGTCTCGCTAAACAGATAGATATTGATGTCGTTGATAGTCCGCTCCATCGTAGTCCCCGACGAACGTGTCGTCTGCTCCTCCGCCTCGAACGATACTGCGAGGCGTGCCGACTGCCCCTCAAGCTCCACCCACCCCTGTGCATAGATGTCATCAAAATTCTCCTGCTCGGGCTTGGTTATAATCGTTGTATCCTCTAGTTTTTCGATGTTGCAGCTCGTGAGGCTAATCAATGCGAGCATCGCTAATTTCATTATATTTCCCATTGTTGTTCTTCGTTTTTGTCCCAGTCGGGGGTTAATATGTTGTCAAATTCTATCTGTGGTGGGTCGATCTGCTCGACCTCCACACGGTCATATATATCGCAACTATTGAGGGTTGCGGCTATCAATATTACTGCTAAATATCTCACTCTCATCGCTCCAATAGTTTAGTTATTTCGGGGTCGAGGTTGGCTCTGAACTTCATCTTTGGCTCTAGCTCACACGCCTCGTCAAACGCCTCTATTGCCTCCGCTGTCCGCCCCAATCTCGCAAGCGCAATCGCCCTCAGATAGTGTGTTGTGGCGTTTGCAGGTTGCTCATCGAGAAGTCGCAACGCTTCACCATCGTGCGCCATCGAGAGGTGTGCAATGATGGTATTCCTGTCCCGATATTCGTTGAGAATATAGAGTGCCTGCGGATAGTTGCGCTGCTGGAGTAGCTTTACACCCCTCGCATAGGTGGTATCAAGTTCCGTGGTCTGGATGGTATCCTTTACCATCCCTTTTCGCCGCAAATTGTACTTGAAGTCGACCGCTCGTAGCTGTGGATATAACTCTCGTTTGATGATAGCGTAGTCGAGTGGATAACTGCTCCAAATTTTCACCTCTCGCCTGTCGGGGTCGCTCTCCGAGTCGATGATTTTGAGGATTTGTGAGCGGTGCGCTAAGCTCTCCTCCGCAGCGATTAGTTCACGCAATCTTACCCAATCCTCTGCGATCCACTTCACCGTTATCATCTGCTCGACCTCTCGCCCCAAGTAGTTTTTGAGGGCAACGGCTCTGCGCTCCGATAGGCGGCTATTGAGAGTGTGCGAACCCTCTGGAGAGGATGTTGCGGTGAGGGTGATGGTGTCCACGAAGAACTCATCCTGCTCCGTGATCTCTCGCATTAGTTTGCGGATCTTCGCAAGCTCTGCGGAGTTCTCGCCCAAGGTGTCAACAATCTCGCAACGACCCAATGGATAGCGGATATAGCTGCGGTCATTCACGACAACATATTTATCAACTATTTTTACTCTAAACCTCGGGGCAGTATCAAGGAATGAGAGCATCGAGGAGATGGTATAGGTGAGCGTATCAGATGGCGGCATATTATATATAGTATTGTCGACCCCCTCGACACGTCCGTTGAGAGTGATCTTGAGTCGCTTTGTCTGCTCGTCTGTTCGGAGACTTTGCGAGTAGTAATAGGTAATGTGGCTGCGGTTCTCGATGAGCGAGTCAAGCCTTGAATCCTCGGGGCGTGGAAATTTCACAAAGCGGTTGTACATACGCTCCGCCACCTCCTCCGTTGGTGAGTATCTTGACACGTAAGTTTCGTATTGCCAATAGTCACGCCTTTGGATCTTGTCGACTAATGCACCACGGATAGTTAGAGGTTCTAACGCCTTTACCCCCTCATCATTGTGTAGTTCGGGGATGATCGTCACGTTACGACTGCTGCCTAGTAGCTCTTTGGGGATTGAGACCACAAAGTCAAGGGTAATCTCGCCCCCTCGTTCGGGGATTGTTCGGAGCTTTGATACCACCGTCACCTGCTCCATTTGGAGGGACATCACCTGCTCGCCATCAATGGTCTCGGTCGGGGCTACGAAGAATCGTTTTCCCTCACGCTCGCTCGTGAGGATCATTGGACTCTGCTGCTCCGCCTGCATCTCACGCTCAACCTTTGTGAGCTGCGAGAGCTGTGCGGTGCTCTCGTGGCGGTGGAGGCGTGAGGTGACGGAGCAGCTCGCAAGGGCGATGACTGAAGCAATTAAAAGTGTAGATCTCATTAGAATAAGTAGTTAAATGTTAACCCGATACGTGTTGGCGAGAAGGTGATCCGCTTGTGGTGGTAGATATACTCCGTCTCCCACTCGTCGGGGGTCGGGTCATACTCCTCATCACGTGAGTAGCGCAGCCCAAACCCCACCTCTGCCGCCACGTTCCAGTGCACCGACAATATCCACGCATAGCCGTAGCTCACGCCCCAGCGGAACGACTCGCCATCGTATCGCCTCGCCTCGTTTCCCACGTCATAGGCGGTGTAACCGAGTTGTGATCCAACAAAATGCCCCACGAAATTCTCGAACATCCAACACTTCACACCCACCTCTGTGCCGTAGTGCGTGAGAGCTAAAGACTCCGTGCATATCGGGTTGTAGCGAGCGGCAACGTCGAGGGTGATGTTGTCGGTGAGGGCTACATCTAAACCGACATCCAGCGTCCCTGTCATCGCTGCGAGGGCGTTGATCCTTGCGCTGCAAAATTGTGCGGAGGCGGTGTTGATGGCGAATATTGCGAGTAGTAGAAAGATGATTTTTCTCATATATTTTTTTGTTTATGGGTAGAAATTATAACCCCTCTCTGTCATTGCGGACTCGATCCGCAATCCCTCCGATGATAGATTGTAGCGTCAAAT
>JBCQTK010000067.1:0-11315 GCA_047178665.1 Rikenellaceae bacterium | reverse complement strand
CCTTTAGAGCCATTCCGTCACCCCACCGCTGCATTATGTTGTCGATGACGATGATCGAGTTGTCGACCATCATTCCCACACCCAAGATCAGACCCGACAGCGATATGATGTTGATCGTGATACCGATCAGGTGAAACGACAACATTGTGACGATCAGCGAGAGGGGAATGGTGATTATAATGAGCAGAGGCGATCGCAGATCCCCCATAAAGAGGAAGATCACAAGGCTCGCCAAGATCGCACCATAGATTAGATTCTTGCCGAGGCTATCGATCGAGTAGCTCAACAGCTGCGTCTGATCTCGGGTGAGTTCAAATCGCAGGTTGGGGTTCTCCCCCTCCAAGCTCTTGACCAACTCGTTGACGCTCGTTTGCAGATCCTCCATCTTAGCATCGTTCTGCTTGATGATAGCTACGCTGATAGCATTCTCACGCCCCGAACGCACCAAGCCGCTGCGCTGCGCAGGTCGCTCGACGATGGTGCATAGCTCCTTGAATTGATAGATGCGACCGTTGTGATTGATGTAGATATTCTCAATATCCTCCTTCGAGGTGATCTGTGCGTCGAACTGTATGTTGTAACGATACTGCCCATCACGGATCGAGAGTGCCCCGAGGGTGATGTTGTTGGCTGCGATGACATCTCCCAAGTACTCAACGTCGACACCCATCGAGGTGAGCTTCTGCTCGTCGGGGATGCAGAGGAGTTTCGAGGAGATCACGCCGCTGATGTCCGCCATAGCTGTCTCGGGGAGCTGCTCGATGCGCTTGCTCACAACGTCACGCACGTAGCTGCCCAGCTGCGTGAAGCTGACACCTGCCGTGGGTAGCTCCTCACCCTGATGCTCTCGCCTGAGCGACACATTGAGGTAGAAGGCGGGGATGTCGGTGATCGTAGCCTTGATGATCTTCGGGCGGTCGACACCCTCGGGAAGGCTCTGCGTCGCACGGTCGACCTTCTCGTTGACCTCGATGAAGGCGATGTCCATATCGTTGTCGGGTTCGAAGTCGAGGTAGAGAACACCCACGTCGCTGCGTGCCTCGGTCGATATGTCGCTCAGCCCAACGACCTGCATAAGTTGGTTGCGCAGGGGGCGCAGGAGCTGATCGTTCACCTCACGAACCGACATACCAGGTGCCGACACGTGAACTGTCACCTGCGGAATGTCGATGTTGGGCATCAGCGAAATAGGCAGATACCGCATCGAGATAAATCCCAATACCACAACCGCAATGACACTCATCGTCACCGCAATCGGACGTGTTATCAATCTCTTTATCATAGGTTCTCTTCTGTTATAGTTCGTATCTGATCAAACAATCCTCCTCACGGTCGTTGATGCCGATGGTGTAGAGGGAGTTGTTTAGTTTGCTGTAGACAATCATCGTTGCGGCTCTCTCTAGTATCAATATCTGAAGAGGCTTACCATCGCGATCAAAGAGTAAAACTTTATCAAAACCATCGTTTGGGTTAGCCCGATAGTCAATTACACTCATATCGCTATTAAGTAGATAGAAGTTGTCGTCACTAACAGTGGTTGAACCTGTACCCATAATATTTGTTTCGCCAGACGTCACTGACATAGTTATGCTACCACCCTCACGATTCGTCTGCACGACCTTGTATGTCGGCGTGTCGAAGTGGTAATGATTCAAAAGCCGAGGCTCTTCGTCGAGAGAGGAGACATCATAGAAATAGAGAATATTACCATTAGAACTATAGCTAACAAAGCGATCCATAGATGGATTTGTCTGTAGATGACCCTGATATGATGACTCCATACTTTTATTACCATTGAGGCTCTCATCAAACTCTCCAAAGCTATGTAGCACCTCATTTTTGTTGAGATCGACAATCTCGAATAGACCTCTCTCGTTCCTTATGTTATAGAGGGCTCGATCGTGCGATAAGTAACATAGATCTAACACCTGCAGAAAGTTCTCATTCTTGATTTTGATCGTCTCAATTTCTTGAGGCGAGAGAGATCTCTTCACATCATCAAGATTGAGTTTCATTATCTTTTTCTCATATATGTTGTTAAATATTATATTCTCATCATCAATACCAAGGGGGATCGCTTTTTGAGACTCCCCCCTCGCTCGACCCTTTGGCACTATTTTACTCTCGACGACACCCGTAAATATATTTATTGTGTACATATTATATGAAGCACCGCTAATACCCAAATATAGAGTCGAGTCTCTGATAATTCCATTGTATGAGATGTTTAGAGGTTCTGAGATCGCAATCTCCTCCGTGATCTTCAGCACCCTCTCCTTGGTGAACATATCGTAGATCGAGGTGTATTCGGGCTGAGTGCAACTCACGGCGCAGAGGGCGGTGAGGGCGGCGATTGTGTGGGTTATAGGTTTCATCATTCTTTTCTGTTATAGTTGGTATCTTATCAAACAATCCTCCTCACGGTCGTTGATGCCGATGGTGTAGAGGGAGTTGTTGGAGTCGCTGTAATATATGTACATACACCTCTGATCGAGTAATAACCTCTTGATGGGATTACCATCTCGATCAAATACCAAGATAGTGTTACACCCAAACTCTTTGCTCTCGTTTACCTCAGTGATTGTTCGAGAGTCGTTCAGTAGGTAGAAATAGTCATCACTCACAGCGGCAGTTCTTGTGCCGATAATACTCTCTGCGTTTGTAGAGATTGACGTACCACCTCTATAATGTTCAATATCTATTTTCGGAAGTTCGAAGTGGTATTTATTGAGTAGTTTAGGCTCTCTGTTCGGGTCTGATATGTCATAGAAATAGAGAACATTACCATACTCCGTTGAGTAAAGAAGTCGCTCCTGCGATTGGGTGGTGTAGAATCGTCCCTTGTAGGGTGCAGCACGCTCGTCTTCGTCACCATCCAACATATTATACTCGCCAAAGGTGTATAGCAGATTACTCTCCGAATCGACAATCTCAAACAACCCCTCCTCGCTACACGCACAGAAGATATAACGATCATCCTCAAGTGCGCCAGGGTAGAATTTGCTCCCCCAGTAACCGTCCCACTCCATATCTGTCTCTCGCCATCTTTGATCTGGAGTCGCCTTAAATGCCTCGTCGAATGAGAGCTTCAGAATCTTCGATTTATCCCTATTATTACAGACGATATTATCTCCCTGCACACCTATCAGATAGGCGTTCGTCGACTCGTTGCGTCCTCGACCCTTCGGCAGAAGAGTCTGCTCTATCTCTCCACTATGTATGTCGACAATCGAGATGACATATTTGCCATTATAGCCAATGGTTGAGACAAGGTGCGAGCCACAGATTGTACCGTGTAAAGCGGAGGAGATGGGCGACAAAAGAACGACCTCATCTGTCACCGTGATGCTCTGCTCCTCGGTGAACATATCATCCAAAGAGGTGTACTCGGGCTGAGCACAACTCACTACACAGAGGGCTGCGAGGGCGGTGATTGTGTGGGTTATTGGTTTCATTGTTTTTTTCTGTTATAGTTGGTATCTGATCAAACAATCCTCCTCTCGGTCGTTGATGCCGATGGTGTAGAGGGAGTTGTTTGTCTCGCTGTAATATATATCTGTCGCTGGTCGCTCCAATATCAGCTTCTCGACAGGGCGACCGTCACGATCAAAGACCAAGATGGTGGTTGCACCCTCATCTGCCTCGTCGCCAAGTGCTCGAAACTCATCGTATGACAATCCAATGTTGAGTAGGTAGAAGTGTTTGTTGCTCGCCGTTAATGCACCAGTACCAAGAATATTACTTCCTAATGGTTCGACATACTCACCATACTCCGCACTCTTCAACTCAAACTTAGGTAACTCATCTTTGTAGTGTTTAACCAAACGAGGTTCGCTATCGAGCGATGTGATGTCGTAGATGTGAATGTTATTATTCAAATATGATGTGTGGATAAACCTATCTTTCGAGGGGGCGAGGTGCATTAGCCCTTGATAGGTTGAGTTATTCTCCATATCAGAGTCTGATACCTTCTCATATTTTTGGAAAGGGCATAGCTCCTCAAGGTCGCTGTCGAGAATGTGGAATATTCCCTCTTCGGTGAATTGATTGGATATATATTTTTCATTTGGCAGGGGAATTATGTTAGCCCACATACTCTTACCATCGGACTTCCACTTTGTTGATCTCAACTCAGCTGCGTTATTGCTATTCATCGCCTCATTAAGATCGGCTCTGACTACTGATTTATTACCCCACCCAAAACAGACTATATCGTTGTCAACTAACCCTAAGAGTGAGATGTTCGTCGCCTCACCTCGTCCTCGCCCTTTGGGTATGATCTTGCCCTCCACCTCACCCGTGAAGATATTGATGGCGTAGATGTTGTGGGTCGATTGTCGTATTTGAGCAAAAAAGAGTGAGTCTTGAATTATCCCTTTTGTGATGTATGAAATAGGTTCTGAGATCGCAACCTCCTCCGTGATCTTCAGCTCCCTCTCCTTGGTGAACATATCATAGATCGAGGTGTATTCGGGCTGAGTGCAACTCACAGCGCAGAGGGCGGCGAGGGCGGTGATTGTGTGGGTTATTGGTTTCATAGCTTTGTATTGTATTTGATATTTTTGTACTCTTCGAAGATCGTTGATAGGTGGATGAAAATTTGAAGATGGCGTGGAGGGCTATGAAAGGAGCATACTAAAGTATTTGACTGAATAGACCTCTACGTTATCTTTGAATTTTCGCCGCTTTGCAACGATCTTATTTTACGTTTACTGCCGTGCCGTCAGCAATGTTGCTATTGCCCGAGGTGATTACTATGTCGTGCTCCGAGATGGTTGTCTCCTTCTCTTTGTTGCCACGGATTAGGTGCGAGTCGATGTTCGACATCACCACATCTACATATGTCCAGATCGCCTCGCCATCTATGTAGCGGAAGATCACGTTGTAGCCGTCACGCAGCACAACGGCACTTTTGGGTACAACGAACTGGTTGGCGATGGCGCGGTTGAGCGTCAACTTCACATTCATTCCCTCCAGCAGGTAGCCATCTCGATTGCGGATCTTCGCCCTCACCTTGATCTGTCCGTTGTCGTCGACAAGTGGGTTGATCTCGCTGATGCGCCCCTCGAAGAGCATCTCGGAGTTGATGAAGGGGGTGGCGGTGATCCTCTCTCCTCGCTCGACCTCCTCTAGCTCCGCCTCCAATATGTTGAACTCAACGTCGAAGTAGCTGTCGTCGATCAGCGTGCAGAATATATCGGGGGTGGCGTTGTGCGACTTTGAATCTACATTCGCCAGACGACCTGCGAATGGAGCACGTAGGTAGCAGTCGTCGAGGGAGCGTTGCGCAGCCCGAAGGTCATCCTCCGCAGAGGTGTAGCCCGACGAATATTTCGCATTGTCGAGGATGAGTTGTGGCACAGCCGTTGTGTCGGCATCGAAGCCCTGACCGATCAACTTGTCGACAAGATCTATGCGAGCCTTCTCCATCGTGCGAAGGCTCTTGTTTAGCTCGATCAGTGCGTCACGAGTGTCGAGTGTGGCGAGCAGTGCACCCTCCTCCACGTAGCTGCCACCCTGCACCTCTACCGTGGCGATCGTCCCCGAGGTGGCAAACTTCAGCTCGCTCTTTTGCAGCGCACGGAGCTTTCCGTTGCAGATGATCTGTCTGTTGAAGGTGCGTTTGGCGAGCGATATGGTGTCGACATTGAGCTTTACAGCCTCTCGCTTGGGGGTCTTGTTCCCCTTTTTCGACTTGTCGGGGGTGTTGCCGCACGAGCTTAGGGCGGTGAAGAGCAGCAGGGTTAGGGCGGTGGTGATTATCCGTTTCATAGTTATAGTTGATTTTCGATTATTCTGTCAAATTCGGCGTTGATGTCTCGCTTTAGGATGAAGTCGTAGAGCGAGGTTTTCTGGAGGTCGTAGTAGGCTGACCAGAACGACTTTAGCTGACTCACATACTCGTCGTTGGCATCATCCATCTCCTCCTGCGCAGTGTTGAGATCGGTGACGGTGACACCGCCATTGGTGAAGCGATCTTTCATTATCTGATAGCGTTCGCCTGCGACATATACCGCCCTTAGCGACGCTTCGCACTGACGAGTGAGGTTGTTGAACTCCATCACCTTTATCATTATGTCTTGGCGATAGCTGATCTCCGACTGCTCGATCTCGGTCTCGATGAGTTGCAACTCCGCCTCGGCAAGTTTCACCTTCCCCCTGCTCATCCCCCAGTCGAAGATCGGCATCGAGACGCTGAGACCCACCACCTCCTGATCCTGCACTCTGCGGTAGGCGGCAGGGAGGGTGTTGGCAGTCTGCGAGAGTCCGAGGTTGGAGCGAAACGAGAGCTGAACACCTCGATTCGCCTTCGCCTGAGCAACAGATTGCTCGCCCGACAACCTGTCGATGGTGATCGAGAGGTCGTGCGTAGAGTTCTCCAACGCACGCTCCAACACGAAGTCGTAGGTGAGATCGACTTGAGGGATCGAGGTCGGGGGGACGAGATCCAACAGACGATCGTCGATGATGCCCAGATAGAACTTGAGGTTGAAGAGTGCCGTTTCGAGCGCAATGCGGCTGTCGTTGGTCGAGATCTCTGCGTTGAGCTGCGACAGCTCCAGCTGCAACAGTTCGCTCTTGGTGATGGAGCCGATCTCGAATCGTTGCTTCGCTATCTCGTATAGCTCTCGTGTGTCGTCGCTGTTTTGGATGTTGTTGCGCAGGCTCGTCTGGGCGGTGAGCACAGCGAAGAAGTAGCTCGTTGTGTTGATCGTAATTGTCTGCATCGACTCTAGGTAGCTGCGTTTGGCACTCTCATACTCCAACGGCTCGCTCCTCTTCTGCCACTTGAGGGTGTTGAAGCCTCGAATCGGTTGGGTATATTGGATCGTCACGGGGTTCGACTGAAAGGTCGTTGCGTCGTAGCTGAACTGGTCGAGGCGTGAGAGCGACGAGGTGAGCGAGATGGTACCACCCGTGAGGGCGATCTGCTGGTCGATCGAGAGGGTTACATCGTTGCTCAGCGTGTTGTTCGAGACGTAGTTGATCTCGCCCGTAACGTAGTCGCGCGCCTCAACCACCGAGCGGTCGAAGTTGCCAAAGTCGCCACTCAGATTGAGCGCAGGGAGCAGCTCCGCCTTGAACGAACGGAAGTCCCAATACTTCGACATAAAGTTAAGCTCCGCAATCTTCGCCGAGGCGGAGTTCTGGTGCGCATAGTCAATCGCCTCGGTGAGGGTCAGCCTGCCGTCGTATCCCTGCGCAGAGACTACCCCCGACACCAAAAGGCTTAATGCTAATATTCCTCTTTTCATATCAAAATTTATATTATTTAGATTTATCATACGACCTATCTTCTGTGTCTCGACCTAACCCTGTTGAAGTTCAGATATAATTTTACGACTATTTCAATTCCCTCAATGCGTCACTCGTTTTTCATCTAACTTCTCCTCAACAATCTCTTTGAACATCTTCTCGATTTTGGGGTTGTTCAGAGGGTTGCCGACCAACACCACGTTGTTATTCTCGTCGAGCAGGAAGGTGTGCATCGCCTTGTTCTTGGGGAGATGGGGGTTGAGTCGCTCGAACTCGCCTATGGAATCTATTATTATTGGATAATCGAACATTTCTCTTTCGACAATAGTTATAAAACGCTCTCGATCTTTAACCCTCGGTGTGTATATAAAGTAAATGGATGTGTCTGAAGATTCACAATAATCAACATTTTCAACCCAATCCACAAGCCCTTTTAGTGAGCAGACCCCACAATTGGTAGAATCTGAATATACTATTAATTTTAAAGGCAATTCATTTTTTAGCCAAGAAGTATCGATTGCCCCATTATTTATAACAATACTATTTTGTGGCAAATATATCTGTCGTGCCATTAATGTCTTAATATCGTGGTCAATATTATTGTATTGAATACAGCTTGTAATAATTACAGCATTAATCATACAGAAAGACGATAATACATATCTCTTAAAACTATTTTTTAACATACAAAAATTGGATTGCAGGATTTATGTTATCAATGTCGTCCTCTTTAAGATTTAATAATTTTATTATATTCGAGTCGTCAATATCGCTAATATTAATCTCTGTTGTGATCACACCATCAATATTATTTTTTATAAATGAGTAGTACCCATTACTTTGTCGAGTTGGGTAAACCATCTGCGAGTTTGATAATCTGCCATCAATCTGATCTCCGACTATAACCTCACCACTTATACGGTTAACTAATGTATAATAACTATTTCGATCTTCTCCTTTCCATCTTGATAATATATAATCACCTTTATATTGGGTGTTGGCTCGGGAATTAAATGAGCGTCCCTTAAGCCAATATTTTTGGCTAAATTCTGAAATATCAACATTTTTAAAATCACTTGCAACTAATCCATTTACATCGTATGATGTAACCAGTGACATCATACCATTATGATATACAAAATCTCGATCTTTACTAATATCCATAAAGCCAACACTGTTATCTGATATGTCGAAAATTGTGAAATCAGGGGTAGAGACAGGATGAGAAAACTCGCCAACAACAAGATCCTCTACTAAAGTTCCATCTTCATTTAAAACCCACAATTTATATAGTGATTCACGGGAATGTAAATAATCAGAGCATAGGAATGTCCTGTTCTGTAGATACTTTATGTCTCGTATATATGGTCGTTTCTCACCAAAATGAGTTATCTTTTTTATGAATTTACCATCATACGAGTAATATAATAGAGATCTTTGAGCATTGCAGCAAATAATTATCTGATTATTCTTACAATCTACAGTCATAGCATCAATTGATAAGTACTCACCTCTGCCACGTCCTTTCTTGTTGACAGATGACTGAAAAACGCCACTCTCATTATAAATGTATATAGCATCACGTGATCTGATAATCAGATTATCATCATCTTTGACGACCTCCGAAATAGAGCCTATTTTAGAATTGCGGGTCGATTCTAATGTAATATACCTCACAGAATCAACAAAATCACTCATTTTCAAAACATTCTTTCCTGTCGGATTGATTGAATATATATCTGAATCGTCAACAATTTGTCTACCACACCCAAACAACAGCAAACACAAGATTAAATAATATTTATTCTTCATAGATAGATAGTTTTATATTACTGTTAGTGTATTAAGATATAATAATACACTAACAGTAGTTTTTAGTTTTGTGTTATTTTACACTATTTAATATTCAGAACAGTCTACAAACCCACAATAACTTAGGTAATCTACATCACTACAACACAAGAATACTTCTCCATACTTATCATTCTCTGTTGCTAATCTATGGTTTAAATCACCAGGCTCACCACCATTATTTGTCAAAGCCTCTATGTTAGCCAATATCATCTTTTCTGAATCTGTCATAGTTGCTTGGTTGTAAGCTGTGTAACCAGCGAAAGTTGCTGCGCAGAAGATTGCTGCGGCAGCGAATGTTTTAATCTTTTTCATCTTCGTAAAATTTAATTTTGTTTTAATAGTTTGGTGTCGCTTATTTGCAATACCGTTTGTTTGTGTTGTCTATCATTTCGACAACTTTGCAGAGCGTATCTGCTGATTTCTCAAAAACATTTCTTAAATTTACAACCTCCTTTCAGTTTTATGTTAGGGGAGTTCAGCGGAGGGGTGTATCGTTCGTAGGTTCTCACGCTCAGAAGATACCCTCTCCGCCTTTTTCCCAAAGTGTATATCACTTGGTAATACTCTTTTTGTAAAGGTAAGTATAGTTTTTCATAGTATCTATAATATTTTTATAATGTTTTATAATCAGATTTAGGGCGTTTTCATTATGTTTTTTGCAGTTCTGATTATATTTAATCTTCGCCACAGAGAAGCCCTTGGACCTCGTTCTTCATATCATCGACAGCTGCTGATGGGATTTTCGGCTCTTTGTTTAGTAATATATTGCCATAATATATCATCGACTCCTTATCCCCCTTTGCGTCATATAATTTTGTGAGCAGATATAGCGGATATATACGACTGGGACATTGATGATACGCTCTAAGATAAGATTTTGCACTCTGGTCATAATCGCCAAGTGCAAGATAGTTATTGCCTATAACATTCCAGAACATTGGATCAGTACTAAATTTGATTCCTTGCAAAAGGATCTCATTACTTAGTTTGTAGTTCTCTATCTTATTGAGAGAGTGTCCGTATTCAAACATAAATCGATCATTATTGTATAGTTCGTGTAGTAGAGGATCAGAGTCCTCGACGACAGTTTCGTAATCGCCCATATTGTAGAACATTGAGATCTCTCGCCACTCTTTATCGGTCTCTATCAGCTTCAGAATATAAGGGACAGCACAACATAGCAAGATAAATGGTATAATATATAGGCAATTATATACTCTATGAAAACGTGGCGTGTTTTGCGACTCTGCTCCGTTCGCTAATGCGTAGGCAAATAGGATTGCAATTAGCGGAATATAAAACGTGTAAGAGAATAGAGAGGCTGTTAGGATAGTTATCGCGACTGCTACATAAGTATTGTCGCACCTAAACATTCGATGATAAAGTATATACGCTACAATAAACAGCCCAATCAAACCGAGAGCAAGTGTTATTGCCAAAACCTCATTGAACGGATATTCTGGATTTCCGACAACCGCAACATTCGGGTTATCCCTCTCGATGATATTGTTCGACTCAAAATACTCGGCTTGAGCATCAGCATAATGTTGAGTAAAGCATCCTACACCCACGCCCAAGATCGGAGATTTAGATATTGCAGAAAGTGTATTTTGCCAAATAAATACTCTGCCATTTGCCGACTCCTTCTTTAACAGATAGATACTCACGCAAGAGAGGAGACAAGATAGAATTGTAACAGATAATACAAATTTCAGATTCAAAGAGTGCTTATTGCAAAATGTTGTAAGTGTATGTTTAAATTTTGCAAAATATAATATAGCCCCCCCAGCAATCGCTCCGACCCATCCTGCACGGCTGAGTGTTGGTACAATCGCTACAAACGAAAGAATTAGAGCTGCAAAGGCGGTATAATATTGCACTCGCATAAAAGATAGCAGTGTCGCTCCTCTGTTATTTTTCTTTACTATGGTTAGAGCCAAGACTAATATACCAGCCAAAAAGATACCACACGGTCCAGGGTTGAAAAAGTCTCCCGACACAAGGAAGTAGTGGTTTCTCGACATCTCAAAGCCATAAAGTTGCCTCAAAACTATCAACGACTGATATATGCCGAAAAGGAGAATAGTGTATATAATAATCGAAAAATAGTCCACCATACTAATTGAAAAGTATGCCACTAAAGATGTTTCAAAAATAGAAATTATTCTTTAAAATTGCACTATTTCTTCAGTAGTTTTTTTGTC
>JBCQTK010000066.1:0-11365 GCA_047178665.1 Rikenellaceae bacterium | reverse complement strand
ATTCCAATATAACAAGAAACAAGAATCCATGTTATGAAAATGTGGATTCTTGTTTCTTGCTGTATTCTGACTCAAACGAAGGAATTTTGGGATAAATCGTGGGTTTTTCAGTGCCCTCCTCATATTCGAGGGGTTCAATGTATCTACGAGCCTACAATCGAACTTTGAAAAAATGTACTTTTCGGGCGAGATCGAGGAGCAAGAGGATGTAAGCTATATCGAGGAGGAGAATGATTTTTTGGTCGGCACCTCTTCTGTTGGCGAGTCGCTTACGTTAAGCTTCGCAGAAGGTACACGTGGCTTTTTCTGGGACGACACCGACAATGACGATTCTAATTACTTTACAGCGACCGAGGGCATCGTGGTTGCAAGTCGTTGGGGGTCGTATTTTACGCCGACCACAGAGTGTTATGCTTCATTTGACGTAAAGATAGCCTACCAGACATCATTGACGGACTCACTAGCGTATGTCGACACCGTAAGGTTCGGACAAACGGATGACACCTACAATTTCGCCATACAAGACAGCAACGAATGGGAGGGAGACGAAGTATCGGAATCCTCGATGTTGGCATCAGAGGGGTATATGCTATACATAGAGCTAGAGGAGGGCGGATCGCTAAGTGGACTTGTGGCGGTGTCTAGATACGAAACATATACATATAGCGCATTTATACCAGGATTCAGCTCGTCTAAAAGAACGCAGTTTTTAGTCGTAAATCTAGGTAAATCAACGACCTCTACCTTTGTTACGAGCTTCATTCGCGGAGTCGTAGACACGCCTACTGACGCGATCACATACGATGGGCTCGACAACATCCCTGGTGTGCTATCTTATCACATTTTTAAATTAACATACAATAGCAGCGGCGCGCCAGTTATATCGTTTAACGCTACGAAGAAAACCATAACAATTTCCGCCTACCCTGACAACGGAGTTGATATAGATCTTTATTTCTCCAAGTCAGCAGATTCAACCAGCGCCGCCACCTTGACGATAAATGCGTGTGAAATCGAACCCAACTTCTCCGCCGCGCTCGTAGATGGCGACGATGTTGGCATCTCAGCAGTTGGCGGATCTAGCACGTGCCTCGAACTCCTCTCCTCTCTGCGCTCGATGTACAACCTCTTATTTTACACCAACAGCATAACAAGGAGGATATACATAGAGCCGCGATCGACGTTCTACGACGGAGGAGATGAATCCAAGCTTGTAGACTGGAGAGAGGAGATAGAATATAGCGAGGATTTTGAGATCGAAGAGCTGGGCGAAGATAATGGTGTGTCGTTGACGCTCGCGTATTCCGAGGGGAACGATGTTGTCGACTACTATAACTACAAGACAAAGATCGAGCTAGGTACGCAGGTGTTAGGCTTGCAAAACAAAGTATCCACGGACGAAACAAGTGTACAGGTGTCGATGTTCGCACCTTTCGTTACTCGCAACGTCGCCAGCGTCGGGATGGAGCTGCTGCAGGAGATACGAGAGACGGAGCAGATGGAGATAGATGATGCAGACGTGGAGATTACGAGCGTCATAGGATACTTCGCAGGCGTGGGGGCAAGATCTGCAGGGTCGGACACAGAGAGCTATCCCAACTACCCACTACTCGTATACCAAAGTGCAGAACACGGCGTAAATTTGGGATTCGAGAATATCACAGCGTCAGACGGCACAGTCGAGGGGTTGCGTAAGTATTATGACACTAACGTAGAGCTCTACAACAATGGTCGCAGACTAACGATGATGATACGATTGAAGCCCCAAGACGTCGAGTCGCTGATCTACCCAAGGGATGAGGCGCACAGAGATTTGCGCTGTCCTTACATTGTTGACGTAGGCGGCGAGGTTGTCGCTTGTTTTTTGGAGTCGATCAGCGACTACAACCCCAACAGTTCACGTGCTACGAAGTGCGTGTTCATTGTCGATCCCTCTATAGATATAATGTTGCCAGTCGACGAGTCGCACACGTACATTACATATAACGAGGTCGAAATCTTGTATAACAACACGAAAATAGGTTATTAGCTATGGCGGACAAAACAAAAATATTCAGGCTCGAAATCAACTTCGGCAGCGGAAAGACAGACATTGCCGAGGTTATAAAGTTGATGGATAAGTTCGTGCAGTCGACGAAAAACGCAAAGTCGATATGGGCGGAGATGACAAAGCAGTTCAGCAGCAGCAAGGATATGCAGGCTGCGATCTCGCTCCTAAAGACGCTCGAAAAGGCGCAGACCACAGCGACCACGGCGCGCAAGACGCTGACTGCAGAACAGCGCTACGCCAACACGTTGAGCCGAGAGAGTCGGCGCGAAGAGGATCTGAAGCTCAAATCACAGAACTCTCTGAGTGGCTCCATTCGACAGATGGAGGCAGATGTTGCGTTGCTTAATGCGAAGTAGAAAAAACTGTCCGCCACAGAGCGAAACAGCCCACTAGGGCAGGAGATGACAAAGCAGCTGACCGCAATGCGCACCTCGCTACGTGAGACTAAAGTTGCGGCAGGGGACTTCACCAACAACATAGGTAACTATATGTCGGGCGTTGTCAACAAGGTGTCGATAATGTCGGCTGCCGTGATTGGTTTTGTATATGGGCTACAGACAGCGTTTAGGTCGATATACTCCGACTTTCAGGCGTTTGAGTACAAGATGGCGCAAGTCGCATCAGTCAGTGGTGCGACAGCGGACGAACTGTTGCGGCTGGAGGAGAATGCACGTGTGCTAGGCGGCGCTACGGAATACACCGCCACGCAGGTAGCGGATCTCCAGATGGCGTACAGCCGAATGGGATTTGTCCCCGATCAGATCCTCGAAATGACGGATGCGACGCTAGATCTAGCCACGGCAACAGGTGAGGATCTCGCCAAGTCCGCGGATGTCGCAGGTGTCGTTATCAGGGCGTTTGGATTGAGCGCAGAGGACTCGACTAGGGTTGTCGACGTAATGGCAAGGTCGTTCAATAGCTCAGCGCTGCAGCTCGATACGTTCTCCGAGTCGATCAAGTATGTTGCGCCAGTCGCCAAGCTCGCCAACATATCGCTCGAAGAGACAGCGGCGATGCTAGGCGTGTTGGCGGACAACGGTATCAGAGGATCGCAAGCAGGAACGGCACTGCGTCGTATCTTTACGGATATATCAGCCGATGGAAAGCCAGTAGCCGAGAGACTCGCAGAGTTGAGCAAAGAGGGAATATCGCTAGGTGGCGCAATGGACGAGGTGGGGCGAACAGCGATGACAACCCTCGCCGTGTTGGCTGCGTCGGGCGATAGTGTCGGAGTGTTGACCGAGGCACTCAGGGGGGCGAGTGGCGCAGCAAAGAGCGCGGCGGACAATATACGCGATACGCTGCAAGGTGACATTAACAACTTCACCTCCGCGCTAGAGTCGCAAGCTATAAGCGTCGGGAACTTTCTTAATCCCCTCACGCGCTCCGTGCTGCAATTCTCGACAACAGTTGTTCGCGAGTCGGACAATATCGCCAAGGCTATTTCAACAGGTGCGGCAGTCGTGGCGACGCTCAACGGACTGTTGAAGTGGAATGTATATTGGGCAAAGGCTAAAGCCACGTGGGATGCTACCCTCACCACCCTCGCAAAAGCCTCTGCGCTCGCTACGACATTGAGCAATGCAGCGATAAGCGGCAATACAAGGACTCTCATAACTAACGCCACCGCAGCTAGCACCGCCTCGACGGCTACAAAGTTGTTGGCGGTGGCAAAGTTGGCGTTGACGGGTAACGTCACCGCTGCAACTGTTGCGCTAAGGGCGTTCAATCTAACCCTATCATCAAATGTCATTGGGCTATTTCTCGTGGCGACCGCCTCCGCAATCTCGTACTTCGCATTCTTTCGAACAGAGGCGACAGCGGCGGCGACTGCGCAAGAGAAGCTCAACGCCGCAATGGGCGAGTTTGACAAAAAGCAACAGAGCCGCAGGGAGCAGATCAACAGCCTCATATCCACTATTCGAGACGAAACGACTACCACAACTCAGCAGCTCGTAGCCTATCAGCAACTAGCCGCCATATTCCCCGAATTAACAGAGCAATATAGTCGCTACGAGTTGGCGAAGTTGAGCGCAAACGACGTGTCGACCCTCGCCAACATCAAGGAAGAGGCGGAGTTGTATGAGGAGCTGAAAAAGAACGTGAGTGTAGCGGAGGTGGAGCTGCGTCGACTTAACAGTACATACTCAGATGTTAATTCAGGTACGGAGTTTCGCGTTGGCAGCAACAAGGAGATTGAGCAAATCACGGAGGATCTCAAGCTCGCAGAGGAGGCGCTGCGCAAGTACGAGGAGACTAGAGCCAAGGCGGCGGCAGAGGATGCAACCCTAACTCAGTCCGACCCTATCACCGCGGAGCAGGCCCAAAACCAAAAGCTATTGGAGCTAAAGAAGCAACTCCTCAGCGGTCAGATAGCAAGCGAAAAAGCGTATCAAGAGCAGGTGCTGCAACTCGAAATAGACTACCTTAACGAGCGGCTCGCACAGGACAAATTAAGTCTAGACGATAGAATCAAGCTAGAGGAGGATTTGACCGACAAACTGCAAAAGCAGAGGGACGCGGATTTGGCTATCGTCAAAGCCTACAACACCAACAGAAAAAAGATCTCTGACGAGATACTATCCTACGAGAGAGACAACATAGATGCACAACTCGCACTCCTCGCCGATAGTGTCGACAAACGCATTAAACTCAGCGAGAGAGCCACCGAGAAGTCATTGCTAAAGTCCGATGGCGACTATGGCAAACTCAAAGCGATGCTAGACGCTGAACAATCCCTCTACGAGCAGGGATCTGAAGAGTGGCAGACTATCGAGCAGCAGCGGACAACCCTGCAGCAGAGATATGAGGCAGAGCGGTCGGCGATAACTCAGGCAGGGGCAACAAAGAGCGAACAGATACTGCAGAGCGCAAGCGTCGAAGAACTCACGACCTACGCCAATGTAGCTGACGACAAAGCGGCTATCGAAGATCGCATAACCGCCAAAAAGGAGGCTGAGGTGCAAAAGCGCATCGAGGCGGAATCAAAGGAGTATAGCGGAAAGGTTGATAGCGCATACTCCGAGTACACCGTTAAAACCACGGTTATATCCAACGATAACACCCTCACCGACAAGCAAAAGGAGACGGCATTGTTGCAGCAGGAGATAACTCTTCGTGAAAATCTCGCTAAGATCGAGCAGGAGCGGTTGCGTTATTTGCTCGATTCGGGCGACGAGGGAACTGATACGTGGGACGGTACGATTTCGAAGATCAAAGATCTCCAGGACGAGTTGAAAAACATAGATGCGCCGAGCAAAAGTAGTGGCGGATGGTTTACCTCTGCATTCGGACTCGACGAATCAGGGGTAAAGCAACTAAAGTCGGCGGCTATAGATGCAGCCCAAGACGTTAGCAATGCTGTTTTTGACATAATGAATGACGCATCGGATCGCCAACTATCGGCTCAGCTCGACACTATAGAAAGCGAGTATGATACAGCATCGTCGCTACTTCAAGCTAAGCTAGATAAAGATCTGATAACTGAAGCTCAGTACGAAGATCAGCTCGCAACACTTGATGCGGAGTATGCAGCAAAACAGGAGGAGGTGGAGCGAGAGGCATTCGAGAGAGAAAAAAAGCTAAGTATTGCGCAGGTCATAATAGATACGGCAATGAGCATCTCCAAGACGTTTGCGCAAATGGGTTGGCCTGCAGGTATTCCGTTTGCGGCGTTGGCGGCTGTATCAGGGGCTGCGCAGATAGCCACGATCTCTGCACAACAATACTACGCAGATGGAGGTATAATCCCCATAGGAGACGGCACCGCCGTAATCAACGGACGTTCGCACGCGCAGGGTGGTCATCAACTCTATATCGACGGACAGCCCATCGGCGAGGTAGAGGGTGACGAACTGATCGCCATTGTCAACAAAAAGGACACTGCGAGGATCGGCGCACTGTCGGCGGCAAATAGTGTCAACGGCAAAAAGTTTGCCAACGGCGGTATTGTGGGCGGTAGCTACACCACTAGCAGCATCGGATCACCTGCGACATTCGAGAGCACAGCGACTGACTCTGCGTGGGTCAGGTCGATGTTCGAAAAGATGAACACGCAGATAGACGCAGTCAACTCACGGATAGACAACATAAAAACATACGTTGTATCGAGCGACATTACCGATCAGCAGACGCTGGATAAAAAGACGCAGACCAGAGCGTCGTGGTAATTATTTTCGCCGCATAGTGCGACACCGCCGTTGTTGTTCTATATGTCTATGTAACTCAGTTGCACTGGTTTTTTTTGTTTTGGTTAATACGGTTGGTTGTAGCGCGTGGGCTTTGGTCTGCGCGCTATTTTTTTTTATGGAGCAGAAGATAAAAATAACAAACAAACAGGATGTTGTGACCATCGACATCGAGGGCGCGATCGGTGTTCCCGAGGAGTGGCAGTTTGAAGACCCACAGCAGAGGGTCGCTACATACGAGAAGTTCAGAGGCGTAGTGTCTGAGATTCAGGCGATACAAGCAGCCGAGGTAGTCGTTAACATACGATCGACAGGCGGTGACGTGGGCGATGCTCTGTTAATCTACGAGGCGCTCACTTCGCTGTCGGCAAAGGTGACAACCAAAGCCTACGGATATGTAGCGTCGGCAGCTACGGTGATAGCACAAGCCGCGTCGCAGGGATGCAGGGAGATCTCGCCAAACTGCCTATACCTCATTCACAACTCATCGTGCTCCGTGGATGGTAACGCAGCCGAGATACTCGCAAAAGCGCAGCTATTACAGCAAACGGATCAGCGACTAGCGGAGTTGTACGCCACACGTTCGGGCGGCGACTCTGCGACATACTCCGAGTTGATGGCAGAGCAAAACGGCGATGGTCGTTGGCTCTCTCCTAGCGAGGTTATGGATTACAAACTCGCCGACACAATCATTGCGGAAATTCACAATTCAAATAAAAAAGATTCTATGATTAAAAACATCTACAGAAAGGTTTGTCAGGTGCTCAATATTGCACCCGACAACGAAGAGGAGGTAGAGGTGCAAGACGACCATTTGCAGCAGCTAGACGAGGCCCTAGAGAGCAGCGAGCAGCGAGAGCAGCAGCTGCAAGAGCAGCTAGCAGCGGAGCAGACAGCCCGAGAGACCGCCGAGACGAAGTTAGTGGAGGTAGAGAACCGAGCGACAACCGCCGAGACGGAGTTTGCAAGGTTCAAAGCCAAAGCGACACAAACAAAAGAGATCGAAGATCCAACGATCAACAACGATCAGCAACTAACGCCAAATCAGTCTGCGTACAAAGACGATGCACAAAAGTTTAACAGGTAAATCACGATGTCAAACATTATCGCAAACCCGAAGACGTACACAGGTAACGAACTTTCGGAGATCTTTTTTCGACCTATGCTCACAGGTGCAGACGCACAGAGTTTGGGTATCAAAATTCTATACAATATGCCAGTGCCAACAACACTGAATTATTGGCACAGGAGCGGCGACATCCTAAAGTCGTATGCAAAGGGATGGGCAGGCGGCAGCATTGCTGACAAGTTCCAGAAAACCATCAACCTCAGCAAGGTTAAATCGGAGATGGGGTACAGCGCAAGCGACTACTTCGGTATGGTTTGGGAGCAGATCACCAACAAGGCAGGTGTTAATCTTGACGACCTATCGGGCACGGAGCTAGAGGCGGCAGAGACGCAGCTATTCCGCGAGGCTATCGCCGAGAGTATCCGCGCTACAATGTGGCTGGGTGACACCACCCGAGACAACGGCGGATTCAACTCGTTCGATGGACTCATTAAGAGTATCAAGGGGCAGCTCGCTAGCACCGCAGGTGTAGCGACGGCAAATAAGATCACCCACGTCACAATGACCGACCTCACAGACCCTGATGCTGCGCAGTCAATGTTCGAGGCTCTTTGGCTAGCAGCCGACCCTCGCCTCCGACAAGAGAAGAGCACGGGTAACTTGCGATTCTTCGTTACCGATGATGTCTACGAGAACTACACCCAAACACTTGAGGGTATGGGGTACGGAATCGAGTCCGCAGCAGTAGCGTTGCAGGACGGTAGAGATACAATCAAGTGGCGCGGAGTCGAGGTTGTGAATATCGGCGTTAGCTCATATTTGGGTGCTCTTGCGGATATGCCCAACTCTGTCATCATCCTCACAGATAGCCGCAATTTGGCTCTAGCGGTCAACTCGACCGATTATCCAGGGTCAGAGATCCGTATGTGGTACAACCCCGACGAGATGGAGAACCGCCAGCGCGCAATCTTTATGGCAGGTACGGAGGCTCTATTGCCTGAGTTGATTGTTGCATCGTTCGTCGACAAGGTTGTCGAGGAGGACGAGAATTAGTAGTTGAATAGTGGCGAGGAGTGCGCACAGCCTCCTTGCTGCATTAAAAGAGAGAATAAAATGAGTTTTACAGGATTTCAGAAGACTTGCGGAAAGAGAACCGCAGGAGTCGTGAAGATCGGATTGATCGACGCGGCAGAGGTCGAGGATGTAACGTTCGACACCGACGGCACAATCACAGCCGTAACAGTAACATCGGGTAAATGTTTCAGTCGATTTGAGTATGACGAGGACGAGTGCGAGTTTCAGGAGAACGCGTCTCGCGAGAACAACGTTGTTTCGGTCGCGCAAAACCTTATTTTCAAGATGTCGGGAATGACGCAGGAGACGAGGACGGCAACCGAGGAGGTTATGGACGCATCGTATTGTGGTCTCTTCGCCATCGTCAATATGGTAGGCAGAGCCGTACTTGTTGGCTGGGACGCTGATTTGGGCAGCGAGCGACCCCTAAAGCTAGCATCTACCACAGGCACGACAGGCAAGGCGTTGAGTGACGCATCGGGCGAAGAGATCACCATTTCTCGCACGTCGACAATCAAGGCGCACTACTTTGCAAGTGCAGATCTCGCAGATGCACTCTTTGAGGTGGCTGATGACGAGGAGTAATTATAATATAATCGGGCGGAGCTAACAACTTCGCCCATAACAAAAAAAATATTATGGCGTACAAGGTAAGGAGTAAATTCGAGAAGAAAACCATCGTAGTAGCGAAACCCGAATACAGGTCAAGCGGTCGTTTCGTACTCGCAAAATGCACACAGGAGGATCTAAAATACCTCTACACAGTTGTTAAGCATCCAGCGATCGTGGAGTATGACGAAGCAGAGAAGTAAGACGAGCATTGCGGTTAACGCCGTGGTGTCGCAACCTGCGTTCAGCGCACCGCTACGCAGGGCGAGCGCAAACAACAAGCATTGGACGTGGGGCAGCGATAATCAGCTGCCCTATGTTTTGGCTGTTATGTCGAGAAATGTCATATCTCACCGTCGCATAATCAACGACAAAGCCGACTACATATCGGGTAAGGGTTTTCTGTGCGACGAGAATGCGGTCGACTTACAGGCGTTTATAGACCTCGCCAACGGCAACGGAGAGAGCTTGCGACAGGTGTTCAATAAGATAGCTTATGACAAGGTGTTGTTTGGCAATGCGTTTATGGAGGTTGTCACCGATGCGAAGAGGTCGTTCCTTAATGTCTACCACCAGGACGCTACGAAGTGTCGTGTAGCAGCTGATAGCGAGCATATCGTACTGCATCACAATTGGATGGAGAATAGCACAGCAGAGCAGCGAGAGTTGCCCATATATCCTCTATTTGAACAGAGCGAAGATGGGTTTCACCGCTCGATCATCCACTTCAAGGATTATGAGCCGATGTTTGATCATTACGGAGTGCCGACATATATTGCAGGTATGGGGGTGTCGGCGATAGCCTACAAAACCGATAGATGGAATATATCTCGACTCGACAACTCATATCAGATGTCGGGCGTAATGATGCTAGATGTTGAGACCGAGACCGAAGAGGAGTTGGAGCGGCTGCAAAAGACCGCAGAGGAGAGGTTTGCAGGCAAGCCAGGGCAAATCCTTTTCGTAATGAAAGACAGCTCCGACAGCGGCAACGATAGTAAGTTTATTCCTATCACCTCCGACAATGACGGTGACTGGGAACAGCTACACGATCAGGTTTTAGGCGATATTGTGATCGCTCATTCGTGGTTCAGAGCGCTGAGCGGTATGGACTACTCAACGGGTTTTTCTACAGATCGCATACTTATGGAGTACGAGGTGGCGCTTAACACCGTGATCCTACCCGAGCAGTCAGAGATGTTGGAGCCAATAAAAACCGTGATCGCCGACATTCTGAGGCTCGACACAACGACCCTCGCGGTGGTCAACAAGCCACCCGTTACCCTCAAGCCCAACTATATGAGAGTGTGGGAGGCTCGCAAGGCTGACGGACTCGACTACGACCCCGAAGATCAAACACAACAGATGTACATTTCGCAGCTATGAACAATTTAATAGGGGCGGAGGATGTGATCGAGCTAGCATTTTCACCCACCGATCAGATCAGCGCCGACACAATAATCAAGTCAAAGATCACCGCAGCGGAGCAGAGGTATATTCGACCAGCCCTGGGGGACGATCTCTACGAGGCTCTTATGAGGGGCGAATACGCTGAATTAACATCGGAGTATGTGGCACCTGCCCTCGCTATGTACGTGCGCTATTTGGTCATACCCGACATATCGGTAAAGCTCAACGATCTGGGAGCGCAAGCAATACACGGAGAGCATTTGTCGAGCGCGACCATAGAAGAGCGCAGAGAGGCGAGGATGCAAACCAGAGATGACGCGGACACTCTTCTGAGTGGGATGCTGCGTCATTTGCAGGCAAACAACGACGCATATCCCGAGTATCAAGAGATGAAGCGCAAGAGAACCAAAATAATAGGAGGTATCATATTATGAGTACAATAGACATCACAGACCTAACCCCCAAAGACGCCCCCGACGGAGCGGAGGTAATAGCGGTGTTTGACCGTGGCGAGGCAGAGCCACGCAGAGTCACCGCCCAACAAATAGCCGACCTCGCCAACGACTACACCGACAGCAAGATCGGCGACATCGACGCACTGCTCGACGTGTTCAACGGAGAGGTACAAGACACCGTGCTAACCATCGATAGCGTAACGCTAAATGGGTGGACACAATCTATGTACAACGGCGACATCATTGGGTTTGTAAACGGCGAGTTGGCATATACTGCAACGCAAGAGGTTGACGCGCCGATCGATCAGACGTTGACCATTGAGTTCACGCTTAGCGAAACCGCAACAATAAGTCCTCGATGGTACGCCTCAGAGGAAACCTTATATTACGACTCATTGCTGTCCCATTAAACTGTAGAAAAGTTCTTTGAAGTATTTGAAATTTAGTTAGTTATGACGATTTTCATAGTGCGACGATTTGAATTTGTAAATTTGCACCTTTATAATATAAG
>JBCQTK010000065.1:0-11855 GCA_047178665.1 Rikenellaceae bacterium | reverse complement strand
TACCGCACGCTATCGGCACCAAGTTGCACCCAAAAACAAGATAGGTTTTTTTCGATATTTGGGATCTCTGGTGGTATACTTTTCAATTATTAGGTGGTGGATTTTTCGGGTAGTATATACAAAGTTGATCGAGTATGTCACCAAAATGCGAGCGGTAGATTTGGAAATTGCCCAAAAATATTGCCGAGAGGTACACTATACGCTCAATGGAAAGAGACGCTTCGCGGTAGGTTTCCAAAGCGATGCAGGAGGTTGGGAGTTCAGCAGTCGAGGTTTCAAGATCTCCTCATCGCCCAAAGCTCCAACCATCATCAAAGGCTCATCCGACAGCACACTTTTGTTCGAGGGTTTTATGGATATGCTCGCCTACCTGACTCTAAAAAACGCAGCTAACCCTGTGGACAGCGTGTGCGTACTTAACTCAGTTAGCAACCTAAACCAAGCGGTCGAGTTCCTAAAGAGCCAGCGGAAAATATACGCCTTTTTGGACAATGACACGGCAGGGCGCAAGGCTCTGTCGGCTGTCGAAAAGTTAGGCGTGGAGGTGGTCGATTGCTCACATATCTATGCAGAGCACAAGGATATGAATGATTATCTAATCGCCCAGAACAGGGGGCTGCGATCTATGGGAATTAATGTTGGTTTTTAGTAGCAAGTTTATGTTGTTGAGTTACAACAACCCCTTGCTCCCGATGGTCAGAGTAAATATTTAGAATGTATGAAGGCAAAAAATAAGGGTGGTCGACCCACGATTGAAGAGTCGAAACGACGTAGCTACACGGTCAACATCAGGCTCAATTCGCAGGAGCTGATGATGCTGAGATTGTCAGCTAAGGAGGCAGGTATTTCGGACAGCGAGTACGCACGGCAGGCGATAACTAGAGGCAAGGTTGAACCCCGAATATCGCCCGAGACGATGGGGCTGATACGCCGACTTTGCGGTATGGATAACAACATAAATCAGATCGCACGACAGGCGAATGCCGCAGGTTACGCACCTGTTAATCGAGAGTGTTTGAGGCTCACGGAGCAGATCGGCAGCGTCATAAAGGAGCTACGCAGATGATGGCAAAGATCACAAAAGGAGGCTCGTTTGGAGGGGCAATCAGGTACGTGATGGACGACACGAAGAGTGCAAATCTGATAGACTCGAATGGTGTTCGAGTGCGGGATTTGGAGGCGATGATCCAGAGTTTCGAGATGCAAGCAGAGCTGAATTCAAGGGTCTCGAAGATGGTCGGACACATCTCGCTCGACTTCTCTGCGCAGGACTACAAGCGGCTCGACGACCAGACAATGGCGAAGATCGCACGTGAGTATATGATGAGGATGGGCATCCTCGACACGCAGTATATAGTCGGTCGCCACCACGACAGAATGCACCCCCATTGCCACATAATTTTCAATCGTGTGGATAATAATGGACGGACAATTTCGGATGCAAACGATCGCCTCCGCTCGACCAAGATTTGCAAAGATCTAACCCTCAAACATCGCCTCTATGTTTCATCGGGCAAGGAGAGGGTGAAGCGGCACAGGCTGCGAGGCAAGGATAAGACGAAGTACAAGATCTACGACTCACTCGTCAAAAATGTCCCCCTCTCGAAATCGTGGGCAGAGCTTCAAACGAGACTGCGAGCAGATGGAATCGAGGTAGGTTTCAAGACCAAGGGTTCGACTTCGCAGGTGGAGGGCGTTCGATTCACCGCTGACGAGACATCGTTCAACGGCTCAAAGATCGACCGCCAATTCAGCTACTCAAAGATCGACTATGCGCTGCGCCAAAACTTACGAGCTGAGCAGCAGGAGCTCCAACCAGAACCAGAGCCAACGCAGCAACAGCACCACGACGAGTCGTGCGAAAACCTAATCTCAGCAGCATTGGGACTCCTCGACTTCACCGACACAGCCATCGACACGGATGAAGATGAGGCACTCCAAAAGTCGATACAGAAGAAGAAAAAGAAGCCTCAGAGAAGAATTAAATTTTAATAGAGAAAAAGATGAATGAAAACCTAATGAGAGACCTCCACGACACACAAATCGAGGAGATCGCAGCGGTAAAAACCGCAATCGCAGAGTTGGCAAAGAGACCAACCGCAACCCCAAACGACATCGCCAGATTACAGGTGTTGATCGCCAACATCAAGATCCCTGCGCAGGATTTTTCGGAGCTGAAACGCTTCGTGCAGCAGCAAATCACGAACACCGCCACCCATACGCAGGTCGCACAGGTCGATAAACTCATCCGCTCGTGCAATAATAATCTTGTAGATATTTACGACTCGATCGACAAGAGATTGGGCGAAGTGGCAACCTTGCAGAGGTGTGACAATAAGCCTCAAACGATAATCCACAAGTTTGAGTTATCGTCGTGGAGGGTGTTATTTTTCTTTATCGGAGTTGTCATCACCTCCTTTGTGATGAGCCTCTGCACCTACAATCTGTATATCGAGAATGAGCGACTGCAAGCCAACGACGTCAAATATCGCTACATCAAGATGACGGTCGGCACAGGCGGTGACTACATCGAGGAAGTCGAAGAGTTCGTCCGCACCAATGCCGACGGCAAGGCTCTGCAAACCCTCGAAGATAGGGTTGACGCCTACGAGAGAACCGTAGCCGACAAGCTCCGAGCCGAGGAGCAAGCACGCCTGAGAGCTGCCAAAGCCGCAGAACTCAACCGAGAAGCAGCTGAACTTGGCAGAAAAGCCAACGAACTGAAGCAGAAGTAACAAACCCCTCCCCCTTTTTGCGCAAAGGTGTAACAACAAATCCAACCATTCAAGAGTATATAAACTGCGCCATCCGCAGCTCTTGAGTGGTTGGATTTCTTGTTAAATGCTGGTCGCTACCAAATGTGAATGGGTTGGTGTGGGTGAAGTGGTACTATATATAATATAACAACCCCACCCCTCTAGTACGCCGCATACTAGGTAAAAAATAATAACAAAATATTTGCATTATCAATAAAAGTTATCTAACTTTGCATCAAACGCTCGCCTTTGGTGATGCGCATACTTAAATATTTATGACAAAATTAATCAATGTATCAACTATATCATCGGGAGTTTTTCTAAAACCCTCGATAAATGGCGATGTCAAATACCTACAATCTAAACATTTTGATAGCAGAGGTATTTTCCGAAATAACGCATTTGCTGAGGTCGAGGTAGGTAAGGGTCAAAAGCACCTGCTCCAAGATGGCAACATACTCTTCTCCGCAAAAGGTGCACAGAACTTCGCTGCAATTTACAAAGAGTCTATGGGGCTGTCCGTAGCCTCATCAACATTCTGCGTGATAAAAATCACATCGCAGAGCTACACCCCAGACTTCGTGTGTTGGTATCTAAATCACCCCAACACTCAAAGTTGGATAAAATCAAAATCTATGGGAACATCGGTAAAGCACATCTCAATAACAAACCTACAAGAGATTGAGATCCCCGAAGTACCCCTCGACACACAACATAAAATTGTCGAAATCGCCCAACTCGCCGAGCGTCAGGAGCAAATCCAAAAACGCCTAGTCGAGCTTAATCAACTGCAAATCAACAATATGCTAATAAATAAAATCAAATAAAATGTCACAGAAAATTACACAAAAAGAGATTAACCAAGTTGTATGGAGTGCTTGCGACACCTTTCGGGGCATCATCAACCCACAGCAATATATGGATTATATATTGACAATGTTGTTCCTGAAATACGTGAGCGACATATATAAGGAGCGTTTCGCAGCTCACCTCGAACGCTACAATGGCGACACGGAGCGTGCAACAAGAGCGATGAAAAGAGAGCGATTTGAGGTGAGTGAGGAGAGCTCATTCGACTTTCTCTACGACAATCGTAACGCCACCAATATCGGAGAGCTAATCAATATAGCCCTAAATAAATTCGAGGAGGATAATCGTGACAAAATCGGTGGTGAAGATGGCAGCGGAGTATTCCGCAATATCGACTTCAACAGCAGTAACCTTGGCGATGTAAAGGATAAAAACACTCGCTTAAAACACCTCCTTGATGATTTCAAGCCTCTGACCCTCGATAGCTCGCACCTCGAAAACGACGATGTTATCGGAAACTCCTATATGTACCTAATCTCGAACTTCGCCAGCGACTCGGGCAAGAAAGCGGGCGAGTTCTTTACCCCTGCTGAAGTCTCAACACTCCTCGCCAAGCTCACCAAGAGCCGCAGCGGAGCGAGAATCTGCGACATAACCTGCGGAAGTGGCTCTCTGCTCATCAAGGCAGGTTTGGAGGTCGAGAGCAACGACTTCTCGCTCTATGGTCAAGAGGCGAACGGCAGCACGTGGGCACTTGCGAAGATGAATATGTTTCTTCACGGCTTCGACAATGCTGTAATCCGTTGGGGTGACTCCATCCGCAACCCTAAACTAAAGGAGGGTGACGGCCTAATGAGGTTCGATACGGTCGTCGGCAATCCGCCATTCTCGTTGGATAAATGGGGTGCCGACGAGGTTGCGACTGATTCTCGTTTTTGGAGGGGTATTCCCCCTAAGAGCAAGGGTGACTGGGCGTTCATCAGCCATATGATCGAGGTGGCAAACTCTCACGGCACTGTGGGCGTTATCGTCCCCCACGGAGTTTTGTTTAGAGGGTCGAGCGAGGGTAGGATTAGACAACAAACCATCGAGGAGAATATCTTAGATGCCGTTGTTGGACTCCCCGCCAACCTCTTCTTCGGCACAGGCATCCCTGCTGCAATCTTGATCTTCCGCAAGGGACGTAAGGGCGACAATGTGCTATTTATAGATGCGAGCGCAAGTTTCGAGAGCGGCAAAAACCAAAACCGCCTACGCGACGAAGATATAACGCATATAGTCGATACCTACCGCCACTTCGCCGCAGGAGAACTTCAACAAGGTGTTGTCGAAGATAAATTCGCCTACGTAGCACCACGTACCGAGATCGAGGAGAACGACTACAACCTCAATATCCCCCGCTACGTAGACACCTACGAGGAGGAGGAGCCAATCGACATTCTGGAGGTGCAATCCGAAATCGACTCGCTCGAAGAGGAGCTTGCGGAGGTGCAGACTAAGATGAAGGGGTATTTGGAGGAGTTGGGATATTAAAAAATCACGATTATGAAAAAGATAGATACACACAATATTGAAACTTCAATATTTGAGAAAATCCGAAAGATCGACGATAATGGTATCGAGTACTGGATGGCAAGAGAATTAGGCAAAGCACTGGAGTATAGCGATTTTGGCAATTTCACGAACGTCATCAACAAAGCTGAGGTTGCGTGTAAAAATAGTGGACAAAATATTTCGGATCATCTCGGTGACATCACCGAGATGATCGAACTTGGAAAAGGTGGTACAAGGGGGTTTCCATCCTTCAAGCTCTCTCGCTATATATGCTACTTAATCGTTCAAAATGCCGATCCTAGCAAAGAGGTTGTTGCGCAAGGTCAAACATACTTTGCCGTACAGACTCGCATTGCCGAGATCAAGCAGATGGAGGAGTACAACGCTCTCTCGACCGAGGAGGAACAACGCCTATTTCTTCGTGAGGAGCTTGCACGCCACAATTCACACTTAGCCGATGCCGCTAAGGGAGCAGGTGTTGTAGAGCCTCGCGACTATGCGATTTTTCAGAACTGTGGCTACCAAGGTCTCTACGGAGGATTGGGCAACCGAGAGATCCACGCAAAGAAAGGATTGAAAAAGAGTCAAAAGATTCTCGACCATATGGGGAGTACGGAGTTGGCTGCTAATCTATTCCGAGCTACTCAAGCCGAGGAGAAATTACGCCGAGAGCAGATCAAGGGTAAGGCAAAAGCCAATCGCACCCATTTCGATGTTGGTGCAAAGGTTCGCCAAACTATCAAAGAACTTGGAGGCACAATGCCCGAAAACCTACCCACAGCGTGCGCCATCAAGAGTGTAGAGACAAAGAAAAAGAAATTATTAAAGAAGTCGAGCGATGAGTAACAATATACCACAAGGATACAAAGAGTCGCCACTTGGCGTGATTCCGCAGGATTGGGAGGTTCGGCGGCTGGGGGAGGTGTGCCGTGTAAATCAGGGATTGCAAATCCCTATTGAAAAGAGACTAACTGAGCCAACAATAAATAGCTACAAGTATATCACCATCCAATATCTTAACAGTGCAAAAGATGCTGAATATATTATAAATCCAACCGATTCTGTAATCTGCTGCGAAGATGATGTGCTTATGACTCGAACAGGAAATACAGGTATCGTAGTCACGAATGTGTCGGGAGTGTTTCATAATAATTTTTTCAAGATAAATTTTGATAGAAATATTATTACTAAAAATTTCTTAGTTCCATATTTGAGACAAGACAAAACGCAACATCAAATATTGGTAAAGGCAGGTACGAGTACAATTCCAGACTTGAACCATAAAGATTTTTATAGTATATACTTCCCAATACCACCCCTTGCCGAGCAAGAGAGAATAGCGGAGGTATTAGGGACGTGGGATGTGGCGATCGAGAAGCAAGGGGCTTTGGTCGATGCTCTCACTCGTCGTAAGCGTGCCCTTATGCAGCAGCTCCTCGCCGCTCGCAAACGTCTCCCCAACTTCTCTACCCCTTGGCAAGATATGGAAATACGTGATGTTGCAACAGAAATAAAGATTTTAAACAAAAAGAATGACCCATTAGAGGTTTTGTCGTGTACCAAACATCGAGGATTAGTACCTTCTATGGAGTATTTTGGAAAACAAATATTTTCAAAAGATGTTACTACTTATAAGGTCGTACCAATAAATCACTTTGCTTATGCGACAAACCATATAGAAGAGGGGTCTATAGGCTATCAAGATAGATATACAAAAGCACTCATAAGCCCTATGTACACCGTATTTAAGACGGTCGACACTTTAATTGATAATTATTATTTTTACGCTCTATTAAAATCACATCTACTTATTTACAAATATGCCGCACGGATGGAGGGTTCTATTGATCGTCGAGGTGGTTTAAGATGGGATTCATTTTCTAAAATTAAAATAACAATACCATTATTAAAAGAACAAAAAGCAATATCCAAAATCCTAACCACAGCCGACCGAGAGATAGAGCTAGCCACAACAAAACTAAACGCCCTCCGCACCCAAAAACGTGCACTAATGCAACAACTACTAACTGGTAAAAAACGATTAAAAATATAATATTATGGCAAAAAAAGAAATTAAAGAAATCTCGCTAACGGACTTCATTGACTTTGTAAACAAAAGCGGAAATGCAAAACTAACAAAGGTTAGGTCTGTAAAGTACAGACCTCAATATGAAAGTTTTTCTGACTACTATAAACCAATAAGAGAAGGCATTGTAAAGGCTCACAAAGCAGATTGTGACAAAGGTAGTTTGGATGAAATTATAACAAAAACCAAAGATCCTAAAAAATTAAGTAATTACAGAGCAATTATTACGGGATATAAGAAATTCTGGGGCACAAAGAACCTTTCTTGGATTGCACCGCCCTTTGAAAAATGGACAGAGGGAGATCTTACAATTAGAATCAATCCTGAGGTTGCATTAGAGCAAAAGTCAAAAGATGGCAAATCAACTTTTTATGTTATTAAATTTTACTTTAAAGAGGATACTATCACAAAATACCAAGTGGATCAAATACTTACTCTTATGGAGTACAAACTACGTAAAAAAGTAAAGGAGCCTGAAGTTATTTTTGCATTGCTTGATACACGTAAAGGCAAGCTACACATAAAGAGAAACAATGAATTAAAGGAGTTGCCCCTATTGAAAGGTGAATTTGTTAGCTTCGCCACTATGTGGGATATGATATAACAGCCGATGAACCTATCATTCAAAGAGACCCTAATAAGCCAATTCCCTGCCCTTAAACTATTGCAGAATCTTGGGTGGAAGTATCTATCTCGGGCAGAGGTGGATACTCTGCGTGGTGGGCAGAACCAAGAGGTGTTGCTCGAACCAATTTTGAGGGCGCAGTTGAATCAGATAAACAACCCATCGGTGAATGGTGTCTCCACGCAGAAGTTCTCGCCACACAACATCGAGGTGGCGATCGAACGTCTCAAAACACTCAACACCGCAGATGGGTATGTGGCGACTTGCAGCGAGGTTTCCGACCTTTTGACGCTCGGAACAACAGTACGCCAAACAATCGACGAGGTGACTCGTGATCTGCCATTCTACTACATAGATTGGATCAACACGGAACGCAACACGTTTCACGTTGTGGAGGAGTTTTCGGTCACTCGCACAGGTAGCTCCGAGACCTATCGACCCGACATTGTGCTCTTTGTGAACGGCATTCCGATGTGCGTCATAGAGTGTAAGCGACCCGACATAAAGGGGTCGATGGAGCAGGCTATTTCGCAACATCTGCGCAATCAGCAACCCGACGGCATTCGCTCACTATTCTACTATACGGCTCTGCTCCTTGGTGTGAACACCAACGAGATGAAGTATGCAACAAACAACACACCCCCTAAATTTTGGAGCGTGTGGAATGAGCAATTTACGAGCAAAGAGGAGGAGCGAGAGTATTGTGTGGCACTCGAAGAGGCGGTAAACGTACCCCTCGAAAGTGACCTGATAACAAAATTGGCAGCCAATGATAGCTACACATTAGCTTATATCAAAGAGCGTGAGGCGGAACATATGACACCTACGCCACAAGATAGGGGGCTCTTTTCGATTTGCCGCCCAGATAGGTTTCTCGACATCATCCACTCCTTCACCCTCTTCGATAACTCCATTCGCAAGGTGGCTCGCTATCAACAATATTTTGCCATCAAGAAGAGTATGGATAGATTGCAGCACATTACGGGCGGAAAGCGTAGAGGTGGTGTTGTGTGGCACACTCAAGGTAGTGGAAAGTCGCTGACGATGGTGATGTTATCACGTGCGATAATTGAGCAGACCCGCAGGCGAGGAGGAAATATCAAAAATCCAAAGATCATAGTTGTCACCGACCGCACCGACCTCGATGCGCAGATAACCGACACACTGCGCCACTGCGACGTTGTAGTCCGCAATGCCACTACTGGACGAGGGTTGGCAGATCTGTTGGAGACGGCAGGCGATGCTGTGGTGACAACCCTAGTGCATAAGTTCCGAACTGCCGTGAGGGAGATACGCAAACCGCTGCTCTCGCACGACATTTTTGTGCTCATCGACGAGGGGCACCGCTCGCAATATGGAGAGATGTCGATAGCGATGCAGAAGGCTATGCCCAACGCCTGTTTCATAGCGATGACTGGTACACCTCTGATGAAGAAGGACAAGAGCACCGCCGAGAAGTTTGGTGGAATAATTCGACCTGCATACACCGTCGTACAGGCGGTGAGTGATGGGGCGGTAGTTCCGTTGCTATATGAGGGGCGACACGCATTTCAGGAGGTGAACAGCAGTCAGATTGACAAATATTTTGAGCTCATAACAGAAGATTTGTCAGATGAGGCAAAGGCGGATTTCAAACGTAAGTTTAGCAATCGCAACCACCTAAATGTCGCAGAGCAGAAGATTGAGGCGATAGCGTGGGATATATCTCTACACTATCAAAAAAATTGGCAGGGGACAGGATTCAAGGGGCAACTCGTGTGTCAATCCAAGGCGGCAGCTGTGATGTACAAAAAGTTTTTCGATTTGATTGGTAGGGTATCCAGTGAGGTTGTTATCTCATCCCCCGATATGCGTGAGAGTGAGGATGATACATTTGAGAGTACTGACGAAGTAAAACTTTTCTACAAAAGGATGCTCGATAGGTACGGCAAGGCGGATATATATGAGAGGTCAATCATTAATGCCTTCAAGGGTGATGGTGAACCTGAAATAATTATAGTAGTCAGCAAACTAACGACTGGTTTTGATGTGCCTAAGAACACGGTTCTATATATAACCAAGAGTATGCAGGAGCACGAGTTGTTGCAGACCGTTGCTCGTGTAAATCGTGTCGCTGAGGGTAAGGATTTCGGTTATATTGTGGATTACTATGGTGTGCTCAAAGAGTTACATACAGCATTGGAACTCTATTCGAGAGAGGATGCCGAGGAGTTGGAGGCGTATAACGACATAATGGCTACGTTTACATCTATAGCGGATGAGATTGCGACACTTAGTCAAAAGCACGCTGAGTTGTGGGATATATTTAAGGAGTTGAAGGGCTGCAAGGATTTCGAGCAGTATCAGTTACATTTGAGGGGTGAGGAACTGCGTGGTCAATTCTATGATAAACTAACAGCCTATTCAAAGACTCTGAAGATCGCCCTCTCCGCAATAGAGTTTCACACCTCGACAAGTGAGGAGCAGATTGCAAAATATAAGAGCGACCTGCAATTTTTCCTTAAACTCCGAAGAGCTGTGCAGGAGCGATATGCAGAGACTATCGATTACAAGAAACACGAGGTTAAGATTCAGAGTCTCATAGATCAACATATCCCCACCAGCGAAGTGCGAGTGGTCACGGAACTTGTAAATATATTCGAAAAGGAGAAGTTTGAGCAGGAGGTAGAGAGAGTGGAGGGCGCTGCAGCAAAGGCAGACACTATTGCCCACCGCACAAAGAAGTATATATCGGAGAAGATGGAGGAGGATCCAGTGTTCTATCGTAAGTTTTCGAAGATGTTGGAGAATGCAATAGCGGAGTATCTGGAGCATCGAGATGCCGAGAGGTATCTTGTTGCGAGCACCGAGATAATGGAGGCTGTGCGTTCTCATACGGATAGTGATGTTCCTTCAGATATTGTAGATCTTGATACTGTGAGAGCTGTTTATGGATTGTCTTATGAGTTGCTACGAGATAAATTTAATAGCCACGATTTATGTAGCGAAATATCAAAGGCGGCAGCATTCAAGGTTGACGAGATTATTCGCTCTCGCATAGTTGTCGATTGGAAGACCAAGAGAAATCTTGCAGACCTAATGCTACTTGATATGGAGGACTATTTTATCGATGAGATCAGAGATAAATATAACATAGAGATGTCATTTGATGAGATAGATAGTGTTACATTCAAGGCTATTGATATCGCTAAAATGCTTATTAAGTGATGGAGTGTGAGGTAGTGTGGGATAAATATCTCATAAAATATTTTGTGTCTTACAAAGCTCGTAAGACTCTGGGGATATCCGTTATGCCAGACAAAAGTGTCTGCGTGCAAGCTCCCATTGATTCGGCTAAAGAGGAGATTGAAAAACGCATCATAAAACGAGCTGGGTGGATCGTGAAGCAGTGGCAATATTTTGACTCGTTTGGAGAGGCTATGCCCGAACGACGCTATATTAGCGGAGAGTCGCACTACTATTTGGGGCGGCAATATATGCTTAAAGTCGAAGAGGGGAAGCCCAATAGTGTAAAGTATAAAGGACGATGCTTTGAAGTTGTTTGCACGCCAAAGTCAAAAGCGAAGGAGCTAATGAATGGTTGGTATCGGGAGCGAGCTAAGGTGAAATTTGCGGAGATTGCAGAGCCTATAATTGCTCGATATGCTCGATATGGCGTAGAGCCATCCTCGATATATATTCAAGAGATGACAAGCCGTTGGGGTAGCTGCACGCAGGGTGGCAAAGTTATCTTGAATACAGAACTTGTGAAGATGCCTAAACCTTGCATCGAGTATGTGATAACACACGAACTGACGCATCTCATTCATCGCAACCACACAAAAGCATTTTATGACCTATTGGAGGCTGAGATGCCCGACTGGAAACGATGGAAAGATAAGTTGGAACGATTTCTATAAAATCTTGAGGCTGTCCAAAATCACAATAGTGATTGAGGATAGCCTTTTTTTTTGTATTAATCTCAGAGAACCTCTTCGAAATTACGATTTATAGAGGCGAAATAACCCTCCTATGCCATATAAGT
>JBCQTK010000064.1:0-12175 GCA_047178665.1 Rikenellaceae bacterium | reverse complement strand
CACTTATATGGCATAGGAGGGTTATTTCGCCTCTATAAATCGTAATTTCGAAGAGGTTCTCTGAGATTAATACAAAAAAAAAGGCTATCCTCAATCACTATTGTGATTTTGGACAGCCTCTACTACAATTTATGCTACGTCTACTTCTCTGTCAATGTGAAACGATCTACGAGGGGTAGTTTGTCTGATGCTGTTCCTACGTAGATGTCAAACTCGCCAGCCTCTGGGGCGAAGCTCTTGTCGAGGCGATAGAAGGCAATATCCTCGGGTGAGAGGGTGAATGTAACCTCTGCCGACTCTCCGCTCTCAATAAATACCTTCTCGAAGCCCTTTAGCTCCTTGAGCGGGCGAGAGACTCCATTGCCAACAAGATCGCGAATGTAGAGCTGCACAACCTCCGAACCATCATATTTACCGCTATTCTTAACTGTTACATTAATCGTTAGGCTCTCATCCATTGCGATACTCTTGCTGCTCAAAGTCATCTTCTCGTAGTCGAATGTTGTGTAGCTTAGTCCGTGACCAAAGGCGAAGAGTGGAGTGTTTGGAATATCTCGATATTTTGAGCTGAAACCATTTGGATTGGGGTCGTATGGGCGACCCGTATTGAGCTCTCCGTAGTAGATTGGAACCTGACCCAAGTGGTATGGGAATGTCGCAGGGAGCTTGCCCGAGGGGTTGTAATCTCCGAAGAGAACATCCGCAATAGCATTTCCCGACTCCGAACCTAGCAGCCAGCAGTTGAGGATTGCATCGGTGTTGCCAACCTCATTCGTAAGTACCAAAGGACGACCCGTAAAGAGAGTCAAAACAATTGGCTTCCCAACCTTGCGGATCTCCGCCAAGAGCTCACTCTGCAACCCTTTCAATGAGATATCTGCATAGCTACGACACTCACCCGACATATAGGCAACCTCACCCAATGCCATCACCACCACATCCGCAGAGCGTGCTGCCTCGATAGCCTCAGCAAATCCCGAGCGATCCTCTCTCTCGATATCCAGCTCAACGAAGAAATTCACCTCCTTATTATTTGTCAAACGGCAACCCTCAGCGTAGATCACTTCGCACTCACTGCCAACGGCACTCTTGATACCATCCAATAGAGAGACCGCAGAGTTCGAGTCGCCCATACCTCGCCAGTTACCGATTGGGGCATCCGTGTCATTTGCCAATGGTCCAATTACAGCGATACGCTTTGTCTTTTTCGATAGTGGCAAGGTCTCATTCTCATTCTTCATAAGGACGATAGAACGCTTTGCCACTTCACGTGCCGCCTCGAAATTCTCCTCAGCAAGAACAACCTCCGCCTCACGCTTCACGTCGCTATATTTGTATGGATCATCGAAGAGTCCAAGTTGAAACTTCACCATCAAGATACGGCGAACCATTGTGTCGATCTGCTCGATTGTGATACGTCCACTCTCCAATAGCTCTTTGGTGTGTTTGATATATAGATCACCGCACATATCCATATCAATATCTGCGTTGAGTCCGTTATATGCCGCCTCAAGTGTGTTTGCCGATGTTCCGTGCGCAATGGTCTCCGCCACTGACGCCCAGTCCGACACAACAAAACCATCGTAGCCCCACTCCTCTCGCAAGATGTCGTGCATCAACCATCTACTGCCCGATGCTGGCTCGCCATTGATAGTGTTGAATGATGACATAAATGTCGCTACACCTGCCTCAACCGCCGCCTTGAATGGTGGGAAATATACCTCCTCAAGTGTTCTGCGAGAGACATCGAGCGAGCTATAATCGCGCCCTGCCAATGCGCCACCATAACCTACGAAGTGTTTTGCACACGCTGCGATCGTACTCTCATCACTCATAGAGTCGCCCTGAATACCCTTGACACGAGCCACAGAGACCTCTGAGGTGTGGAATACATCCTCGCCTGCACCCTCCATAATACGTCCCCAGCGTGGATCACGAGATATATCTACCATTGGAGCATACGTCCAGTTGAGACCACTCGCCGCAGCCTCCTTTGCCATATAGTGCGCACTCATCTCGATAGCCTCACGATCGAAACTCGCTGCATCAGCAAGTGGGATTGGGAAGATTGTCTTGTAGCCGTGGATTACATCAAATCCGAAGATGAGGGGAATACCCAATCGAGACTCCTCGGTCGCGATCTTTTGTAGTCGATAGGTCTTCTCTGCACCAACTACATTAAGGAAATTTCCGACCTCGCCACTGCGTACACGCTCATCAACATTTGCATTGTGTGGGTTGGTGGCAGCTCCTGCGCCAGTTGAGATGTAGGGGTCTGAGATAAGATTGAGCTGCCCGAGTTTCTCATCGAGTGTCATCTTCGACATTAGCTTGTCGATCTTCTTATCGTATGAGATCTCCTTTGCTGTGATGGTTGTAGAGATAGCCCCAAGAGCTATGGTCGACAACAATATTGTTTTTACTCTGCTTAACATATCTGTTACTTTTATTTTATTTAATTTTATAAACTCTTACGTAATCGACCTCCATCGTTGTGTCGAAGATCGAATTATCAACCCCCTTCATACCTCCCCACATTCCGCCAACAGCGAGATTGAGTAGTAAGAAATGTTGATTGTCAAAAGGCCAATTTTCTGCCGTCTTAACCTCGGGAGCTTTCACCTCATAATAGACATTCTCAGGATTCTCGAAGTAGAATTTGATTCCACTCTGCTCCCACAAAATGCCGTAGGTGTGCCATCTATCCTCGCCCTCAATATTTATCGAACCCGTCTTTTGGGTGTTATCAATGTGGTTATTCGCCGAAGAGTGGATAGAGCCCCATATCACCGTTGGGTCAAAACCGACATACTCCATAATGTCGATCTCGCCACAAGCTGGCCACTTGCCACCCTCCATAATCGAGTCGCCCAACATCCAAAATGCTGGCCACGTACCAAGCCCCGTAGGTAGTTTGATCCTCGCCTCAATACGTCCGTAGGTGAACCCCCTTTTGCCATAGCTATTTAGGCGAGCCGAGGTGTAGCTTCCAAACTTCTTCTCCTCGTTTATCTTCTTAGCAACGATCTTTAGAGTTCCGTTTGATAGGTAGTGGTTACCCTCCTTCTGATAATCTTGCAACTCATCATTTGCGATATATCCCTGCTCCAAATTCCAATACTCCGCGTTGAGTGTTGTGCCATCAAATTCATCACTCCACACCAACTCATATTTCGAATCGTTGCACTCTGCTGTTGGGCATTTTGCCGACACCACCGAGATGAGTAGTGTCGACATTGCCATTAAAATGTATCTCTTCATAAGTGGCAATATTAGTAGTTATTCTGTGTCAAAGTACCTGCTGCACTATCTATCTCTGATGATGGGATTGGTAGGTATTTCTTGCTGTCGGTGTAGCCACGCTCACCAAGTACGGATGTCGCCATATCGGTACGAACTAGATCCCAATACCTCTTTCCCTCGCCATATAGCTCTAAACGACGCTCCTCGATGATATTGTCGAGTGTCGCTTCTTTGTAGTAGCCATTTGTGGCTAGCTCCTCTGTTGTGCAGCCAAATGCTCGTGCACGAACCATATCGAGGTAGGTCTGCGAATCGGCACTTCCAATTGATAGCTCCGCAGCGTTGAGTAGAGTCTCCGCAAAGCGGTAGATACGTAGATTGTTGCGGTAGTTCACATCCTGATCGAAAGTTGCCGCTGAGTTTCCTCCGACACGTGGTAGGTACTTTTTGAGGAAATATCCTGTGTCCTGATAACGTGGTGAGTATGTTACAGTTGGGTTATCCACGATATACTTCTCGATAGATAATATACCGCCATCTCGTCGAGTGTCATCTTCGTCATAGGCGTTGTATAGCTCCTCGTTGACTGTGCCAAATCCCCAACCACCGTTGTAGTCTGGGCTATTCGACAAGCCGCTTATTCCGATCAAAGCAGGTAGTACTGTGCCGCCCGTACCATTCGCCCAACTCCACGAACGCTCTGCATTTTTGTCGCTGTAGTTGATCTCCCAAATCGACTCAGAGCACCACTCGCCACCATCCTCCCAAAGTGCCCCGAAATCGCTGTTGAGAGAGAATTGCTCAGATGAGATGATGGATTTCATATCCGCCAAAACCTCAGTGTATCGAGCCGTATCACCCTGATACATAACCACCTCTGCCTTTAACATCTGCGCCATCGACTCGCATACTCGACCCTTTTCTACCGAAGTCGTCTCTGTTAATAGAGCGTCGCCATCGAGTGCAAAATCAAGGTCGGCAATGATCAATTCGTAGACCTCGTCAGCCGAGAGCTGATCGACCAAATATGGCAGCTCATCGGGGTTGTGAACGTAGTGTGGGATGTTGCCCCAGAGTTTCCACAACCACGTGTAGTAGTAGGCTCTAAGTACATACGCCTCAGCCGTGTATCTGCGGCTCGTTGCATCATCTATATCCTCAACAGCACCCATATTATCCACCACCAAGTTCGCTCGGTTGACACCCGAATAGGCGATAGTCCATATCGTTGAGCATACATTGTCGGGTGTAGCCTTGAAGTTGTGCATCAAGTGCCAATGTTCGTTATCCGTAGCGTTTGCACCACCTGGGAAGATGTCGTCGCCCATAACATCCGAGATTACATTTAGAGGGTTGAACGAGTAGAAGTAGTCGAACCACTGCAATGGGTCATAGGCAGCTACGAGTGCGGAGTAGATATTCTCCTCCGAGGTGTAGTACTCATCGGCTGTGATGCTTGTTGTTGGTGTCACCTCCAAAAAATCGGAGCTGCAACTGATTGTTATAAGTGCCGTAATGGCTATTATTATCTTTTTCATTGTGTAGTCGGTTTTAGGGTTAGAATGATACGTTTGCACCTACGATATATGTCTTGCTCTGTGGGTATGTGCCACGATCCACTCCTAGCGATGTTCCGCCCGATGCGATCTCTGGATCAAAACCGTCATACTCTGTAAAGGTGAGCAGATTCTCCGCTGCAATATATACCCTCATATTGCCGATGAACGCCTTTTTCGTGAGCTTTGAGGGCAACGTATATCCCAGCTGGATGTTCTTTAGTCGCAGGTAGTTGCCATTTTTGACATAGAGATCTGACGACAACCAATTTCCATTTTCATCTGTCTCTGTCAATCTTGGAATTGTGTTTGAAGTGCCCTCACCAGTCCAACGATCTAGCATATAACTTGGCATATTTATACCAGAACCTGCGAGGTCGTTTCGATATGAGGCATCGAAGATCTGCACCCCTGCAACACCTTGGAAGAAGATACTAAGATCGAAGCTCTTATACTCCGCATTGAGGTTGAAACTATATGTCCAATCGGGAGTACCCTTACCTAGATTAATACGATCCTCATCATCTATCTTACCATCGTTGTTTATATCGACAAACTTAACATCTCCAGGCTGTGCATTGGGCTGGATCAGTTCGTTCGAGGAGTTTACGTAGCTATCAATCTCCGCCTGATTTTGGAATACTCCATCGGTTCTCTTTCCGTAGAAGAATGGGAATGCCTCGCCATTCTCGGCACGTGTCACAGTTCCTACACCCTGCACATAGTCGTAGTTCACATACCCCTCTGTGTTGCCCAGATCGTTGACCAAATTTACGAGGTATGAGGCATTTCCACCCACTGAGAGGTTGAGATCTTTTGTGACATTGAATTTGTAGCTTGCCTCGAACTCAAATCCTTTGTTTGTCATCACTCCGACATTTCCAATCGGAGCGGAGTCACCTGTGTAGTCGGGAACAGGGATCTCCATCAACATTCCGTCTGTGCGCTTGTTGTACCAGTCGGCTGTAACTTTTAGAGCTCCTCTCAACATTGAGAGGTCGATACCGATGTCGGTCTGTGTCGATGTCTCCCACTTCAATGATGGGTTCTCCAATCCGTTGGGTTTCGCACCCGACACTATTGACTCACCATCGCCCGTTCCAAATATGTAGTCGTTGTTGCTGTTGATTAGGGTTGTGTAGCGGAACGCAGCTATCTCCGAGTTACCATTCTTACCCCAACTTGCACGTAGCTTCATCGAGTGAATCCATAGAGGGAACGACTTCGCAAACGCCTCATTCGTCACGTTCCAACCAACCGATGCCGATGGGAATGTAGCATACTTGTTGTTAGATCCAAAGTTAGACGATCCATCGCGGCGCACTGTCACCTGAGCCATATATCGCTCCTTGTAGTTGTAGTCGAGGCGTGTGAAGAGTGATGCCATTGTAGTGGCACTGCTCAAAGATCCTGAGCTCTGCTGCACATCCGAACCACCCGTTGCGAAGTCGAGGTTGGCTTTGTCGCCGTTCTCCTCCTGCAATCCATAGTTCTTGCCCCACAACGAACGTGACTGACCTCTCTTTGCCGACTGTCCGATGATTGCGCTAATCGAGTGTACGCCAAATGTTTTGTTGTATGACAATACATTCTCGATCTGCCACGTGAGACTTCTGTTCATACTCGACCACACCTCCGAATCATCCTTGTAGTTGCTCTTACCAAGGTAGTAGGCTGGCAACCAACCATCTGCGCCCCAAAATGATAGGTCACCACCGAATGAGCTCTTGAATTTGATGTTGTCCCACACCTGAAGCTCCGCCGAGAATGATGTTACGAATTTGTCGGATGTACCCACCTCACCAGGTAGCTCTAGCTGCGCAAGTGGGTTGGTGATCTCACCATACTCGTCGCTCACGACGGTATATACATTACCTGAGCCGTCGGTTACAGCATTTGGATAGGCTGCCAATGTAGCCTCCTGATCCGCTGCGTAGACAGATAGCGTTGGCGACATCATAACGGCACTGCCCAGAGGTGAACCATACTCGCTATTGGTTGTTACACCTGTCGAAATAGTACGTGTGTAGGCGATGTTCGTTGTGAACGTGAGTGAGTTTAGGTAGTTACGCTCCTCTGATTTGTTGAATACCTTGTTGATGTTGTTGAAACGCAGATTGAAACGCTCATAGTTCGATCTGCCATAGTCGCCACCAATGATACCATCCTGCGCATAGTAACCCGCAGAGGCGAAGTAGGTCGACTTCTCACCACCACCCGAGATGCTCAATTGGTGATTCTGCATAGGTGCGTTGTAGTTGAATAGCTCGCTCTGCCAATCTGTACCCACTCCTGCTGACGATGGGTCTGAGTAGATCGCCTCCTTGCCAGAGTTAACCAACATCTCATTGCGAAGTGTCTGATACTCCGAGGCATTCAATACACCTCGCTCGCTCCACGGATTTTGCCATCCATACGAGAAGTTATAGCTCACGACAGTTTTACCTGCCGATCCGCTCTTCGTTGTCACCAAGATCACACCATTTGCTGCACGTGCTCCATATACCGCTCCCGAAGCTGCATCTTTCAACACCTCGATAGACTCAATATCCGATACATTGAGGTAGTCGATACCACCATCAATCGGCATTCCGTCGACAATATAGAGTGGGTCGCTGTCGTTTACTGTGCCGACTCCACGGATACGAACCTGCGAGGCATCACCAGGCTGACCCGAATTTGATGTAACCGTAACACCTGCAACTTGACCCTTGAGAACATTATCAACACGAGTTGGGACAACCCTCTCTAGGCTCTCCATATCGACACTTCCGATCGCTGCCGTTACGACACTCTTCTTCTGAACACCATAACCCACGACGATAACCTCCTCCGCCATAATAGAGTCGGAGAGCAACACGATATTGAGAGGTTGCGAGCTAACAGCTACACTTTGGCTCTCCATACCAATATATGATATGTCGAGTGTCGCCGCAGCATCTACGCCCGAGAGAGAGAATTTGCCACTTAGATCTGAGATTGTGCCCTGCGTTGTGCCCGACACAACAATGTTGGCACCGATTACACTTTGACCACTCTCGTCGACTACAACGCCGCTCACCGCTAGAGCCTGCGCATTTAGGTGTAGTACCGATACCAGCAGTAGTACGACCAACGCTGATAGGCGAGATAGATGTCGCCACATCGTAAAGTTCATCTTCATAGTTTTGATTAGTTTTAGGAGTTAATTTTGGTTGAAAAAATCCATAACACAAAATTACACCCTAAGTGAATCAAAAACTAATGAAGTAAAGCAAAAAGTAAGTGTGGTGGAATATTAACACCTTGATTATTAGCAATATGACTATATTGCACGAAGCTAAATAGGTAAGCGAACGAGACACGATATTTAACTAACTGATCTTCATTGTCAGAGCTAGCAGCTCCTTGCTCGATAGCTCGGTTCGGTTCTTCGTCTTTTGGTAGTTGTTGTAGACAGTCTGCAACGAGCAGTGGAGAATCGAGGCGATCTGTTGGTTGTCGGTTATCCCCAATCGGTTCAGCGCAAAGATACGCAACTCCGTATTTAGAGTCTCGCCATCACGTAACTTTATCCGTTTATCTTCGATTAGTAGCTCGTTGAATTTAGCGACAAAGTCGGGATATATCTTCAGAAAAGTATAGTCGAATGCTTGATAAAGTAGCTTCAACTCAGCGTTGAGAAGTAGCGACGAGTCACAATATCGGCGCAACTCCTCCAACTTATTATTGCGCACCAAGCTCGTTATCTTTATAAATATCCGCTCCATCTTCGATATGTGGATGGAGTAGACCTCGAATGTTGTACCGATATAGTTCTCCTTGATATAGTTGCTCTCAAGAAGTGTCTCGTTGAGACTCCTCAACTCAATGTTTGCATCCGATAGTTGCGACCTCGCAGCCCGTAGCTCCTCTATATGTCGATTCAGCTCAACATTCGCATCATCGAGACTCGACAGCGTTGAACGCAGCCGATTGTTCTTTCGGTTGAGATTCAACAGCAGCACCACAACCGTCACAAATAGAACTGCTAAGAGGGCTAGAAGAGCCGTCAATCGCCTCGCCTGCTCTCTGTTCTCCGCCAACAGCAACCCGTATGTCGAGTCTATAAGCGTAGCGATCTCCATAACTCGCACCCTGTCGCCAAAGTTTTTTGCCTTATCGAGCGAGTAGGACAGGTAGTTGTACGCCCTATTTATATCCCCTAACTCCAACATTATTATCGCCAACTCTTGTAGCGACGCGATGTCGTGATTTTGAGACCTAATGTCAATCTTCGCAGCCTCTGCTAAGTAGCGAACAAACTGAATGTCATCATTTTGCGAGTTGTACATATGTGCAATGGTGTAGGCATCCATCGCATCGGACTGACTATCTTTGTTAGAGTCTCCAAACCGTCTCTCCAGCAACGACCTAAAGTAGGTTGTTGAGTCACTACTGTTGTGCTGCCACCCTTTATTCACGAGATAGTAGCGATCCTCGGGCATTATCACGTTGGCAATCGAGTCTCGATATGACTCCTTTCGCTGGAAATATTGAGGCGAAAGGCGATCGTTGCCACTGGCATATTGCCCTAAATGCGAGAGCAGATACTCTCTCTGCTGATAGTACTCCAGAAGTATTGCACGACTCTTGATAAGGGGTCGTGTGGCATCTAATATATCGTATGACTCCTTTAGCAGACCGCTTGCCGTGTAGAGATATGCTTTGTTGATCGACCACATAGCATACTGACCCATAACACCTTGCGCCTTTGTCCTGTTCTCATTCTCAATAACCAGTTCAAACGCTGCCTCGCTATCATATTTTGCATACTCCGAGAATAGTATTTTATTAAGTGTTGCAGTCTGCTCGTCATCTCTATTTTGTGCGATCTTGTTCCGTAGCTGCTCGATACGAGAGTCTGTCACCTGCTTGTAGTAATCGGCACTATCGAGCACACGATCCAGCTCCGACAACATCACATCAAACTCCCTGCGCTGGCTATTTGCGCAGAGAACCAAAGGTGTCAAAACATATATTATAATTATAAAAAAGCTCTTCATCGCACCATAAATTCTAAATATCTTTTGTAAATATATGAAAAAAAATAATATTGTCAAAATATATTATACACATTACGCGTTCCCTTGCCCTCGGCGATGGCGAATTTGGCGAGGAAGTATTCGTAGACTCTGCCGATGATGTCTTGCTCCTTATCTCGTTGGGTGTCGATCTTGTTGATTACATCCAGCAGCGAGGCGAGTTTTGGGGGAGTGCTCCACGTCGGGTTTCGTTGTGCTTTTCGAGGGCTTTGAGGGCGTCGTCGATGATTTTACAATGATGAAACGGAGCTGCTACCTGCCGTTGATAGTTACGACGGGGTTGTTTACAAGCACTTCAAGGGCGACATAAACTCTGAGTATCTGCGAGAGAGAGTGCGTATTAGCTCACTTCTTTATGGGTTGCTTAGACCTTATGATTTAATCCAACCCTACCGAATGGAGGGTTTCGTGAGGCTCGCAGGGAGTGACGAACGTGTCGATATATTTTGGCGGAACATTCAGACGCGAACGCTCATTGATGATGTCAACGCAAAGGGTGGCACGCTACTCTACCTCGCCTCGAAGGAGGAGCAGAAGGCGTTTCATTGGCGAGAGGTATGCAGCAAAGTGAGGGTCATAGATTTCAAATTTCTGCAACACAAAGGCGACAAACTTCGGCAAGTTGTTATCTACACTAAGATGGCGCGTGGAGAGATGATCCGCTATATGATGGAGCAAAACATCGCCGACCCCGAGGAGCTAAAGGCGTTCGAGTTGAGCGGCTACCGATATGATGAGGCACTCTCAGCCGCCAACGAATGGGTGTGGGTGATGGAGTAAAATAATTATAGATAATATCAATTGACACTATCTATAATTTATTATCTTAGTGAATAAATATTGGAGCGTGCTGAAGCTCAGGCTAAAATAGGAGGGAAGTGAGTTGGATTAACCAGAGGATTAAATCTATCGAGATACGTAAAGAGCTTACAGACGAGTGGACGCGTTGCGGTTTGGAGGAGGGCGTGCAATTCGCAACTCATACAGATATTATATATAAGACGTAGAGCGACCATACCGCAAAGGAGTACAAGCGACTAAAGAACCTCAAAAAGGAGAACCTACGAGACAATATGACCAACCGTGAGTTGGTGCTAAATATGTTGGCAGAGCTATCGACCAAAGATATTTCGGAGGTGCGAGACCCTCAATCAATTGCAGAACACGCAGAGGTGGCACGCAGGGGTGGTAGTGTAGCTCGTGAGGTGCGTCAACGATTAGAGGCTGAGAGTGGCAAAAGCGTCATCTCTCCACTCAATGCTAAATCAATCCATAAGAGCATAGAGGGCAAAAGTGATGACGAATAGATGAAATATAATGGGTGTATTTCTTGGAAATTCACCTTTTTTATCTACCTTTGTTCCTACGAGCAAGGAATACTAAAAGCAACAACAAGGCAATGCAAACAACCGCAAAATGCAGAACCCGCCACGTTGCAAATCCGTTAGCACTTCACTTTATGCTCTATTGCAAATGTCTGAATTCCAGCAATATGTGACATGTCCTGTCATTAGTAATCAGAAGGTTAACTCCTATTTGAAAGAGATTGACGATGTGTGCGGAATAGACAAGAATTTAACATTCCATACAGCGAGTCATACTACAAATTACTACATTCTAAAAATCAACACATTACCTCTTATTATTCGGTAACTGCTAACGATTTAGAAACGAGCGAAGTGCTTTATATCGCTATATTCTGCTTGCGCGTTGTTGATATGCTTATATTGTTAGCAAAGGTATATATATTTTCGCATATTTCGAAATGATATTTTAGGAATTTTACTTATGTGAGATAGTATTGACTGACAACATTCGAATAATTAATATCTCTATCAATAAAGAGCATTGATATTATCTTTCGTATAATAATCTAATTAAAATGTTGTTTATTTAAGAGTTACACTATCTGACGAGTCAATTTTGCGATCACCTCGCGAGCCTCTTTACTCACTGGTATGCGCTGCTTGTCGAATATTATGGAGTGGTTTTCGACTACTGATACGTTGTCGAGGTTTACGATAAATGAGCGGTGCGCCTTGATGAATCTCGCCTTTGGGAGTTTGTCGTGCATCGTGCTCACGTTGCTTATTGTCGATACTACTTCGCCTGATGAGAGGTGTATATCCATATACTCTCGGCGGGACTCAATGTATAGTATCTCGCTGAGGGTCACTCGCACAGAACGACACTCTGAGCGCACAAAGATATGCTCTATATCCGGCGAAGTGAAGAATCTTTTCGAGACCTTTTCGACCGACTTCAAGAAGGTGGCATACGAGATTGGTTTGACCAGATAGTCGGCAGCATCTA
>JBCQTK010000063.1:0-12584 GCA_047178665.1 Rikenellaceae bacterium | reverse complement strand
ACGAGGTAATCCCCCACGCAGATACCACCCCCGAAACCCCAACAATCTACCTCAGCATCCTCACCGAACACGGCTGCCCTCCGCCTTATTTTAGATATATCCTCCAAAAAGTTGAGTAGCCAACGATAAAATATAGGTCGTCTACGGTTGCGAGACACCATTCACAACCATAGACGACCCTTTTTTACTCTTTTTCGATCGCTGCAATCTTCTCCTCAATACGTGTGTGACGCTTTTCGTAGACCTCGTTGTGGGTCGCTTGGATCTCTTTCATCTGCTCCTCTGCGTGTTGTTCAGCATAGCCTAAGAGCATTACTGCGGTGTAGTTGCCTCGCTGTGCATCGCTTAATGTGTCGATGATGAAATCTCGCTTGATGATCGTTTTGCGCTCCTCGGTGAGGTTGTAGGCGATGTGCCAACGATCCTCGTCCGTTAGGTAGAGTTTTTCGGGGTCGACTCCAACTGCTCCGAAGTGCTCTCTGCGGAGGGATTTTGACATCGAGAAATAGATGATCTGATCCTCGAAGAGTGTCATTTCGCCCTGTGTAACATCCAACTTCTTGACCATATCTTTGATGTCAGCGATGCTCTTCTCTTGCGAGATCTCTAGGTTTCTTTTGTCCTGCGATTGGAGTTTAACGATAGGTGTTTCGGGTGTGCCATTTGTGCTGTCGTTATTTGGGCGGTACGACAACGACACGCCACGAGAGCTGATTAGAGCGTACATTGTCACCTCGCCTCGATGGTATTTCTCGCTGATCTCGTCACTCGCTGCGGTGTATTGCAGTAGCTCATCTTGGTACTCCTCGGCACTCTCGCACTCCTCCGCAAGGGGTGGCGTTGGGCACTCTCTGCACCAATCCACAACACGAATATCGTAGCCCTTGGCGGTTAACTCCTCGATTGCAACCTCGTCATAGCGGTAGTCGTTGCGTGCAAGTGGGAGTTCGGGGTTATTCTCGTGGGTGGTGATTGCACGCTCGACAATGTAGGCGGTGTTCTTTGCCTTTAGACATTGGCGGTTGGTGCATTTTCCGCAGAGGGTGTCATCGGTGAATAGCGAGATGACTTGTGTGTTGAAACCGCAGTTGTAGCAGTCGAGTTTGTCGAAGAAGTAATCCTCCAAATCGGTCGAGTAGCTACGCTCCAAACTCTCAGCGATGCTTTTGGTGCTGTTGCCCCTCCAATTCTGATAGTTTACACCCTCTGCAAAATGGCTATCGTAAACCTCCGCTTGGATCTCCCTCGAATACTTTGATAGCTCGATGGCTGTGCCAATGGTGATAATATCAGCAGTAAGCAGGGTGCGGAACTCCTCGATAAGTGAAGTCAATCTCATTCGGCTACGGATATAACTCTCGCTCTTGCCGAAACGCTCCATCAACTTTTCAACTGTGTAGTTGCGCTCCTCGATCAGCTCCGTGTAGACCATCATCTCCTCGATTGGTGCGATGTCCTCACGAAGTAGGTTCTCGGTAAGTGCCATCTCCAACACTTCATCGGCACGAACTCCAACTTTGACGATTGCAGGGATTGTCTCCGCTCCCAACATCTGCGATGCCCTAAATCTGCGCTCTCCGCAAATAATCTCGAAGGTGTATTCGCTCTGTGGGTCGTTGGTATTCTGCACGATGATAGGTTGCAGAACTCCGACCGCCTTGATGCTCTGCGCAAGCTCTTCGAGGGTCTGCTCATTGAGTGATTTGCGTGGGTTGTTTGCATTTACTCTGATTGTAGATAGCTTGATATTTTTGATCTCTTGTGTCATATCTATGATTTGTTATAGGTTTGATTGTGTGAGGGTTGCGAATATCTCGTGTGCATCTGCCTCGTTAATTATGTATTGCCTTAGTGCGCTGTTTACCACACTTGCGTAGGCGAAGATGTGTAGCTCGTTTATCTCTCGTCTGTGGTCGAGTCGGTATCGCTGTCCGTTGCCATATTTGATTGTTAGGCGGATGTCGTGGTAGCCGATCTTCTCGCACGAGTAGCCGACTCCACTTGTGGTGTGTCGTGTTTTATCTGCCAACTCGCTGCTCATACTGCTCAATTTTGTGTTTCAACATTGTGAGGAATTGGTGTCCCTCGTATTTGTCTCGTCCGAAGTATTGAATCATCTTCAAGATGTCGTGTTTGTAGAGGTGCGCCCACTTCGAGTAGTAGTGGTCTCCCATTACTCTGCCGTATGCTTTTTGGAACATCTCCTGCGTGATTGCCTCGTCTGGATAGTGGCTACTGCTGTAGTAGGCTATGCGGAGAAGTGTATCGTATTTTATGATTAAATCTGTCATTGTGTCGGGGGTTATATCGTTAATATCCAAAGGAATGCGCCGATGATTAGGGCGTAGAATAGTATGTAGAGGGTGATTGCGAATACCACGGTCAAGACGAGTTGTAGCGGTATTGTTAGGATTATCCAAATGGTTGATAATATCTTGCTTAGTATGTGGAGTGCCGTATTCATTATTCATTGATTTTAAGGGTGATTGGATTGCCAAAGACTGAGGTCATTACTCCGTAGACATTTTGGAGGGAATATCCGCTGTCGCTATCCTCGTCAATGGCGATTTGATAATTGCCCTTTAGATTGAGCGTGAAATCTTGCTCTAACTCCATCTCCATTATTGAGCCACCGCCCTGCGATGGTGAGTAGAGACCGCAGCTGTTGCCCTTGGGGATTGTTAGGCTCTCGACCTTGAAACCTGCCTCGAATAGCTCCGACACGTTGATTGTTGCCATAAAAGTTAGGAGGTTTGCAGGTGATACGGAGTTGGATATTTCGGTGGCAAATGATAGGTAGCTAACTACCTCGTTGCCGTTGCGCTCTGCTTTGTCGGGGAACTCTCCGTAACACTCTATTCCGCTCTGCTCAAAGATCTCTTGCACCTTGCGTGGGTTGAGATTTAGGGCGTTGACCATATCGCCAAAGTAGCTCTTGTTGTAGCCGTAGCTACCCTCGAAGTGGTGTGAGTTTATGCAGTCGAAGTTGGAGTGCATCTCGATGCGAATTGGGATGGGTGACGTGTTTTTTAGTAGCGTGTTGATGATGTCGCTATCGTCACGATCCATAATCGCCTGACGGATTGTCTCCGACTCGCTGTCGAATATCTCCTCAATCTCTGCGTCAGAGTACCCCTGCTCGTTGCAGCTCTCCTTTAGCCCCTCGATAATCTCCTCGACTCGTCCGCACTCGGCAATGTCGTACCAATAGCCCATCTGCTCGAATAGTGTGTCGGCAGACTCGGCACGTATGCAGTCGCTAATTAGCTGCGTGTGGCTGTCAAGGTTGTTGCTGTGATCGAGATATACCAAGGTGTAGTTCTCCTCCATCATCTCTATTATCTGCTCTGTTGTAAGTGTGCTTGCTGTCATCTCTGCTCTGTTTTGTAAGTTATATGTCGATTTGAGGGGAGGGAGTGAAGTTTCCATTACAGTTCCTATATCTCTGCTCTTCGACATTTTTTTATATGCCTCTTTCTCGGGTCGGTCGTTTGTTTCGTGTGCAGAAAAGGTGGAGGTTATAGATCTCACAAGGTTTTTCGGATAAATACTACCAACGGTGGAGATTTATCCGAAAACAGCCCCAGCTGCCTGACCTTGTGAGAGCGTTGAGTAACCTGCAATACCTTTGCACCCGAACAGAACTACCGATCCGACAATAGAGTGACCATCGTGGAGAGGAGCAATCGGAGATATAGCATAGAGACAAAAAAGCCACCCCGAAAGGTGGCTCATTAGTTAGTTGTTGACAAACTCGTGATCGCCAATATTTATGTATATTGGTGTCGTTTTTACCTGCGAAAAACTTCGTTTTACCTGTCGAGTGATCCACTCTCGGAAGTGACGACAGTGACCTCCTCGCATCCTAAACGATAGGGCGATGACAACATCCAAATTGTAAAACATAACATCGCCGACAGACTTTGTCACCTGCGACTCGTTGAGCTCTCCACGATTGAAGAGCGGCACAAGGTTATTAGAGACGGCAGACACATAGACGTTAAAGAGTCGTGCGATCTCTCGTTTTGTCATCCACACCGTACCATTAACCAATTCACACTCCACCGATATTGAACCGATTTGCTCGTTATATCGAAACTTTAATAGACCTCTGTTCATCGCTTTATCCAATGTTTTTCGTCTTAAAATCACTTAACTTCTCTGCTAACTTCTGCATATCATAACCGATCTTCTCGATGGTAATACGAGCATATATTTGAGTGGTTTTCAGATTCGAGTGTCCCAACATCTTCGAGACCGTCTCGATAGGTACTCCGTTGGTGAGCGTGATGGTAGTCGCGAACGTATGGCGGCTCATATGAAAAGTTAAATTCTTATCAATCAGGCATATATCCGATAATTCTTTAAGGTACGAGTTGCATTTTTGATTCGACATTACTGGAAGTACACGTCCGTCATCAACCTTTCCTCGATACCGCTCTAAGATCCGCAGAGGCACATCGAGTAGCAGTACATCAACCTTATTGTCGGTCTTTTCTCGTTTGGTGTCAATCCACAACTCACCGCTATCAGTCCGTCTAATATTGTTGACCGTAAGCTGTTTAACATCAATATAGCTCAGACCAGTCCAGCAGCAAAAGACGAATATATCTCGCACCTGCGCCAACCTCTTTATATCGATCTTCTTCTGCATAATTACATTCAACTCCTCTCGGGTTAAAAATCCTCGATCGACCTTCTGCATTTTGATCTTATATGACGCAAAGGGATTGGCGGAGATTGAGCCGCTGTTGAACGCTGCGTTGACGATACGCTTTAGGAAGGTTATCATCTTCGCCGCTACATTATGGCTGAGATTACAGTTCGTGCGTAGGAAGATCTCGTACTCCTTTATGAAGTTGAGATTTACTTCTCGCATCGCAATGTCCGACAAATTATAGTTATGCCGCAGATACTCCGATATGCGTCGTTTCGCCAACTCATACTTGTTATAGGTCGAGAGGGTGACATCCTTGCCGATCATTCGATACATAGCATCATTGTTACGAGCGAACGCCTCAAGCAGACTCTCCTGCGAGTCATCTGTTCCGAAAAAGAGAGATTTAAGTCGTTCGGCCGTAAGCTCACAGCCTAATTGGCGACGCTCGTGATATATATTAATAAGTGTAGCCTTGGTTCTCTCCAATAGTTGATTGATCTCTTTGCACTTTGCCGTGTTGCCAACGGCAGCGCCTCTCTCGACACTCCACAAATGCTCCTCTATTTCGAGTTTGGTGCTAAACTGTGCGACCTGGTTGTCGATAGCGATACGTGCAATAATTGGCATCTTACCGCTCTTTTTCATAGCTGCTCTTTTGATAAAGAAAGCAACCTTAAATGTTGTTCTTCGTTTCATACTTATTCGTTTTACGATTACAAAATTAAATATTCATCGTAGCACATAAAGTATAGCCTCTCAAACTTGGCGTAATTGCAACACTCTGCCACATAAATGCAACAAAACTAGGTCACAAGAAAAGTTCCCAATCCGTAATATGCTGACATCTAGCATTATATCAGCATTTCAGTGACCTATATTCTCTAAAATCTGTGACCTATTTTGTAATTTTATGTTTAGGTCACGAATAAGACACAAAATAATGCAACAAAGTGCCACAAATTCGCAACAAAACTAAGATTTACAAAACTACAAAAAAACCCTCAATAACTTAATATTGAGGGTTTTACAACAGTTTGCGACATTTCTGCAACTCTGTTATGCGGTGCGTAGGGCTTGTGAACCACGACACATATCTATTGTAGTATCAACGACTTAGCGTCATCTGAAAATTGTTTGGTAACGAACAGGTAATTGGCGTTTTCGTGTCACTTTGTGTCGCCTTGTGTAACCTTGAAATTCTCTTTCACAAAGGTAGTGATAATTTATTTCAATTACAAATTTTATTACAGCACTCTATCTGCTCAATAATAAGTGATTTTATTTAACACTATAGGTATAGGCGCTTAGACCACCCAATAAAATAATAATACCTACCTTTGCAAAATGGGTAGAGAAAATAAATTTAGAGGCGTGAACTCGATCAAATTCAATCGCTATTTTCAGAGCGATGACGATTGTTATAAATACTTGTCAGATGTCAAGTGGGCGGATGGTTATGTCTGTCGCAAATGTGGTCATACGAAATTTTATCGTGGATCAAAGCCATATTCACACAGGTGTATGAGGTGTAAATATGACGAGAGTCCAACCGCAGGAACGATGTTCGATAAGTGTAAATTTTCACTGTTAATAGCATTCCATATTGCTTTCAAGATTGCCACCAAGAAGAAAGGAATGTCATCTTTGGAGCTGTCGGCAGAGTTTGAACTTCGCCAAAAGACCTGTTGGGCGTTTAAGTGGAAGATCCAACAGGTGATGGCAAAGTTCTCTACAATACCCACTTAACGAAGTTGTATGTGTCGATGAGTTCTTTGTTGGTGGAGAGGAAGAGGGTGTGAGAGGTCGGCAACGAGGCAAGAAACGACTGGTTTTGTTGCGGTCGAGATTGTGAGAAAGGAGGATGGAAGCAATGGAATGGGGCGAGCTTATGCACGTGTTATACCCAATGCCTCAAGCAAGTCATTTAAACCATTCTTTGACGACCATATCTCAAAAGATGCGAAGGTTATTACGGATGAGTGGCAGGGATATGTTCCACTAAAGCAGTATTACCCGAACTTAGAGCAGGTGAAATCAGACAAAGGCAAAGGTATGCCTGAGTTGCATAATCACATTATGAACCTCAAGGGCTGGCTTCGTGGCATACATCATCTCTGCTCAGAAGAGCACCTGCAAGGATACCTCGATGAGTACCATTACAGGTGCAATAGACGGACAAATATGGGGGTTATATTCGATAATCTTATTGTTAGGATGGTTCAAAATGAGCCAAAACGGCTTGTTAGCAACTTGTAGGCTGGGTGGTCTAAACGCCTATACCTATAACACTATAAGCTTCGCTGAATCGCAACCCATTTCGAAATGACCAGAAATAGATTATAAACCTTTGAGTTCTTAATACTGGGAGTTTTTATTATACATAGCTCTGATGCAAATGCACTACACGCTCTCAAATGTTACATCTCTCTTTGTATAAAATATATTTCGGAGTATATATCTGCGAATAGTGTATGTACACCATTACTACCCTTATTCTGCAACTTCATAGAATGCTCAATATTGAAAAATATGAATATTCCACAAGTAGTTATTGCCTTGGACTCATCATTCTGTTCAAAAGAGGGGATCTTTGCCTCTTGTATAGTATTTATAACAACCTTTTATACACGCTTAAATACATATCTTTTCTTTAGCTGAATTACTTTTGCGTAAAAGACTAAAAACTTAAATATTTACTATGAAAACGAAATCAATCCTTGCAGCTTTAGCTGTGACAATCTTCGTCCTGCCATTGCAGGCACGCGACCTATTCAACTGCGAATGGTTTTTCGAACGGTCGGAGGGCGGCGCAGAGTTTGCCACAGAAGAGTTCGATGACTCTGCGTGGGAGCGTGTCGCACTTCCTCACACAGCTAACATCGAGCCTCTTACGGTGAACGATCAGTGGCAGGGGATCTGTTGGTATCGCAAGTCGTTCGACATAGAGAACTACTCAACAGAGAAGATCTATCTCTTCGAGTTTGAGGCGGCGATGAACCAGACGACCATTTGGATTAATGGCGCAGAGGTAAAACGAGCGCAGGGCGGATACCTACCAATCGTGTTCGATGCAACGCCATACCTCAAGGCTGAGGGCAATGTGATGGCGGTACGTCTCGACAACAACGACAACCCTGTGACAGGCCCAAAGCCCTTAAAAATCCTCGATTTCAATATGTATGGTGGAATCTATCGCAACGTCTGGTTTATTGAGAAGACTAAAACACATATCACGCACCCGATTTTGGAAGATCGCACAGCCTCGGGAGGTGTATTTGTGAGCTTCCCAAAGGTTGCAAAGGATAGGTCGGTTGTGAAGATTCAGACACACGTAGCCAACGAATCACCAAAGGCGAAGTCTTTGAAAATAAAGTATGACATTTACGATGGCGAGACTCTCGTTACATCAATGGAGAGCAAGCCACAAAAGTTAGCGACATTCGCCAACTCAGAGTTTGTGCAGAACATCACGATGGAGCAGCCCAAACTTTGGTCGCCTGCCTCGCCAAATCTCTATCGTGCAGAGGTGTCGTTGTATGATGGCGAGGAGCTCGTGGATAAGGAGTCAACAACATTCGGAATACGTGTCGTTACATTCAAGAACAACCAAATGTATGTAAATGGCGAAAAGACCTACCTACGTGGTGTGAATCGCCATCAAGAGTATCCATTCATCGGTTATGCCCTCTCTGACAATGCACAGTATCGTGATGCGAAGAAGATCAAAGATGCAGGGTTCGACTATGTTCGTTTGTCCCACTACCCTCAGTCACCTGCCTTTATGAGAGCTTGTGATGAGTTGGGTTTGTTCGTTGCCGATGCAATTCTCGGATGGCAGTACTATAATGAGAACGATCAATTCAAGAATCACGCATACGAGTCGGCTCGTGACCTAATTCGTCGAGACAGAAACCACCCTTGTGTATTGGCGTGGGAAGTCTCTCTCAACGAGACGCAGATGCCTGTGGCGTTTATGCAGGTTCTACACAACATCGTGCATCAGGAGTACCCGGGCGAGAATGTCTACTCGTGCGGCTGGATGGATGATGTCTACGACATCTATTTTCAGGCTCGTCAGCATCGCATTATGCACCCCGATGCAGTGTCGGATCACAAACCCTATATGGTCTCGGAGTATGGCGACTGGGAGTACTACTCAAGCAACGCAGGTCTCAACCAGCACCAACACTCGAAAGAGAAGAGGTTGGAGCTATCGTCTCGTCAATTCCGCTCAAATGGTGAGGAGCGACTACTTCAGCAGGCATACAACTTGCAAGAGTCGCACAACGACAATATGACCATCCACGCAACGGGCGACAGCTATTGGGTGATGTATAACTACAACCGTGGCTACCACAATGAGATTGAGGCATCTGGAATTATGGACATCTTCCGCCTACCAAAGTTCGGCTATGATTTTTATGCAAGCCAGAAGTCGCCCGAGGTGGGTGTTGAGCTAAAGATTGCGAGCTACTGGGATGAAAATTCATCGACAGACGTTAGAGTATTCAGCAACTGCGAGGAGGTGAAATTATTTCTCAATAACAAGCTCGTAGCATCGCAGACACCCGACCAAAACGAGATCAGCACAAAGCTGACACACGCTCCATTCACCTTCAACGTTGGCACCTTCGCAGCAGGCACACTTCGCGCAGAGGGGTATATTGCAGGTAAAAAGATCGCAACAACAGAGGTGTCGACACCGACAGTACCAAAGCGACTAAAGTTGTGGAGTGACGAGAGCTCTCGCCAAGCTGAGGCAGGGTGCAAGGATGCGATCTTCCTATACGTTGCAGCCGTGGACAAAAAGGGGACAATCTGTCACACATTCACCGACCCAATCGAGATCGAGGTAGATGGTAAAGTCATTATTATCAATGCAAACGAGATCATCACCGAGGCAGGTATCGCTACGGCACTTCTCCAGATCGGAGATCAGTCGGGAGTCTCGAAAATCCGTGCCACATCGGGCAAGAGCCTAAAGGGTGATTTCCATCTTCAAATTAACTAAAAACAATCGAACAAAATGAGAAATGCGATAATAACATCTCTAGCCGCAACAGCCTTCGTTGGTTGTGCGTCGGAGCAGATACCAACTCGCCCCAACATAATATGGTTGATGGCGGAGGATATGGGGCAGGATCTTGCGTGCTATGGAATGAAGTGCGTAGAGACACCGAACCTCGATATGATGGCTCGCGATGGTGTCTTGTATAACGCAGCGTGCTGCACAAACCCAATTAGCTCACCGAGCCGATCAGCGATGATGACAGGTCTACATCAGACCATCACCAACTCGCACAACCACCGCAACAATCGCGACACTCCGCTCGACACAAAGTACAAGCCATTCACCTACTATCTGCGTGAAGCTGGCTACACAACAATCCTCGGTAACAGCATAGTCTTCAACAAGGGTCGCAAGACCGACTGCAACTTCAAACACGACCCTATCGGCGAGTGGGATGGAGTTGAGAACTTTGGACTATTCGACAAGTTCGATGAGTTCACCGCTGCGGATCAGCCATTCTTCGCCCAGATTCAGTTGCTAGTGACACATCGAGGCGATTGGTGGCGTGAGGTGACTGCTGCATCCGCAAGCCCCGTCGATCCTGACGAGGTGGAGATGCCGCCATACCTCCCCGACACAAAGGCTGTCCGCAAGGAGTGGGCATCGTATCTCGATCAGGTCGAGGCTATGGATACAGAGGTTGGAATGCTTCTTGAGGAGCTAAAGGCGAAGGGTTTGTTGGATAACACCATTATCTTCTTCATTGGCGACAATGGTCGTTGCGAGGTGAAGGGCAAAGGGTATTTGTACGAGCCCGGTCTTAAAATTCCTATGGTTGCGTGGGGCAAGGGTGTCAAGCCCTGCGAGGTGAATGAGATTGTGAGTACGCTCGACATCACCGCAACCATATTAGATCTTGCAGGAGTTGAAATCCCTGAATATTACCAAGGCACACCTCTTTTTGATCGCACGACTGGCGTTAGTCGCAAGGGTGTAGAGTCTTTCTATGGTGCACGTGATACGTGGGATGAGGTTGTGGAGTGCATTCGCTCAATCACCACCGAGGAGTATAAATATATCCGTAACTATATGCCAGAGCAGGGTTGGGATATGCACCAACAATATTTGGAGTTCCACCGCCCTGCGATTCACGTACTGCGTGATCTGAAAGCAAAAGGCGAGCTCAACGAGGCGCAGCTGCTATTTATGGAGGATCACAAACCTGCCGAGGAGCTATACGATTTGAAGAGTGACCCACACGAATTGCGCAATCTTGCCGAGTTGCAGGAGTACGATAAAGTCCTTCAAGATATGCGCTCAAAGATGGATGAGTGGCAAGAGCACAATGATGACAAGGGGTTGAAAGATCGTGACTCACGAACCCCCGAAACCTTCGATCCACTTGCGGAGTATGTCAAAACTAACCACCCTGATGAGTGGCAAAAACTCCTAGAGGGTGAGGTTTGTGATAGTTACAATCGATATGCAAGAGAGTTGAGGCAGAATAAAACAAAATAAAAAGCGAATCGCAATAGATTCACTATATAGCGTAATATTTACCACCATCTGCAAAAAACTAGAATAATTAACTACTACTTATATTATGATTAAGAGATTATCTTTTTTGATGGCGTTCGCGCTATCGTCTGCTCTCACCTTCGCAAATAACGATTGGGAGAATGAGATGATGTTCGAGCGCAATAAATTGTCGGCACGTGTTGCGTCATACTCATATGAGAGCGAGGCGGCGGCGTTGGCTGCGGATCGTGCAGAGTCGAGGATGGTGCTACTCAATGGTGAGTGGAGCTTCAACTTTGTCGACAAGAGCGAGTTGCGCCCAACGGATTTTATGGCAGCCGACTTCTCGGGAGGAGATGATTGGGCTGCTATCTCTGTCCCATCCAACTGGGAGATGAAGGGGTACGGGCAGCCCATATATACAAATATTACATACCCGTTCACACCAAATATTTTGGAGGGGTTGAAGTATGATTGGCGAGGTCCGCAGCCTCCGATTCCGCCATTTATCTATCGTGACAACCCTGTCGGTAGCTACTATCGAGACTTCACTCTGCCCAAGAGTTGGGAGTCGTCGAGTAACGTAATCTTGCACTTTGGCGGTGTCTCGTCTGCGTTCTACGTGTGGGTCAATGGCGAGGAGGTCGGATATAGTCAGGGTAGCTCTTTGGCGGCAGAGTTCGATGTAACAAAGTATCTTAGAGAGGGGGCGAATAGAGTTGCTGTTCAGGTCTTTAGGTGGAGCGATGGTAGCTACTTAGAGGATCAGGATATGTGGCGTTTGAGCGGAATATATCGAGATGTAATGTTGCTTGAGCAGCCCAAAATTTCGATCAATGACTTTGCCGTTCGTGCGAAGCTAGATAATAACTATAAGGATGGCGAGATCGAGATACGTCCCAAATTGTGGGTCGAGGGTAATGATGCAGAGTTATTGGAGGGGTGGACGATCAAGGCGCAACTCTTCGATGCAGAGAGCACACCACTCTTTGCGGAGGCGTTGAGCTGCTCGGCTAAAAAACTCTTCTTGGAGCGATACCCTGCGCGCGACATCCCTAAGTTTGCGGTGATGGAGGCGGATGTAACCTCTCCAAATAAGTGGAGTGCGGAGACTCCATATCTATATACATTGGTCTTGTCGATGGTCAACCCCGATGGTGAGGTGGCTGAGGCACGTTCGCACAAGATAGGATTCAGAACGGTCGAGTTCAGCAAGGATAACGCTCTGCTAATCAACGGTCGAGAGGTGGAGATTATGGGTGTCAATCGTCACGATCACAGCCCAACGAATGGCAAGGCTCTCACGCGTGAGGAGATGGAGGCGGATGCACGACTCATCAAGCAGTTCAATATGAATGCGGTGAGAACATCTCACTATCCTAACGACCCCTACTT
>JBCQTK010000062.1:0-12828 GCA_047178665.1 Rikenellaceae bacterium | reverse complement strand
CACTTTGTCCGTTTGAAAATAAATCGCTACATTTGTAACCTCCTTTCAGTTTTATGTTAGGGGAGTCCAGCGGAGAGTGGTATCGTTATAAGTTCCTAAGCTCATTGGATACCCTCTCTGCTTTTTTCCCTATTATCATTTCAAAACACACTTCATCAATCTGTCCCATCTAAACTCGTTGGTCTCTCGGTTGCGTGAGTATGTAATTCGTGACACTACACCTACGATAAACTCCTCGGGGACAAATCCCCAATTGCGAGAGTCGTTCGAGTCGAGAACATTGTCTCCACAGCAGAAATAGTAGTTCTTCGAGAATCGATATTTGTCAATAGGCTCATTGCCAAGAAAGATCTCGCCATCTATAACTTGAATGGCTTCGCCTGTCTCAAACTCTATGAGGCGTTTGTATAGATTGAGATCATAGCGTGTGACTGCGATTTCGTCACCTGATCGAGGGACATAGAGAGGTCCGAAATTTTTAATCGTCCAACGAGGGACTGCCCCATTGGGGGACATTGACCTTAGCACATTTTTTCGAATGAGAGAGTCTGGTCGGTCTGACAGACGCTGTTGTTCTTCAGCGACACCTATTATGCCGTCGTAATTATTGTTGCGATAGAATCCATCTACAATCGAGACACTATCTCCAGGCATACCGACACATCGTTTGCCATAAACATAGTTGAGTTCAAACTCGATCTTATTACGTTTGCGATTCAGCGGGAAGTTGAAGATAACAATGTCGTTGTGTCGAACCTCACGCAAACCTCGTGTGCGGTGTGACTTCATTGGTGTACCCTCACTGAAATCGTACTCATCATAGATGCGAGCCCCAGCGATGAGCTTATTTACAATAACTCTATCGCCGGGGATCAAGGTGGGTTGCATCGAACCCGTCGGAATGACAAACTGATCGACAATATATATACGAACTGCAAAATACCCTGCAATTACAAACATTACAGCAAATGCCGAATAAAAAAAATACAGAATTATATCGTATATGTCGAGTTTGGTTCTCATTGGAAGTAATGTTAGAATTGTGGTGACTTTTGTTTTTGGGGAAGATAACACTGACATTTGTCATCCCAATACCACCAATCATTCACATCTCCTCCATCTGACAGAGCCTCTACATTACTGCGAAATAGTTCGGTCTCATTACTGCTTGAATTATAGGAGATAATACCTCCCATTATAGCAACTCCGCAAATCGCTACTAAACTTAAAATTGCAACCATTCTTCTCTTAATATTATATTTTTTAGATTGTTTACCCCAAAGATAAACAAAATATTTCATACCATCTATAACAGATTTTTGGGGTTTATAATGGTTTCTGAGATATTTTAATTATATTTGTAGTAGCATTTGATTATATTTTTCCGTTCATATACGCTCAATGCCTAACAGTCAACTATTTAGAGTATTATGAAAAGGGTTTATTATATATATTTTTCGATCGGAGTGGTTGCGATTATTTTGTTGCAATCGCTATATATTCGCTCTCTGTACCATAATTTCCTTCTTGTTGAGCAACAAAATATCGAAAGCTCTATCTATGAGGCGATAGATTTGGAGTTGCACCATCGAGAGGTAAAAAGCCGAACGCCAGAGGTTAAGGTGGAATACCAAACGGGAGTTGCTAACTCTCGAATAACATTAGATCAAATGCCCAAAGAGTTACGAGAGGCGATGAGGAATTTTTTGGGGACAGTCAAAATGCCTAAATATGAATGGGTAGATATTCAAGATCTGATGGATAGAGGAGTAATTCGCTCGACTGGTGATCTTCAAAATCTTCAAAATCAGGATTGGTATAGAGAAAAAGGCAATACACTTGATATACACCTCCTCGACAGCCTCTTCAGAAGCCGCATAGATCGCAACTACAAGAGCAAACTTTGTCTGCTCGACGAAGAGGATTGCACGCTCTGCATCAAGGGAGATTCGGTGGAGTACAACTATACGACACGAAAATTCCCGATCGGTCTACAGGGTAAGCAGTCGATCATAGCGGAGGTTGATATTACCCCCTCGTATTTTATCAAGATCTCTGTTGCGACCCTCGTGTTATCGTCTTTAATCCTCCTGTTTTCGCTCCTGTCGTTGCTATATTTGATGACAATATTGCGCCGTAAGGATGAGACCTTGAAACAACGAGAGGTAAATATCAATGGCATAATTCACGACCTTAAATCGCCACTTGCAGGAGTCTATGCGATGCTAGATCTATACCATCTGATGGAGCAAGATGAGGATCGGAAGAGCAGCTACAAGCGTAATAAGCAGAGCGTAAAGCTTATCTGTACAAACATTGAGAGGTTGTTGTCTACGGCGAAAGATGAGATAGAGATCACCAAAACTACAATATCTAGAGATCTGCTGCGAGAGCACATCGAGACCTTGATTGAGGGGTTGACGATGAAATATAGGGATAAAGAGATACGCACAACGACCTCTTACGGTGATTTTGAGGAGGTTAACATAGATACAATATCTCTCGATAGCGTCATTACAAACCTTGTTGAGAATGCGATTAAATACTCCACGGAGAGGGTCAACATCTCGATTGATGTTAATCTTAGCAACGAGCAACTCCACATTGTCGTGAGTGACGATGGCGTAGGTATAGCCCAACGAGAGCAGAGGCGGATATTCGACTATCTCTATCGTGGGTCGAGCGACTGCAATGGTCGAGGTATGGGAATCGGTTTGACATATACCAAAGCTGTTGCAACGGCTCACGGAGGCGATGCGAAGTTGGCGTGGAGCGAGGTCGGTGTGGGTAGTAAATTTGAAGTAATCTTAAATGTAGAGTAATGAGTGAGGGAAAGGTTCGAGTTTTATTGATCGATGATGATATGATGTTGGGCTGCACCTACGTGAGTGGGCTGCAATACCTTGGCTACGAGGTTCATTACCTATCATCTTTTATCGCTGTTGAGGGTACGATCAACGAGTTTCGCCCCCACGTTGTTGTTCTCGATGTCGAGATCGGTGCGATGGATGGGATTGATGAGTCTGCGGCTCTGTTTTGTCGTTTCCCCGAACTTCCGATTATCTTTATCTCATCGCACGCCGAGAGCGACTATGTCAAGCGAGCGATCGAGCGAGGGGGTGCAACCTATCTGAAGAAACCCTTCGACCTTGAGGAGTTGGCGGTCTATGTAGGTCGATATGCACGACATTCAAAATTAGGGTTTGGTTTTGGCTCATTCCGTTTTGATAGGTATACCAATGTGTTGTATAATGTTGAGACGGGGCGGACGGAGCGGCTCTCGGATCGAGAGGCGACGATTCTGTTGCTGCTGATCAAGAGTATCAACACGACACTACCCCGCAGTGTGATAGAGCAACACATTGGAGGTTGTGCGACAACAGAGTTTATCCTTAACAATACTATCTCTCGCCTGCGAAAGATCCTAGGCGACGATTCCCGGGTCAAGATTGTCACAAAATCTAAAGTTGGATATATGCTCACGGATAAATAAAGTTTCCCTCTATAAATCCAACAGAAAGTGGCTAAACAATCGAGAGCTAATAGCTCTAGGCAACTCATACTCAGAAGATAATATTTGCCATCTGCTAACGGACGTAATCACTTGGTCGATGATTTCAGCGTAGTTCTTGATATTCATCTTGGCGGCAAATTCAGACAAATCACGTCGTGTGAATCCATCCCATTTACCATTTACAGACATCTGGTGCATTGCCGTCCAACTACCATTTGGGCTGTACGCCCAAGTCACATCGTAGGCTGGAGACAAAGACCACGCACCACTTCGATTCATCACGAATGAGACATTCTTGGTGTGGTCGTCTTGATTGCGTGCTACGATGTTGAATACCATACGGCGAAACATCTCTTTCGCCTCGCTGAGAGGTAGCCTGAGCCTCCTCATAACCTCAAAGAGTTGTTCGTAAGAGTATGCTCTAAGCACCCTATAATCATAGTGCGCCAGACCACATAGAGTCTGAGTGTGCAACTTCTCACTTGCACCAACTCTATCAAATCGCTTGGTCATAAAGTGCGCTCTGCTGCCCTCTCTAAGCAACTTCGATTCCATCATCTCTATCCCTGCATCCTTCGCCATTAGATAGTATAGATATTCAATAAGCCCATAGTGCTTCGGATCGCCCAGCTCATTGTTCGTCACGCCATCTAACTTTAGTAACCAATGCTCAAAGCCATCACCTGCATCAATCTGACCAGAGCGCACCTCATTTGTCGCCTCATTGTATGCAATGACAGCCTTAGCTCGCATTCCACCTGCCGATGTGCCGACGCTTATCACCTGCTCGATACCCTCCTTTAGGGAGGAGTCATCAAAGCTCGCAGATAGAGACTCCTTGTCGGATGTTATTTGCTGTGCTACGTCAATTAGTGTAGATATCTCTATGGCTCTATTTTTATCGGGGAATATAGACTCGGCAGGTTCAAACTCCAATGCGCCCATACCTCGTTTACCCTGAAAACATAATAGCTCAATCGGGTTAGCGACCGTGCGACCATTCATTGCAAGCCACCTATCCAACAGTTTTCGACCATAAGAGTCGGGCAAAGAATCGGCAAGCAGACCAGGTAGCCCCATAAAAGTCTGTTGAGAGATGTCACCGAATGAGAATATTCTCGGATTTGAGACGGGCATTACAATTGGGGATATATCCAACCCCTTTGTGATAAAGGATTTGTCAAATTCGAATGCAGCACTTTGCGTCTGCGGGTTCCACATTGCAGCACCAACATACTCTCCCCACAACCTTATATTTACGACATCTACCATTGCTCATCCTCCTCCTTTATTGTGACACTTCTTGCACGTTGTTTCTTTTTGATTGAGCCTTGCAGCTTTGCATACTCGATAGGACTAATCTGCTTCTCTGTAAAGAAATTCGAGAGTAATTCAAGACTTCTCAGTGCCCTTAGAATCTGTATCAAAATCAACACCGAGTGGTTCTCTCCACTCTCAACATCGCCGACTCTACGTAGCGACACACCCGACAACTCAGCCAATTTTGACTGAGTAATATTCTGCTCCAAGCGTATCTCCTTGACCTTCTGCCCAAGCAACGAGAGTACGTCAAGATCTGTTTTGCTGTATAGTTCCATAATTGCAATGTTATCACCGATGCAAATATACAAATAATATTCCAGATATTACGCAATATAGGTAATAATATTATGCAATGTGTTATATTGTACGCAATTCGTAATCAGGCTGATTTGTTTGTGTATGGTTGACGAATCAAGATTATCACAAAATCCAAAGTTGGATATAGCTTACGGATAAAGCCCCCCTCTCTTATAACGTGAAGGGGGGGGGCTTAGATTACTACTCTTTATGACGATATATCTTGGCACTATCGTTCAGTACGCTTATATCCTGCTCGATACTCTTGATCTGTTCGCTTAGCTCAGCTCGCTCTATATCACACTTTAGCTGCAACACGTCGTGGGCTTTGAATACTAAGCGACCACCTCGACTAAATCCCAATATGTCGTCGTTGTTGTAGGCTCGTTTCAACATACTCCGTGGTAGCTGAAAATTCTCCGCCGCCTCATCCATCGTGAAGTAGTACTCCTTTATCTTGAAGCGACGCATAAGATGTGTCAGTAAACTTATGATGAGTAACGACCTCTTGTAACCCATCACCAACTCTATAAAATCCTGCTTTTGCAGTATCACTATTTTCATTGCTCTTTTTCCATTGATTTTTCACTCTGTTTTTTTAGGTACTCCGAGATCTGGTCGAGCGTAAATCGTCGCTTCGAGCCTATATATTGATACTCGATATATCCATCTTTGCAGTAACGCTGGAGTGTTCGAATATCTATCTCCAATGCGTTGCTCACCTCGCGGCTCGAAAAGTAGCGCACACCACCAAATATCTGATCTTGATCCTCTCGTCTTTTTAGGCGTAGGTGTATATCCTCAATGCGATCTATCACCTCGCCGAAACGTCTGTCTAAATACTCTCTATCTACACTCATTTCTATCATCTATTATTCCTAATCTTAGGTGTGTGGTATTGTTATTCGCATTTGCCACAACACCCCTCTCTCGCATATACTTTATGTGGCTCTTTGCCGTCCGCTCCTGAATGTTGAGAGACTCTTGAAGCTCAGCACACAACTCGCCATACGAGATTGTGGGGCTGCGAATAAATATCTGCTTTACGACTCTTGTTAACTCAGCCTCCTTGCGCTGCTCCTTCACCTCCTTCGATTTAACCCCAACGTATCGGTGCATCGCAGAGCTTTTGTCCCACGCAAACTGCACCATCGGCACATCGAGTGGAGATCCATCTCTCACCTTTAGAGCCTTCGCCACAGAGATAGATGGTTCGCTGTCTCTCTCAATGGAGAGTATCGCCGCCGCCTTTCGCTGTAACTCCGACCCTAGATGACCTCGCAGCTTCAATCCACTGGGCAGAAAATGAAGTACGCAGATTATCGTTGTGTTATAGATCCCTGCGAGACGATATAGCTCCTCGACAACCATTACGCTCTCCCCCTCGTCGTTTGCGCCACGTATGAGATCGGCTATTCCATCGATCACCACCAAGTGAATACCGCCATAGTAGTGGTAGAACCGATCCATACTCTCGATGATAGATTGCAGTCGTACACTTCTCGACATACTTGTCAGCGAGTAGGCTTTGAATTTTTCGGGCACTGACTCCAGCCCTGCACGACGGAGAATGTTTCGGCTGTTCTTGTATAGCTGCGCCTCCGACTGCTCCGTGTCGTAAAGTAACACTGCCCTGTTGCTGCTGTTTCTCGACACGGTGAACCCCAATGTGTCAATACTCTCCTCATCTTGACATATTGCCCCTGCTATTATTGCCCCGACAAAATTACTCTTTCCCGTACCCTCTCCGCCCGAGATGCAGAGCAGGTTGCCCTCTGTACCTAGTGGTACACCATTTATTGAGAGCGTCACGCAGCTCTCTTGCGGTGGATTGTCTACACTCACTTCACACGATTTTAAGATTGATATTGTATTACTATATATTGTGTCCAACAGATCGACAAAGAGCCGACGAAACTGCTCCACGCTATGCCCCATCTTGAAGTAGTCCGATATATCCTTCGCCTGTTTTGTCCCTGGCAGAGGTAATGACATCCTTTTTACTCCATACTCGCTCAGCTGCTGCGCACTCTTCTTAGATGCGGCAACACCTGTTTTGTCCATATCGTATAGTATAACGATGTGCTTAAACATAAAGGAGAGTCGCTTGATGATGGACTCCGCTATTTGAGCCGTCTCGCTGTTGAAGCTTATTGCACTAAATCCTCTCGACGATAGTGTTAACACATCCTTTTCCCCGCCTGTGATGAAGAGAATATCACCCTTTGCAGGGAGCTGATCTAGCCCGAAACAGTATTGTTCAGGACTCTCGCCGCCATACATAAACCGCAGCGATGAGTATGGGCGGTAGATCTTCACAAATGTACGTTGTGTGTATCCAAAGATCGGTTCGCTCGGTTTGCTGCGTATCAAAAACTCTCGCTCGTCGTTCATAATGCTCTCAAACTCCTCAATAGCTACCACTCCAAAGCGGCTCAACGTATCTTCGCCGATCCCATACTCACCCCAAAATGTCAGCTCCTGAGGTGTATAACTGCGCTGCTTGATCCGATACTCCTTCTTGGGAGGTGGCTCCTTAATCACTTCAACCTCCTTTTTTGCCCTCTGCTGTTGCGGTAACACCTCTCGATTGCCATAGCATCCAAGGGCGAGATCTCGATCTATGATCTTCATTATCTCGACAAACTCCTTTGAGTTGCTGCACTCCAATCCGTTGAGTCGTCCCACAAAAAAGAAGCAGTCGCCGCTGTAGTCGCTATTGCCGAAGTCGGTCAGCCGATACTCCCCCTTATTGTCTCGGTAGATCCTGCACGACGCTTTCGTGTCATCATATAGAGGATTGTACAGAGGTCTATTTTCTCGCCACGGAGTGCGTATGTAGTGGCGAAACACAGCTAACCCACCATTTGTCCTACTCAATATCTGCTCTCTCATAGAGTTGTATTTCGTGGTTATCGATAAGAACCTGTAATCTCTGTTTGGTGACATTCAACACACCCGATTCAACTGCAACCTTTAGGTCGCCCAGACGTAGCCGCCTCTTGCCCCCACTATCGAATGTGCGTAGTCGCTCCTCCTTGATGTGTCGATAGATTGTCGATCTGTCGAGGTTCAGATAGAGCGCAACCTCGGGAATCGAGATCAGACGATCATCCTCCCGCTGTCGATACTTCTCTAACTTGTCACTCACGTAGTCGAAGATCGTATCGATCTTTCTCATCATCCTCTCGTATGACTCTCTGTCGACGAGAATCATATCGTTTTTAAGTTCTATTTTTCGCCCCATAATCTTGCTATTATTTCAACGACAAAGGTGGTAATAGCGAAAAAAAGATGACGCCAAGTGAACAAAACTTGGCATCATCTTTTTTCTTAAATGATTATATGACAGCGACATACCCTTTAGGGGCGACGTAAATAACACCTATTTACGTATAGAAAAATACAATTACATCGTAAAATTACGAAACCTAAACTACTACGGCAAGACATTTCCCTGTACCTGCTTGATCTTATCTACTACAGATTTGGGTATGCGAGATACGTTTGACGTGTGAAATGCGTGATAAGAGTTATTGGCTGTATTTTCGTTTCTAAACTCAATTATACATTTATGCACAACATCAAACAGAAATAGGTGTTTGCTCTCATAACTACATCCTAATGCATTTTGCAACAACTCTTTAGCAACAGCCTGAGAACACATCAAAACCGACTCTCCGACTTGATTTCCCCTCCCATTTTCGCCGTGTTTTGGGTTGTGATTATATTGACGTTCAGGCAACCTATTCTTATTAAACCACTGATATAGCTCATCTATGTCTCTTATCTTGCAGTTACCAATTGCCTTCGTTTCACCGCTATATTCTGCCACTATGTTACGGCTACTGATTGCTTCGTGATTTAATATTAGATGGCGATTATACTCTGCCGCAAAACTACGCTTCGCAACTTCACAAATCATATCATCGCCTATCTCCACATTATTAACACGGATGTGCTCTCTGCCATTCAACGTATTGTCATATTGCTCGAAATTCTTCAATATAGTTGTCAAATAGCGTTTTGATTGCGGATAGTACTCCTCTCCGAGAGTCGTTATCGGAGCTAAAAAATCGGAGATATTCTCTGTATCGTAAAATCCATCATACTCTTCGTGATCTATAAACTGCAGCGCAGTATCTATCGCTCGTATGTATTGATCTAACTCATCACTATCCTTTAGTGGGCAGCAATTGATAATTTTATATTTATCAACATTGCCCACGGAGTCGTGTTTGGGAAACAATATGTACAACTCAACTTTGCCTCTCATTCTTAGAATCCCATTATTGTTTTCAAATCGAGATCTATTTGGTCGAAAAAGTCTTTCGGTGGATTTTTAATACGTCCCTTCTCGGTTGTCAATAATTTTTGAGATGTAGAGGTATGATTACCCTCATCACGATCGAAGAAATAAACCGATAACATATCGGCTGTAATGGTCTTCTCTACAATAGAGACAAGTGCCCCATTCACAATATGGTCACTGTGTGTCTCAATTATTATTTGTACACCATTTTTTGCAGCCAACGCCAGCAAACTCATCAATACCGCTTGACCTTTAGGATGTATATGAGCCTCGGGATTCTCGATCAATATGATAGAACCCCGCCTTGCACTCAATACGGCAACAACTATTGGCAACACATAGGTAATACCAAAACCCGTATTTATTGCAGATATGCTATCCGTCATAATACTCTCCTCTCTAATAAATTTGTAGTTTAGCTTGAAGCTCTCCTCCATAGGCTCGACATAGATCTTTATGTTAGGTGCTATTAATCTCATCCAAAGCTCGACCTGCGACAGAAGCCTTAGATCTCCATTTGTTGTCATTGGCGATGCAAGCTCCTCGATAGGGATAGTTTCGGATTTATATTGATCCAAGTAGTGAATGACATATTCACACTGCCCCATCTCTTTGGAGATCTGTCTTTTTGTCTTTACAATGTTAGTATCCCTATTATAGCTCTTCTGTGGACCAAAACGAAATGCACCAATATATTGAAAGTCAGCAGTAAATATAGGACATTTTTCATCTCCGCTTAAATCTATTGTGGGATCAATAGCCTTTAGTTCTGTGTCATAAATATCATCGGGATACTCAAATGCAAAATCATATTTAGTGCCATTACCCATCTTGATGCCAACCTCGAAATTATGACTTGCAGAGGCTTGACAAGCTAATCCTCCTGAGGCACCAATATCACACAATTCTCCCTTTAGGTTTAGTGAATTAAGCCTTGCAGCCCCTACGTCCGATTGTCTCAACAACAACAGAGCTTGTATGATTGAGGATTTCCCCATTCCATTCATGCCTGTCAGAATCGTCAGATTACCTAAATCGATAGATGTATTTTCGTGTAGCTTAAAGTTGCCAATTCTAATATTAGTTATCATCGCTTATTATCATTTTTAACATATTTTTAACGGCATTAAATCTTAACTCAACCTTAGCTCTTTGACCTGTTGCAACTGAGATCGCATCATTAAATGGTTTGTTGGTAAGCAGCAGTTGCATCTTCTCTCTAACTTTTGGAGCATTCCGCTCAAGCAAACTACGCTCGTCATCCGTAAGCCAAGCAACATTAACGCACAAAGTATCGAATATCGCCTTCGAAATAGGACCTCGTTTGTTGGGTAGCTTTTTTCTGAAGGTATCACCCTCGAAGATTTGATAACAGCAGTCTAATGACTTTCGATAGTTTAGCTCAATCTCATCAAGTCTCTCTTGGGTCATAGAGTTAAGTGTCTCCATTTTCTCATTCAAGAAGGTGTCGAGTTCACCCCCATAATTATCAAAACCGATATAAAATGCAACAAAACGATTTGCGAAATCTCGATCTTGCATACGTTTTTCCTTGACTGCATTTGCCGTTGCTCTCTTGAACGACTCCATCCTTGCAATCTTTGCAATAAATTCTGCGGCACTGCCTTGATTTAGCGCGTGGCGCATTTCTTGTGGCTCCAATAGCACTCCAGCTGTATTAACGCGCTGAAAAATGACATATTTCACCTCATTCGGAGTATCCTTGCGAAGTGTATTTTTGGTGATCTTTAGTGACTTTATGCGTCGTTGTTCCGGGCGGCCTAAATCATCATATGACCAGTTCTCAAATTGATTTAGAAACTGAAGATTAGTTAGTTTTAATCTCTTGTCAATCACAAAATCTTTAATTGCACATATACGTTGTAGCCCATCTATAACATCAAACTTTTGTGTTTTAGGGTTCTCGCTAAAATAAAATGATGGTATAGGTAAACCAAGCAATATAGACTCAATTAACCTACTCTTTTTCTCTACATCCCAAACATCGCTCGCACGCTGAAAGTCTGTATTCATATCAATTATACCATCTTCCAATTCGTCAATTAGAGAACCGAGATTGACAGTGGCTATGTCAACATCTATCTTAGTCGGATCGAATGGAACGATAATTTTATCCGTCTCATCCGAATTCTCTAAGTTTTCAATCTCAACACCATCTTCAAAGTCAAGGTTAGCAGATGTCTGTTTATTATTCGCCAACTCTCCAGTTTGGGTTGAGTCATTATATATATTCTCTTGAAATGTCATAATTACATATTTAATTGTAAAGGCAACCAATCATTCAATGACAAAGATAATAAAAGTTGCTAAATATTACACCACGTTTAAGCACAAATTGTGTATCTGTGCATATAAACGATATTTCACTTCCTATTTTCAGGCAAGTCTAACTTCGTCGATTACCTTGAACGAGGACTACCTATCCTTTTGCTCCATAACAAAGTTTAGATTGTGCAGAATGTGGTATAGAAATGTACACCTCTCGCCAGGTCGAATGCGTATTCGCCCAAAGGAGTGTGAGTGGTTTTGTAGATTTAGGTTGAATATTTTCCCGAAGAAGAGGAATAGATCTTTTAGTTTAGGATCACCCACTGCGCCACTGTGGTATAGGGCGTATATTAGCTCTACCAGATCGACTGGCTTTGCTGACCACTGTATGGGTGATTGAATCTTTTGTTGCAGCTCTCCTTTAGAGATCAGGATTTTGAGTAGCTCAATTTCGCTATTGAGAAGCGACAGCGCGGCGACATACAACGATCGATGGTGTATATTTTTTTTCCGCTACAATACGCTCCAACTCTACCTCCGCGAAGCTTAGCTCTCTGTAAAGTAGAATATTGTCCTCATTATTTGCGATAAAGGTTAATAGATCATCTCTAAATCGAATAAGCATAGCTTCGCATTGCTGTTCGGATAGATTGATGTCGACCTCCGATTTCGCAGCGTTGAATAGCTCTGTCTCCTGGAGGCTAAGCAGCCTTTTCTCTAGTAAATTTGTCTTTGTGTTTTTGTTTTAATTTGTTAAAATGCATATTATATGTTACGTAATTTCTCTTTGTTGCCCTCATCTGCGGTGCCCATATAGCGATAAAATGCCACCCCCTCAGCTTTCACTGTGGGGATGGCAATTTTTGAATAATTAGCGTACAATTGACCGTTGAGACTACTTCGTCGTTACAAGGCAATTTTATCCATCTTTATTCTATCGGGGCGCAAAAATAGGAGTCTTTATTGTATATTACAATATATTTGGTCAATAATGCTTAAATATTGTTGTATTGTACTACTTAGGAATCTTATAATACTATCTAAGGGTGTTTTTGTAGGTGGCTCTTCTGTTTCGACCGAGGTTAAAACAATT
>JBCQTK010000061.1:0-12854 GCA_047178665.1 Rikenellaceae bacterium | reverse complement strand
AAATAGCTGCATATTTTCAAAGTATTTTAACCTAAAAATATGCAGCTATTTTTCTTCCGAACACTCCTACCGCGCGGGCGGCAAGCTAGCTTGCATTTGCTTTTTGTTGCGGCTATTATAGGGGTGCTTCGCACTGCAAAAGGTTAAGGTATAGAGCTTTATGAAAGTGAACTTTCAACGCTCTATACCTTAACCTTTTTATGCCAGCCTTTGGCTGACATCCCTATAATTGCCGTGCGTAAATACTGGATGTAACATTATCGGTGACATCAGCACAATGCAATACAAAAAGAAACGAAGTTTCTCCCCACAACTTGTTGTGAGCCGCGCGGCTTGAGCGCAGTCCCCACTTTTTCGGTGAAATTGCACGTGCAGAGTCAATGTATTGAGGTCTGTGCACAAAAAAAGTGGAGTGCAATAAAGCACCCCACCCCACTCATTTATGATGTAAGTTAAGTTGTTGTTACTCTGCAACAACGCTCAACTTAACACTTGCCTTAACATCCTTGTGTAGACGAACAGAAACCTCGTACTCGCCAACAGTCTTGATTGTCTCGACAGTGATTGACTTGCGGTCAACCTCTACACCCTTTGCTGACAATGCCTCTGCAATGTCGGCAGATGTAACTGTTCCGAACAATCTACCCTCCTCAGCCTTTGCTGACACTGAGATTGGCAACGACACCAACTTCTCAGCCAACGCCTGAGCGTCAGCCAAAATCTTAGCATCCTTGTGCGCGCGCTGACGCAAGTTCTCTGCCAACACCTTCTTTGCCGACGCTGTTGCCGACTTAGCGAATCCCTGTGGGATAAGGTAGTTGTTAGCGTAACCAGGCTTTACATTTACGATCTCGTTAGCGTATCCTACGTTCTCGACATCCTTAATCAATATAATCTCCATTTTGCTCTGCCCTCCTTAATTATTTCATACAATCAGTTACGAATGGCAAAATCGCCAAGTGACGAGCACGCTTTACAGCCTGAGCCACCTTCTTCTGGAACTTCTGAGATGTTCCTGTAAGACGACGAGGAAGGATCTTTCCCTGCTCGTTGAGGAACTTCTTCAAGAACTCACCGTCCTTGTAGTCTACATACTTGATACCTAGCTTCTTGAAGCGACAGTATTTTTTCTTCTTTACGTCAACCGATACTGGGTTGAGGTAACGGATCTCTGATTGTGGTCTGTTATCTGCCATCTTTTACTCCTCCTGCTTGTTTGAAAGTTTTGCACGACGACGAGCTGAATACTCTACAGCGAATTTGTCCTGCTTGAATGTAAGGAAACGGATGATACGCTCGTCGCGACGGAACTGCGTCTCAAGTTTCTCGATTAGATCGCCCTCGCCAGAGAACTCAATCAAGAAGTAGAAGCCGGTGGTCTTCTTCTGAATAGGGTAGGCAAGCTTCTTCAAGCCCCAGTTCTCCCTGTTCTCAATCTGACCGCCGTTCTCGGTGATAACACCTTGGAATTTGTCAGCAACCTCGACTGCCTGAGCCTCAGAGAGCACGGGAGTGACGATGAAAACGGTTTCGTAATTGTTCATAATTATCTTATATTTAACTAATTAGCCCTGCTTGGACACTACGTCCGAGACAAAGAGCGATGCAAAGGTAATCTATTTTTTTGAATTGACAAAATATTTACACGAATTAATCAACGTAAACGCCAGGGTAAATGCACGATAAGCGCGGAGATTGCGTCAAAAATCGCGCCGCACGGCAGGTTTCGATCAGATACAACATTTTTTATGTGACACACTGCATCCACACTCGGCTAGCACACAGCATTGCCGCAACAAAAAGCAAACGTTTCCAGGTTTGGGGCCATATGCAAAACCCCAAATGAAAAACGCTAACCACTTAGATAAGCGATTAGCGTTTCTCGAAGTACCCCCTCACGGGTTCGAACCGTGGACCCCATCATTAAGAGTGACGTGCTCTACCAGCTGAGCTAAAGAGGCATTTTTCAATCATCGGATATGATGTGTATCTTTTGATGGTGCAAAGATAGGTAAAAATATTATTCCTGCAAACTTTTTGGCGGTTTTTTTGAGAATTTGCACAAAATTACTACCTTTGTCCTCAGAAAATAACATTAGACTTATATATATATGGCTTTACAGTGTGGTATCGTCGGTCTGCCCAACGTCGGCAAGTCGACCCTTTTCAACTGCCTCTCCAATGCGAGAGCACAGGCGGCAAACTTTCCATTTTGCACAATCGAACCCAATGTCGGTGTAATCACAGTCCCCGACGAGAGGCTCATTAAACTCGCGCAGCTCGACAAACCGAAGAAGATTGTCCCCACGACGATTGAGATTGTCGACATTGCAGGCTTGGTGAAGGGCGCATCGAAGGGTGAGGGTCTGGGCAATAAGTTCCTAGCCAACATCCGCAACACGAACGCCATAATCCACGTCCTCCGTTGCTTCGAGGATGGCAACATCACTCACGTCGACGGGTCGGTTGACCCTGTCCGCGACAAGGGGGTGATCGATACGGAGCTACAGCTGAAGGATCTAGAGACGGTGGAGTCGCGCATCTCGAAGTGTCAGAAGCAGGCTGCTGCAGGCGACAAGATCGCAAAGCGTCAGCACGAGATCCTCATCGCCTACAGAGAGGCGTTGGAGCAGGGCAAGAGTGCCCGCACGGTTGTGCTAGAGAAGGAGGATCGCAAGGTGATGGCGGATCTAAACCTACTCACCGACAAACCAGTATTGTATGTCTGCAACGTCGAGGAGGCGTCGGCAGCCACAGGCAACGCCCACAGCGAGGCGGTACGTGCAGCAATAGCAGATGAGGATGCTGAGATGTTGATCGTCGCAACAGCTGCGGAGGCAGACATCGCGGAGCTAGAGAACGACGAGGAGCAGCAGATGTTCCTAGAGGATTTGGGACTCACCGAGTCGGGCGTGGGACGCTTGATTAAGGCGGCATACAAACTGCTCGACCTTCAGACATACTTCACAACAGGAGTGCAGGAGACTCACGCCTGGACATTCACCCGCGGAATGAAGGCGCCACAGTGTGCCGGAGTTATCCACACCGACTTCGAGCGTGGATTTATCCGTGCCGAGGTGATAAAGTATGCCGACTACGTCGAGCTAGGCAGCGAGAGAGCCTGCCGCGACGCTGGCAAGATCGGTGTCGAGGGCAAGGAGTATGTGTTTCAGGATGGAGACATTACACACTTCCTATTCAACGTCTAGATTTTATCCTCACGGACACATAGTACGCTGCGGTAAAAAAATGCTCACGAAGCCCCAAAATCGGATACAATATAGAATAAAATGTGTCAGATAGATATTTAATGTAGTTTGAGATTTGCAAAGAACACAACTATTAACACTCAATAAAATTATTATGAAAAAATTATTTTACACGCTACTAATTAGCGCAATGGTTGTTGTGGCAACAACATCCTGCAACAAAAACGACAGCGATTACAGCAATGCGTCGGGTGCCGTATCACAGATTTCGGATGGCGACTACACGATCAACTTCAACTATGACTCGTCAGGTCGAGTTGTGAATGTCTCAACAAACGATGGTGAGAGCTACAACTTCAGCTACGACGGATCAACTATCAGCTCTACCATCTCGTACAGCGAACCTGGCTACTGGGCAAATTCACTGCTTGAAGTCGAATTGGATAGCGATGGTACAATAACTACCGCAACAATGGAGGAGAGCGACTCTGAAGGCGATTATTATGAGTCAATATACACCTACACAAGCGACAACGGAAAAGTCACCTCAATCAACGCAGACGGCAGAAATTGCAGCGTCTCTTGGAGTGGCGACGACATCAAAGTGCTAGACGACGATGTATTTAGCCCTTCACAATACAAGAACGACTACAGCATCGACTTGAATATGTTCTTAACAAATTCGGAGGAGATCTCAGATCTATTTGGGGGTGAGTATTTTGGATTCAACAAAGAGATCAAGGGTATCCACTCTGAGTATCTAATTGACGAATGCGCAGAGGAGGGTGAAACATACGAAGTTATCTACGAGACAAATTCTGAGGGTAAAATCACCAAAGCATCGTGGGACAAATATGACAACGGAGAGTTTAACGAGATCTACGTTAGCTACTATTAAGCCTATATAACAGAGGTTTAACAACAGAGGGGGTTGATTCTAAACGATGAATCAACCCTTTTGTTTTGCAAATACAACTCTAGGTAGATAAAATTATGGATGATACCTTTAGTAGTTTGGTATTTTTTATGTACTTTTGTAGTCGCTTATTTATTCACAACTAAATGATTGCTATGAGCAGACCAGTACGTGTGCGTTTCGCACCTAGCCCTACGGGGGCACTTCACATAGGCGGTGTCCGCACGGCCCTCTACAACTACCTCTTCGCGCGCAAGGCAGGGGGTAAGATGATCCTCCGCATTGAGGATACCGACTCGCAGCGATTCGTCGCAGGGGCGGAGGAGTATATCCTAGAGTCGCTCCGATGGGCTGGTATAACCATCGACGAGGGTGTTGGTGTCGGGGGCGAACACGCTCCATATCGCCAGAGTGAGAGGCGCGAGATATATCTCCAATACGCTCTGCAACTTGTCGATGCAGGGTGGGCGTACTACGCTTTCGACACTGCCGCAGATCTTGAGAAGTGCCGCGCAGAGGCGGAGGCGGCAGGTCAGACATTTGCCTACAACTACTCGGTTCGTACGGCTCTGCCTACGTCGCTCTCGCTCTCGACAGAGGAGGTGGCGCAGCGCATTGAGCGAGGCGACCAGTATGTCATCCGTTTCAAGATGCCCGAGACCGAGGTGGTTGAGATGACCGACCTTATTCGTGGCGAGGTGAGTGTAAACACCTCTACGTTAGATGATAAGGTGCTATACAAATCGGCAGATAAGCTCCCTACATATCACCTTGCTAACGTCGTCGACGACAAGTTGATGGAGATTTCGCACGTCATTCGTGGCGAGGAGTGGTTGCCATCGCTGCCCCTCCACTTCCTGTTGTATCGTGCATTTGGCTGGAGCGACATACAGCCCGAATTTGCCCATCTGCCGCTGTTGCTGAAGCCGACAGGTGGCGGTAAGCTGTCGAAGCGCGACGGCGACAAGCTCGGATTTCCGGTCTTTCCGCTCAGGTGGCAACCTGCTGAGGGTGAGGTAAGTAGGGGCTACCGCGAGGATGGCTATTTGAATACTGCATTTATCAATATGTTGGCGTTGCTAGGGTGGAACCCTGGGACGGAGCAGGAGATATTCTCGATGGATCAACTCATCGAGGCGTTCTCGCTAGATCGTGTGTCGAAGGCTGGTGCACGTTTCCAGCCCGAGAAGGCTCGTTGGTTCAATGCGCAGTGGATCAGCTCGTTAACGGCTGAGGAGCTTGCGCCACTCGTGCAGCCATACATCCGCGAGAACGGTGTCGAGGTGAGCGACGAGTTGGCTGGACGCGCAGCATACATTATGCGTGAGAGGGCGACTCTACTCCCCGATTTCTGGAACTTGATTAACTACTTCTTCGTCGCTCCAACCGAGTATGATGCGAAGCAGGCAAAGAAGTATTGGAAGGGTGACAACCCACGTATCATCGCCGAGGTGCGCGACATTTTGGCGGCGATAGATGACTTCTCGATCGAGAGCACCGAGGCTATTGTCGGAGCGTGGATCGCCGAGAAAGGATATGGTATGGGTCAGGTAATGAACACGTTGCGTCTGGCATTGGTGGGTGCAGGCAAGGGCCCTGGAATGTACGACGTCACAGCCTTCATCGGTCGTGAGGAGTGCGTTGCGCGCATAAACCACCTTATCGAGACACTTCCCACACCTAGCGTAGAGTAGGATGGAGATCGAACAGTATCTATATGACCTAAATGATTCGGGAGAGGCGATTGTAGCCTACAAGATGCAATCTAGCGCGGGCGGATCTGTGCAGATATGCAACCTTGGCGCATCTGTTTTGTCGCTCTCGTTGCCCGACTCGTCGGGTGCGGTGCGCGATGTTGCGTCGGGCGGCTGCGTCAGGGGGCTGTCGGGTCTGCTCGACGATCGTGAGCGATTTGGCGAGCGATTGTGGGAGAGCCGCGTGGAGGTTAATCGTGTCGTAATGGGGCTCTCGTACGAGTATGAGGGGATTGGCATCACTGCCGAAGTGATCTTTGACTTCGACGACGACGATGTTTTAGAGATCACCTATCAGGCGGTTGTTGAGCCTGACGCTACGTTTGATCTCACGCATAATCTCCGTTTCGACCTTGGTGGCTCTACCTCCTGCGAATTGAAGTCGGAGGTGGTGAACGACAATATATGTCTGATCGAGGGTGCGAAACGCGGAATTTTGGCGGAGGTGGCTGAGCTATTTTGTGCCGACAGTGGCTATCGGATCAAGCTACTTTCGTCGCAACCTGCCCTCTACTACAACGCTGAGAGCTGCGAAATTGCCCCCGTATCATCGCCTGCAGAGTTGCTGAAGGAGGGTGTTAGATTTGTGCAGAAGAGTGTGTATCAGCCAATTAAAGCTACTCGCGAGATCTAAATCCTGGTCTATAAAGTTTCAGCTCCTTGATAAAGTCGCGCTCACGCCCCGAGAGCACACGATCTAGCGTCGCGTGAAAGCGTGGCGAGTGGTTGTGGTGAATGGTGTGGGTCAACTCGTGGAGTATGACGAAGTCGATTAGGTGTCGCGGCAGCTGCATCAGAAACAGACTCAGCGACAGGTTGTTAGCCGCAGTGCAACACCCCCATCTGCTGCGTGCCGAGCGGATAGTTATGTCTCCGAACTCAAACCCACACATCGCTGCGAGCTCCGCTGTTCTGCGCGGCAAGTACTCTTTCGCCTCGCGACGTAGCGTCTCAATCTCCTCTGCGGAGATCTCAACTCCCCTCTCTGCAGCTCGTTGCGCAATGCGTTGGCGCGCGGCAATTATCCACTCAATCCTGCTCTCCAAGAACTTAAACGCCTCCGTCTCGCTGCCCCGAATAGGCAGCGTTAGCCGCACCTCGCCAGCAGCTGTCACTGTGAGCGAGATGCGGCGCGAACGTGCACTTCGTGAGATTGTGACGCTTCCCAGCGTCGGATGTGGGTGAGTCGTTCGAGATCCCGTGCTCATAATTATCGCTACTCTACAGAGCCGCCAATGCGCTGACGCACAACCTCAAAGAGGAGGATTGCCGCCGCCGCAGAGACGTTGAGCGACTCGATGTGTCCGATCAACGGAATAGCTAACTGCTCGTCGCAGAGCTTCATCACCTCGCGCGAGATACCTGTCTCCTCCGATCCCATAACGATAACTGTCGGCTTGCGAAGATCTGCGTCGTAGAGGAGCTTGCGGCTCTTCTCGGTTGCGGCAACGATCTGGTAGCCCTCCGCCTGGAATGTCATCAGCGTCGTGCGGATCGACCCCACGCGCGCCACGGGGATAGTTGTTAGCGCACCTGCCGACGCCTTGATTGCGTCGCCATTGACGGGTGCTGAGTTCTTCAGTGGAGCGATAAGTCCGTGAGCACCAGCGCACTCTGCGCTACGTGCGATACCGCCAAAGTTGCGCACGTCGGTTACACCATCAAACACCACGATGAGGGGTGTCTCATCCTCGGGGACGCGGTCGAGAATATCCTGTACCTCAACGTACTCGATCTCGGTGATCTGCGCCACAACACCCTGGTGATTGCCCTTCACGAGCCTATTCAACTTCTCGATCGGCACCTCCTGCACACGAATGTGGTGGCGATGGCAGATGTCGCGCAACTCCATCATTAGCTGCCCCTCAGATCCCTTCTTGAGGTAGACCTTCTCGATCTGCTTGCGTGCCTGGATCGCCTCCACAACGGGGCGTATTCCGAATATTCTGTTACTCATAACTTATCGTTTTTTTATTTGTCTTCCAAAATCTCCAGCTCGTAGCTCAGGTGTTCCCACTCGGTCATTTTGCGCTCCTGCAGCTGCTTTAGCTCACTATATTTTTTGTACTCCTCTTCGTTGTAGCCCTCCGCCATACGGTTGTCGTAGTCGGCGATTGTTAGCTCCAACTTCTCAAGTTCGCCCTCGACCGCCTCGACCGCCTTGCGTGCCTTGCGGAGCACCTTTTCGCGCTCCTTTTGCTCCTCGTAGCTCAGTTTGGGGGCGGTGGATGCACTCTCCTTTTTGGAGTGTTTGGCGGTGGGTGCTGCCCTCTCTATCTCGCGCATCGACTCCACCTTGCGCTTCTCGAGGAAGTAGAATATGCCACCCAGATACTCCTGCACTCCTCCGTCGCGGAACTCGTAGATCCGATCCACAATCCCGTCGAGGAAGTCGCGGTCGTGAGACACCAGCACCACCGTGCCGTCGAAGGCGATGAGCGCCTGCTTCAGAATATCCTTCGATCGCATATCCATATGGTTGGTCGGCTCATCGAGGATCAGCAGGTTGTAGGGTTCGAGCATCAATCTCGCCATTGCGAGCCTCGAACGCTCACCGCCCGAGAGCACCTTCACCTTCTTCTCGATCTCCTCGCCACGGAAGAGAAATGCCCCGAGGATGTCGCGTAGGCGGGTTCGTATGTCGCCCACAGCGACGCGGTCGAGGGTGTCAAAGACCGTAAAGTCGCCATCCATCAAGTCGTCCTGGTTCTGTGCAAAGTAGCCGATGTTTACATTCGCGCCGAGCTTTACCGACCCCTCTGAGGCCGCAATCTCGCCCCTCAAAATCCTCGCAAGTGTCGTCTTACCCTCGCCGTTGCGACCTACGAGGGCTATCTTCTGCCCCCTCTCGATCGTGAAGTTGGCGCCGCTAAAGACGTGTTTGTTCTCGAACGACTTCCCCACCTCCGCGATTGTCGCAACTATGTCGCCTGAGCGCGGTGCGGGCGGGAACTTGATGTTCATCCTCGCTGCATCCTCCTGCTCGACCTCAATGCGGTCGATCTTCTCTAGCTGCTTGATGCGCGACTGCACCTGGTTGCTCTTGGTCGGTTTGTAGCGGAACTTCTCGATGAACTCCTCGCTCTTCTCGATCTGGCGCTGTTGATTCTCGTATGCTGCCATCTGCTGTGTGCGTCGCTCCTCGCGGAGGTCGACAAACTTCGAGTAGCCGACTTTGTAGTCATACGCTTTGCCCAGCGAGATCTCGACCGTGCGATTTGTCACCGCGTCGAGGAACATTCGGTCGTGCGAGATCAGGAGCACCGCTCCATTGTAGCTCTTCAGATACTCCTCCAGCCACTGAATACTCTCGATGTCGAGGTGGTTCGTCGGCTCGTCGAGCAGAAAGATCGAGGGGCGTCGCAGCAGCAACTTAGCTAGCTCAATTCGCATTCTCCATCCTCCCGAGAACTCGCTTGTCGCACGCTCAAAGTCGCTGCGTTTGAATCCGAGTCCTAGCAGTGTCTTTTCGATGTCTGCCTCGCGCGTGTTGCCGCCGAGGATGTGGTAGTGATCCTGCGACTCTGTGAGTTTTAGGATTATCTTGTGATACTCATCGCTCTCGTAGTCAACGCGTTCTGCTAGTTCTGCAGTGAGCTGCTCTATCTCTCGTTCGATCTTGTTGACCTCGTCGAACGCCGTGGCTGTCTCTGCAACAAGGGTCGTGGTGTCTGCCACTCGCATCTGCTGCGGCAGGTAGCCTATCGTGCAGTCGCCATTGTGCGACACGCCGCCCGATGTGGGGTTCTGCTCACCAATGATTATCTTCAGCAGCGTACTTTTACCTGCGCCATTTCGCCCCACCAGACCTATGCGATCTTTGGGGTTGATGAGGAATGATATGTTGTCGAACAGCGTCCAGCCGCCGTAGCTTACCGTTAGGTTGTCGAGTGAGATCACTTATCTATGAAATTATGCATTTAGTATCTTTACCATCTCTGCCTCAGGGTCTTGCTTTCCAAAAACGGAGCTGCCAGCGACAACCATATCAGCCCCTGCGCCAAAGACTACGGCTGCATTGTCGGCGCCTATGCCGCCATCGACTGCGACGAGAGCCTTCGATCCGCTCTCTACGATCATTGCTCGTAGCTCCTCGATGCGCGCTATGCTCTCGGGGATAAACTTCTGTCCGCCGAAGCCTGGCTCGACACTCATCAGTAGGACGAGGTCGACCTTCGTTATGATCTCGCGCAACGACTCCACCGCTGTCGCAGGTTTGATCGATACGCCAGCCTTGGCGCCTGCGTTGTGGATGAGCTCGATGCACTCCTCTGCGTGCTCTGTCGCCTCGGTGTGAAACGTAACCCACTCAGCACCAGCCTTCACGAAGCGTTCTACGTAACGCTCTGGTTCGACGATCATTAGATGTACGTCGAGAGGTTTGTTGGAGTGCCTACGAAAAGTCTCCATTACGGGGAATCCAAACGATATGTTGGGGACGAAGCAGCCATCCATAACGTCGACGTGAATCCACTGTGCAGCGCTGCGATCAACCATTTTGGTGTCACGCTCTAGGTTGCCGAAGTCTGCCGCCAACATTGAAGGTGATAGAATACGCATTGTAGTATTAAATATTGTGTTAAAAAAGTTTGGTCAAAGGTACTCATTTTTTTTGGTTTTTACTACCTTTGTCCTATGGTAACTGCATTAATTATAGTAAGCATCCTCTTTGCGATGCTCTCGCTGGTTCTCTTTATGAACCTGCGCAACGAACGAGATGTCGCCGCGCGTCTCAACGACGATATGAGACAGCGCGACGAGAAGATCTATCAGCTAGAGGATAGGGTAGTAGCGGCGGAGCGACAACACACGGCGGATGCGATCGAGATAGCATCGCTCAACTCGCAGCTCACAGCCGCAGCCCAGCGAGAGGAGGAGAGGAGACGCGCGCAGCAGGAGCGTGCACGTGAGCAGGAGCAGCGCGAGAAGCAGTTGAGTGCCCACTTCAAGAGTCTCGCCGCCGAGATATTCAACGACCACACACGTCAGTTCAAGGAGAGCAACAAGGAGTCTATAGATCAGCTGCTCAAACCATTCCGTGACAACATAACCACATTCAAGGAGAGGGTGGAGCAGATCTACACATTCGAGAACGAACAGCGCGGCGCGTTGAAGAACGAACTTGAGAGGTTGATGGAGCTCAACAACAAGATCACGGCCGAGACGCACAATCTCACCTCGGCACTAAAGGGCAACTCGAAGGTGCAGGGCGACTGGGGCGAGATGATCCTCGAGACCATCCTCGAGAGCTCCAACCTAACCAAGGGGACGCACTACACCACGCAGCACAACTTCAAGGGGGAGGAGGGCAACAACCTGCGCCCCGACGTGGTGTTGAACCTACCCGAGGGCAAACGAATCATCATAGACTCCAAGACCTCGCTCACGGCATTCGTCAACTACACCGCCGCGGAGGATCACGCCCAGCAGAAGTCGCACATTGCGGCGCACATACTCTCTGTCAGGAAGCACATCAAGGAGCTCTCAAACAAGGAGTATCAGAAGATGGCGGGCTCACCCGACTTTGTTATTATGTTCATCCCGAGCGAGCCTGCGTTTCTTGCGGCGCTGCAGTCGGACACTACGCTGTGGAGCGATGCATATGAGAGCCGTGTGATTATCTCGTCGCCAACCAACCTCTTTGCTCTGCTCAAACTCGTCGACGATCTTTGGAAGCGCGATGCTCAGGATCGCAACACGCAGAGGATTGTGGCGCAGGGTACGAAGCTGTACGATCAGCTTGTGCTATTCGCCGAGTCGTTGGAGGATCTGGGCGCCGCTATCGGCAAGGCGCAGTCAAAGTATGACCAGGCGTACAAACGCTTCGCCGACGGCAACAACAACCTCATCCGCGTTGGCGAGGGACTCCGCAAGTTGGGGCTGCCGACTAAGCGAAGATTCAGCGAGAAGATACAGAGCGACAGTGAGATAGCCGCAATCGAGGAGGAGGCGTAGTCCCCCTCACTTAACACTCGCCCTTAGAGATCGACTTTGTCGAGGCTAGAGAGTGCTCGATAGCCTCCGCCCTCGATTAGTTCGTAGATGAAGTGGCTCAATCCGTTTGTCAGAATTATATATTGCGCGCGCACGACAGAGTTGTATCTCACCGCCTGATCTAGTGTGCTCTGCGAGATCTTCACCTCGGGCGCTTTGCACTCGACGAGTATGCGAGGAGTGCCCGATCTGTCGACGACGACGACGTCGGCGCGTTGGCTCTGACCATTCAGCGACACGGGGTGTTCGAGTAGAATGTGGAGTGGCTGTACCCCCAGGTGAGACTGTAGAAATGCGTTGACGTGTTGCCGCACCCACTCCTCGGGCGTAAGCACCAGGTAGCACCTCCGCAGTGGATCCCACACCGAAATTATGTCGCTAGATCTACGCGCGCGAATATTAATCGGTGGAAAATTAAGTTTCGGAAGCTCTCTCTGCATAATAATAACAAAAGTTTTCTTATCTTTACCGCTGCAAAGATATAAAATAGAATTGATTTCAACTAATTACGGTGTAGTAAGTGGCGATGCAAATATATCTTTTACAACTGCGTCGACACCACACACTGCGTACATTGATACTACTATGAGGGTAAAAAGCATTGTTGCAAAGATCGAGAAGCTGCGAGAAATTGTCGCGTTGTGGGGCGAGGAGAGTTCGCCTGCCTCGATCGAACGAGATATAGCGATCGACTACGTCAAGGAAATTTACGAGCTGCTCCGCTTCTCGACAGACGAGGAGGTCGAGGTGGCTGAGGCTGAAGTGGCTGAGGTGGAGGTTGCTGAGGTTGCTGAGGCTGAGATCGAAGTTGAGGCGGAGATCGAGATCCAGGAGACGCCAGAGGTCGAGACGCCAGAGGAGTCATCTGAGGAGAGCAAAAAAATGAGGCTCAAAAAGATATTGTCGCTCTACAAAGAGGAGGAGAGTGAGGAGGAGTCTGCCCCCGAGCCCGAGCCAACCCCCGAGCCCGAGCCCGCGCCC
>JBCQTK010000060.1:0-12947 GCA_047178665.1 Rikenellaceae bacterium | reverse complement strand
TCTCTCTTTTTTTGACATAAAAAATTACCTTAATTGAAACACGTTTCAATTAAGGTAATCAATCTTTTTGTATATCAATGTGTTACAGCAATTTTGCCAACTATTTTTGACCACATTGCCTTCCGAACGTACAGGGGATTTTCGTTGTGATAGTGGGGTAGTTGAATGCTAGCCCCTCTTCTTCTTCTCTACGATGGCGTCGATTACTGCCACGGCCGTTATGTTAATTATCTCCCTGACGGGGCTCTCTATGTCGGTGAAGTGGATTGGTTTGTTGAGACCCATCTGGATAGGTCCGATCATCTCACAATCGCTCAACGACTGAATCAGCTTGTATGCCGAGTTGGCGGAGCTCAGATTGGGGAATATCAATGTGTTGACATCGCAGCCGTGTAGGCGCGTAAATGGGTATCGTTCGTCGCGTAGCTTCGTGTCGAAAGCGAAGTTAACCTGCATCTCTCCATCTATCGCTAGCGCAGGATACTCCCTCTGCATAATCTCCACCGCTTTGTGTACGTTGGCAGGGCTGCCCTGTGCGTCTGATCCAAAGTTAGAGTATGAGATCATCGCCATCACGGGGGTGTGGTTGAAGAACTTCACTGTCTCCTGCGACAACTTCGCAATGTCGACCAGCGTATCTGTGCTTGGGTGGCGATTTATCAATGTGTCGGCGAGGAAGTAGACCCCTCTCTTTGAGTTGACAATGTGCATTGCTCCAAAGTGCTTGAACTCGGGGCGTATGCCGATCACATCTTTGGCAATCTTGATCGCCTCCGTGTAGCGTGTGTAGAGACCTGTGATGAATGCATCTGCCTCGCCCGTCTCGACCATCATCATACCGAAGTGGTTGCGCTCAAACATCTTGTCGTTCGCCTCCTGGAAGTTGCCTCCCTCGCGAGCTCGCTTCTCCGCCAAGATGCGCGCAAAACGCTCTCTGCGCTCCGCCTGCATATCCTCGCGGTGGTTGATGATCTCGATACCCTCCAAGTTGAGATCTAGATCCGACGCCAACTTCTCGATCTTCTCCGTGTTGCCCAATAAGATTGGGTGGCAGATCCTCTCCGACTTAGCCATCACTGCCGCCTTCAACATATTGGGGTGGATGCCCTCCGCAAATACTACGCGCTGTGGATCGCGACGTGCCGTCTCGTAGAGCTGACGCGTGAGGAGCGACTCCTGACCCATCATCAGCTTCAGGTGGTTGCGGTATTCGTCCCAATCCTCGATGTTACGCTTCGCTACGCCCGACTCCATCGCAGCCTTTGCCACAGCTATCGACACCTCTGTGATGAGGCGTGGGTCGACAGGTTTGGGAATGAAGTAGTCGCGTCCAAAGGTGAGGTTGTTGACGTGGTACGCCTCGTTAACGACGTCGGGCACAGCCATCTTCGCGAGGTTGGCGATCGCCTTAACTGCGGCGAGTTTCATCTCCTCGTTGATGGTGGTGGAGCTTGTGTCGAGTGCTCCTCTAAATATATATGGGAATCCAATTACGTTGTTGATCTGGTTGGGATAGTCCGATCGTCCTGTCGACATCAACACGTCGGGGCGTGACGACATAGCATCCTCATACGAGATCTCGGGCGTGGGGTTAGCCAGCGCAAAGACGATTGGGTCGGCTGCCATCGCTCGCACCATATCCTGCGACAGTACGTTGCCCTTCGAGAGCCCCAGGAACACATCTGCCCCCTTGATAGCATCCTCCAACGTGTAGAGATCTGCACGTGTAGTTGCGAAGCGCTTCTTGCTCGCGGCGAGATTGTCGCGGTCGCTGCGTATCACCCCCTTCGAGTCGAGCATAACGATGTTCTCGGGCTTTGCCCCAAGTGCCACATAGAGCGACGTGCACGATATTGCCGACGCACCTGCACCATTAACCACGATCCTCACATCGCTTATCTGCTTGCCTGCAACCTCCAGCGCATTTATCAAACCTGCTGACGAGATGATCGCCGTGCCGTGCTGGTCGTCGTGCATAACAGGTATGTCGAGCTCCTCCTTCAACCGACGCTCGATCTCGAAACACTCGGGCGCCTTGATGTCCTCAAGGTTGATGCCGCCAAAGGTCGGGGCTATAGCCTTCACCGCCTCGATGAATTTGTCGGGGTCCTTCTCATCCACCTCGATGTCAAACACGTCGATGCCGGCGTAGATCTTGAAGAGCAAACCCTTACCCTCCATCACAGGCTTTCCTGCCAACGCTCCAATGTCACCCAAACCCAACACCGCCGTGCCGTTGGAGATCACCGCCACAAGGTTGCCCTTTGCCGTGTAGTCATACGCCGTCTGCGGATCTCGCTCGATCTCTAGGCAGGGCTCGGCGACACCAGGCGAGTAAGCTAGCGACAGATCTGTCTGCGTGCTATATGGTTTGGTCGGTACGACCTCTATCTTTCCAGGTTTTCCTTGTGAGTGGTAGCGTAGTGCCGCCTCTTTCGTGATCTTTACCATAGTCTTTCGGGGTTTAAGGTGTTATACAAAAATAGGTCTATCTCTACAAAGATATATTTTTTTTGTCATATTTCCAAACCCTAACGCACAGTGTGCAGCGCAAACGTACGAAAAACAGGTGACTGCGCTCAAGCCGCGCGGCTCACAACAAATTTGTGACTATCTGGTAGAGTTGGAGCTCTTTATTCGTTTGAATCCAGCTTTCATCTCAGCCAGTTTCTCCGGTTCCGTTGTTGCTAGATTTTGGCTCTGTTCGATGTCCTCTGCGAGGTTGTAGAGTTGAACCTTTGGGGCGTCGGCTCGATATTTGGAGCCCACCATATCGCTATTTTCGCGTCCGAAGTACTCTGCAGCATACGTGCCGCCAAACCCTGCGCTGCCAGGCTCTGGGGTGTTGAAGCCGCCGCCGCCCTGCTTTGTGATGTAGACATAGTCGCCCTTGCGGTATGCGAAGTTGCCGTTGTTGCGACTTGCCGACACCAACTCTTCGCGAAGCTGTGCGTCGCTCTCGCCCACTATTGCAGGTAGCATATTGTAGCTGTCGCGTGCGTCGCCCTCAGCGAGTTCGTAGCCCACAAGTGCGGCGAGTGAGTGGATAATGTCGACGTTCGATATTAGTTGGTTGGATACACTCCCTGCCGCAATCTTCGCTGGCCATCGCACCAACATAGGCACTCGATGTCCGCCCTCCCAGGAGTCGAACTTAAATCCAAAGAGATCGCCATTGATCTTCAGTCCCAGATCCATAGCCTCGAAGCCTGACCAGTTGAGCATCGCGCCATTGTCGCTCGTGAAGATAACCATAGTATTCTCGCTGAGCCCCTCTGCATCGAGTGTGTTGAGCACCTCGCCCACCATCCAATCTAGTTCGTGTATGAAGTCGCCATATATACCTGCTTCGCTCGTGCCGACAAATCGTGGGTGTGGCGTAATTGGGTTGTGTATGTGGGTAGTCGCGAAGTAGAGGAAGAAGGGTTCGTCCTTGTGCTCCTTGATCCACTTCACCGATCGAGATGTTAGCTCAGTGCCCAACATCTCGTCGTCGTATAGGGCGTGTGCAGAGTTTGCACCACCGATTTTGTTCGATATTTTTTTAGCAGGGTAGGGCTTTGTCACGGGCGTCTCACCCAGCACAAATGGGTCGGATGGGTCGTAGCCATAGACGTTGTGGTTCTCCACAAATACGAATGGAGGTCCACTGTTGACTAGAGGCACGCCAAAGTAGTAGTCGAAGCCGAGCTCTAGAGGTCCTGGCTTCAGATCGCCGTTCCAGTCTGGCTTCACCTCGTCGAATCCAAGGTGCCACTTGCCGATGGCTGCAGTGGCGTATCCCGAGCTCTTCATCACATCCGCGATGGTCAATTTGTCCTGGTCGACAAGAAGTTTTGTCTGGAACGATGCGACTCCAAATATATTCTCACGAAAGGGGTACTCTCCCGTCATAAGGGCGTATCTCGATGGTGTCGACACTGCCGACGCTGAGTGCATATCCGAGAAGATGCGACCCTCGCTCGCTAGTCGGTCGATGTTGGGCGTCTTGACCTTTGTGGCGCCGAAACTCGACAGGCAGCCATAGCCGAGGTCGTCAATATTTATGATAATGACATTTGGGCGTTGATCGTTCGCGTTGGTTCTGGAGGTGTGGCATACTGCTGCTGCAGCGCCGAGTGTTACTACCCCCGTCGCGAAAGAGATTGTTTTTAGTTTGCTCATAAATATATGGGTTATATTGGTTTTGCGGTCTCTTCATTACGATCGGTTAGGTCGCGACGAAGTACAAATGTACAATTTATTTAATAATTTCCCAACTAAGATTATATATTCTCGATATTTTTGTGTATGTTTGTAGACCCAATAGAGGCAATAATAGCAAATTTAGATTTTAATTATGGGCATAACGGTGATAATACACACCTACAACGCCGAGACTCAACTGCAGCGTGCAATAGACTCTGTGTTGGACTTTGACGAGGTTTTGGTCTGCGATATGGAGAGCACCGACTCAACGCGCGACATTGCTATGGCAAGCGGATGTAGGGTAGAGGTATTCCCAAGGGGCGAACACACTGTGGCAGAGGCTGCGCGTGACTACGCTATCAAGTTAGCTCGCGAAGAGTGGGTGCTCGAAGTCGACGCCGACGAGATTGTCACACCTCAGCTGAGGGAGTATCTCTATGAGTTGATTAAGCGCGACGACTGCCCAGATGGTCTGTGGATACCACGCCAGAACTACTTTATGGGGCGCGCACTGCGTTCACTATATCCCGACCACATTTTGCGATTCTTCCGCCGCGATCTAGCATATTGGCCACCACTGATTCACTCGATGCCAACTATCAATGGGCGTGTGGAGAGGATTCCATCTAGTCGCAAGGAGCTCGCATTTCTCCATCTCGACGACTGCACTATCGCGGACTACATATCAAAAGCAAACATATACACCAACAACGAGGTGCAGCGACGTAGAGACAAAAACTATGGTGCCGCAGCTCTTGTACTCCGTCCAATGATACGATTCCTGAAGGCGCTATTCTTCAAGGGGGGGATATTTGAAGGGAAACGAGGTTTTATCCGCGCTACATTCGACGCATACTACCAGTTCATCTATGTGGTGAAGATCTTCGAGGAGCGCGAATTGAAGGGCTCTAGCTCTAATAAGAGAGAGGAGAAGTAGGGTTTTGCACCATCGGTGACAACTCTGAGCACTCCCCGCCTATTTTGTGCGTTTGCCCTCTGCCCTACCTCTGCTCTATTTAGTCTCTATTTAGCGTCTATTTAGCGCTGCACAATCTTCGAGTGCGGCTCAACATCACTGTCGATCCACATATTACCGCCTATGACGGAGTCGTGACCGATCGTTATGCGTCCCAAAATTGAGGAGTTGGAGTAGATCTTCACATTGTCCTCGATGATTGGGTGGCGCGGAAGGTTGATTATATTGCCATCCTCGTCGTAGCGGAATCCCTTTGCGCCGAGTGTAACGCCTTGGTATATAACGACATACTCTCCTATGATGCAGGTCTCTCCAATGACAACACCTGTTCCGTGGTCGATCGCGAAGTGTCGTCCGATCTTTGCGGCAGGGTGGATGTCGATACCTGTTCGCGAGTGTGCTATCTCAGATATTATTCGTGGAATTATCGGCACACCGAGCTCATATAATTTGTGGGCTATGCGGTGGTGGCACATTGCCACTATCGAGGGGTAGCAGAAGATAACCTCGCCGTAGCTAGTTGCCGCAGGGTCAGCCTTGTACATAGCCTCCACGTCGCTCACCAAGATCTCCTTTAGCTCGGCTATCGAGTCTACGAAGAGCTCTGTTATCTCGCCTGCGCACCTCTTTTCGCAGCACTCGCCGTCGTCGAATCGCAGTGCGCGCTCGACCTGATCCAGTAGGAGTGTGTAGATTTGCTCCAGATTTATAGATATGTGGCTCTTGAGCAGGTCGCTAGCAATTGTGCTTGTGCCGAGGTATCCAGGGAATATTGTCTCGGACACGAGCGCCACGATCCGACTAACTGTCTCGACAGTCGGTAGCGAGCAGCACTTTTTGTCGAGGTATTCGCGGTTGTGATTTGCTAGCAGATCGCTATTTTTTTCAATTAATTTACTTATATTTGTATTCATAGTTATTCGTTGTTTTATCTATCTTTGGCAAACATACGAAATAATGATTAAATAATAGTGTATAAATAGAAAAAAAGATGAAAACATCCTACATTTTTCTGAGTGACGGATTTGAGGAGATTGAGGCGCTCTCTGTTGTCGACATTTTGCGACGTGCAGAGATCTCGATAATTACCCTCTCGATGAACGACACACTCACAGTAAAGTCGTCGCACGGTGTGACAGTCGTTGCCGATGCACTCTTTCGTGGCAGTGACCTATCCGATGGCGACTACCTAATATTGCCTGGCGGCTCGACAAAACTCAACGAGTACGACGATCTGAAGTTGCTGCTGCGTAGCCACGCTGATCGAGGTGGCAGGATCGCGGCAATCTGTGCTGCGCCGATGGTGCTGGGGGGAATATCTCTTCTCGACGGAAAGAGGGCAACCTGCTATCCAGGATTTGAAAAGTACCTCGTGGGTGCTACATTTGTCGACGAGGGGGTCGTTGTAGATGGCGCAATCATAACAGCCAATGGACCTGCGTCGTCGCTGAAGTTCGCCTACACAATCGTCGAGCAGATAGTCGGTGCTGAGGTTGCCGCCACAATTCGCCAGCAGATGATCTACTAACCTCAGTTACAATGTGCTAAAGCGTTGTAACATTGTATATTATAGATTGAGGAGCTCCACCTCTCTGATTGAAAATAAACTCACAATCGGAGAGATGAAGCTCCTCAATTTTGAAAACTTCTACTCTATTTGTCGTCGCAGCGACCTACTCGAACGTGTGGATTACGACGCCTGAGCGTAGCTTTGGCTCAAACCACGTAGTCTTTGGGGGCATTATGTTGCCCGAGTCGGCGATGTTTATCAGCTGATCCATCGAGACGGGGTAGAGCGCAAAGGCTGCAGCCATCTCGCCGCTGTCGACTCTGCTCTGCAACTCTGCGAGTCCGCGGATTCCTCCCACAAAATCTATGCGCTTCGATGTGCGAAGATCACCAATGTCGAGGTGTGCGTTGAGTATCAAATTCGACAATACCGTTACGTCCAACACCCCGATCGGGTCGTTGTCGTCATACGTACCCTCCTTTGCCGTAAGGCTATACCACTCACCTGCCACATACATAGCGAAGTTGTGCAGTGCCGTCGGTGTGTAGATCTCAGCACCCTTCGCTTCGACCTCAAATGAACCCTTCAACCCCTCGACAAACTCTGTTGGTGTCAATCCGTTGAGATCCTTCACCACGCGGTTGTAGTCGATGATCTTAAGCTGTGATGCGGGGAACGAAACCGCCAAAAAGTAGCAATACTCCTCCTCGCCCGTGTGCGATGGATTCGCCGCCATACACTCCTGACCTACGCGCGCTGCAGCAGCTGTGCGGTGGTGTCCGTCGGCTACGTAGAGGGCAGGTATCTCTGCAAATATCTCTGTTATTTTCGCGTTTGTCGCTGCGTCGCGAATAACCCAAAAGTGGTGTCCGAAACCATCTGCTGCCACAAAATCATACTCTGCGGCGCTCTCCGCAACCACTTTGGCTACGATCTGGTCGATCTCCGAGTTGTCGGGATATGCGAAGAATACGGGTTCGATGTTAGCCTTCTGGTTGCGCACGTGGATCATACGATCCTCCTCCTTGTCGGGGCGAGTCAATTCGTGCTTCTTGATGGTGCCTGCAAGGTAGTCCTCGAAGTGGCAGCACATTGCCAATCCATATTGTGTGCGACCATTCATCGTCTGAGCATAGACGTAGTAGCACTCCTGCGAATCCTGCTCCAGCCACCCCTCGCTGCGCCACTTTGCGAAGTTGTCGACAGCCCTCTGGTAGACCTCCTCGGAGTGTTCGTCGGCGATCGGCGTGAAGTCGATCTCGGGTTTGATGATGTGGAGTAGTGAGCGATCAGTTGCCTCTGCCTGAGCCTCCGCAGAGTTTAGTACGTCGTAGGGACGCGATGCAACCTCCGCAGCATACTGCTTTGGGGGGCGGATGCCACAAAAGGGTTTTACTTTTACCATTTTATTGTAGTTTGTAGTGGTTTATGTTGATGTATTGGAGCAAAAAAAGGGTATCTAACCTTAGCTAGATACCCCTCAATATGATTGTAGCCTACTTGTTTACCTGAAATGTAGTCACGCCATCATTCAAGAACCCGACGATCTGTCGTGCTGCCGCAAGTCCTGCGTTGATGTTAGCCTCGGCTGTCTCGGCGCCCATCTTCTTCGACGTTGCGAAGTATCTCTTACCGAACTTCTCTGCCATCTCGGCGTCGTTGTCTGGCTTGATGTCTGAGATATATTTGAGGTCTGAACGCTCCTCCATAGCCTTCACCATTCCAGCCTCGTCGATAACCTCCTTGCGGGCAGTGTTGACGAGTGTCGCACCCTTAGGCATCGACGTCAGTAGGTCGTAGCCGATAGAGCCGCGAGTCTGCGCAGTAGCAGGGATGTGGAGTGATAGGAAGTTGGCGCGAGAGTAGAGCTCCTCGATAGAGCCAACCTGCTCAACACCATCGTTGGCGAATACGCTAGCATCCTGAACGAATGGGTCGAACGCGATAACATTCATACCCATCGCCTTGCCCTTCAAACCGACCAAGCGACCAACATTTCCGTAGGCGTGAATAGCCAACGTCTTGCCAATGATCTCGCTACCTGTGCCTGGAGTGAACTGATTGCGCGACATAAACACCATCATTGCAAGTGCCAACTCCGCCACAGCGTTGGAGTTCTGACCTGGTGTGTTCATCACGACGATGCCTCTTGCCGACGCTGCAGCTAGGTCTACATTGTCGTAGCCTGCACCTGCACGAACGACGATCTTCAACTCCTTTGCGGCGTCGATAACCTCTGCCGTAATCTTGTCGGAGCGGATGATGATTGCGTCGACGTCGGCAACTGCTGCCAACAACTCCGACTTGTCGCTATACTTTTCAAGCAGTGCAACCTCGAAGTTTGCCGCCTTGATAATCTCGGTGATACCATCTACAGCCTCTTTGGCGAATGGTTTCTCTGTTGCGATTAGAACTTTCATTCTCGGATCTTAAATTATATATAATAATAGGTGTAATATACTACTTCTTCATTGTCTCGAACTCCTGCATACAAGCGATCAACGCCTCGACGCTCTCCTTTGGTAGGGCGTTGTAGCACGATGCGCGGAAGCCACCAACCAAGCGGTGTCCCTTGATGCCGACCATACCCTTGCTCTTTGCGAACTCCATAAACTCGGGTGCTAGCTCCTCGTTGCCCTCGCTCATAACGAAGCAGATGTTGGTCTTTGAGCGATCCTCTGTAGCGGCAGTACCCATAAAGAGTGAGTTGCGCTCGATCTCGCCATATAGCATCGCTGCCTTCTCCGTGTTGCGACGGCTGATCTCCTTGACACCACCGATCGACTTAGCCCACTTCAACGACTCGTTGATAACGAAGATTGGGAATACGGGAGGTGTGTTGAACATAGAGTCGTTCGATACGTGTGTGTTGTAGTTAGTCATCGACGGAAGCTCGCGAACCACCTTCTCCAACATATCGTCGCGGATGATGATGAACGCAACACCTGCAGGTCCCAAGTTCTTCTGTGCACCACCATAGATCATTGCGTACTTCGTAACATCTACCTCGCGGCTCAAGATGTCCGAACTCATATCGGCGATCAATGGCACTGGAGAGTCGATGTCGGTGTGATACTCTGTACCGTAGATTGTGTTGTTAGATGTGATGTGGATGTAGTCGAGGTCTGCAGGGATCTCTACGCCCTTTGGGATGTAGGTGAAGTTCTTGTCTGCAGATGTAGCCAACTCGATCGCCTCACCATAGAATTTTGCCTCTTTGAGAGCCTTCTTCGACCATACACCAGTGTTGACGTAACCAGCCTTTGTGCCAAGGAAGTTTGCAGGGATGCTGAAGAACTGAGTGCTTGCACCACCTCCCAAGAAGATGATTTTGTAGTTGTCGGGGATGTTCAAGAGCTCTTTGAGGAGCGCTTTAGCTTCGGCGAGCACATCTTCAAAATCCTTTGTGCGGTGCGAAATCGAAAGCAGAGAGAGACCAGAACCATTTAGATCGATGATTGCCTTTGCGGCGTTCTCTAAAACCTCTTGCGGCAGGATCGCAGGACCCGCATTGAAATTGTGCTTTTTCATAAATGTTTTTATCAAATAATATTTAATGTTGTGTATTAGTATCTTGCATCTCTTGGCTCACGTCACCCCTTGTGAGGGGCGGAGCGTCGACCATTTATTAAGACACAAAGATAGTGAATTTTTTTTAATTATTTCAATATATTAAATATTTTTTGATATAAAAATAGGAAACGCCATATTTTTGAAATTGTTTTTATAATTTTGTGGGTTGAACCTAGGGAGTGATTAATTTAGACTAATTTTATGATACGATCAATGACTGGTTTCGGGAAATCCGAAGCTACAATTTCTGGAAAGAAGATAACGGTGGAGATCCGCACGCTCAACTCGAAGCAGCTCGATCTCTCGCTCCGTATGCCATCAGCCTATCGTGTGGCGGAGTTTGATCTGCGAGCACTCCTCACGCGAGGTGTGCAGCGCGGTAAGTGCGACGCCTCGGTGACAATATCGTCGGAGGCGACACAGAGTGCGTCGCAGATCGACCCACAAGCGTTCGCTGCATATTGCAACCAGATGCGCGCAGCACTCGCCGCAGCTGGCGTAGAGGCTACGCTCACTCCGTCCGACGCCCTAGCGGCGCTTCGTATGCCCGACGTGATCTCGACTAAGAGCGAGAGCATCACCGACGAGGAGTGTGCCGCGATCGTCACCATAGCGCAGGCTGCAGTGGAGCATCTCAACAGCTTCCGCGAGCAGGAGGGGGCAATTCTAATTGCCGATCTGTTGCGTCGTGTAGATCTAATCGAGGAGTATATGGCGGCAGTAGAGCCATTCGAGCAGCCTCGTGTGGAGGCTATACGTGCGCGAATCCGCGACCACGTAGCGCGCGAGCGTATTGACCTCGACAAGAACAGACTGGAGGCGGAGATGATATTCTACGTCGAGAAGCTCGACATCACCGAGGAGAAGGTGCGCCTCAGCAACCACTGCAACTACTTCCGCGAGGTGGCTGCCGAGGAGCAGGGTGTGGGTCGCAAGCTAGGTTTCATCGCGCAGGAGATGGGACGCGAGATCAACACGATGGGGTCGAAGTCCAACGATGCTCAGATGCAGCGACTTGTCGTGCAGATGAAGGATGAGTTGGAGAAGATTAAGGAGCAGGTACTCAATATTTTGTAGGTCTTTAGGTATGGTAGATAACAAACTTATAATATTCTCTGCGCCGAGCGGTTCGGGCAAGAGCACTATTGTCGCAGAGTTGCTGAAGCACTTCCCACAGATGGAGTTCTCGATCTCGGCTACGTCGCGCGCACCACGAGGTGTCGAGCGCGATGGTGTGGAGTACTTTTTCCTCTCGCAGGAGGAGTTTGCACGGAGGGTCGAGGGTGGTCACTTCGTCGAGTGGGAGGAGGTCTATGCAGGCACCTGCTATGGTACGCTGCGCTCCGAGATGGAGCGAATTTGGGCTAAGGGTAATGTGATCGTGTTCGACGTCGATGTAGTCGGAGGGTTGCGCCTCAAGAGCATCTTTGGCGATGCGGCGTTGGCGCTCTTCATTATGCCCCCCTCGGTGGAGGAGCTGCGTCGACGGTTAGTGGGTCGCGCGACAGATAGCGTCGAGGTGATCGAGAAGCGTGTTGCCAAGGCGGCGCAGGAGATAGCTACAGCGCCTCAGTTCGACAGCGTAGTGGTCAACGACGACCTCGCGCAGGCTGTCGCTGAGTCGGTGTCGATAATAACTCAATTCGTCGAGGCGTAGTGAAGAGAGTAATGTTATATTTCGGATCGTTCAACCCGATCCACAGGGGGCACATTGCGTTGGCGGAGTATGTGGTTGAGCGGGAGCTTTGCGACGAGCTTGTTATGGTGGTGTCGCCACAGAATCCCCTCAAGTCGAGTAGTGAGCTGGCGCCAGAGTTGGAGCGATTCACGATGGCGGAGTTGGCGTGTGGAGCGTCGCGATTTCCCGACCGCATAAAGCCCTCGCTCATCGAGTTTATGCTCTCCAAACCCTCCTACACGATCAATACGCTCCGCCACTTGCGCAGCGAGTATGGGTCGCAGATGGAGTTCTCGATATTGATGGGGGGCGACATTGTGGAGCAGCTCCATCGGTGGCGTGACTACGAGGAGATCCTTGCCGACTATCCGATCTACCTCTACCCGAGGCGAGGCGAGAGGGTCGACAGATACCTCGACAAGATGCAGCTGTTGGAGGATGCCCCACTCTTCGACATCAGCTCGACACAGATCCGAACGGCGCTTATGCGTGGCGACGATGTGCGGCGTATGTTGTGTCCTGAGGTTGTCTGTCACATCAAGGATCAGGGGCTCTGGAGCAGTGACAGCTACGCCGATGTGTTGGCTCGCAGGATCGAGGAGTCGCCCAACGACACCAATATATATATGGAGCGCGGCACGTGGCACTATCGCAACGAGAGGTGGGGCGAGGCGCTCAACGACTTCAATCGTGTGCTGCGAATAGATCCGCTCCACGCCGAGGCGATGGCGATGACGAAGATCACGCGCGAGATAGTAGAGTTTAGACATACAGATATATATAACCCATAGAGAGATGAAAAAATTACATATAGCACTTCTCGCTGGAGGCAACTCCTCGGAGCGAGATATTGCGCTCAACAGTGCGGCGCAGGTTGCTGCGGCACTCGACACGTCTAAGTACGACATAAAGCTTATCGACATACACCACCGCGAGTGGATCTATACCGACGCCGACGGGGCGAAGTGCCCACTCGATCGCAACGACTTCTCGGTGACAGTGGGGGGGTGAAGTCTCATTTC
>JBCQTK010000059.1:0-13622 GCA_047178665.1 Rikenellaceae bacterium | reverse complement strand
TTTGAATTTCATAATAATATGCTGTTATTCAACACCTTAAAGATACGAAAAATCGTGGAATAATGCAAATTATTGGGCAAAAAAAGACTGTCCTAAACTTTCGTTTTTGGACAGCCTCATTAGTTGATTGTGAGTTAAGTGTGAGTTGATTATTAGCTACAACTCATTTTGTGCGATCACCGCAATCTTCTCCTCGATGCGTGTGTGTCTCTTTTCATAGACCTCGTTGTGGCTCTCTTGGATCTCCTCGTATTTATCGGGTGCGTGTTGCTTGGCGTAGTCCATTAGCATTACCGCTGTGTAGTTACCTCGTGCTGCATCCGAAAAATTACTGACGATGAAATCACGCTTGATGATGATCTTCTGCTCCTCTGTTAGGCTCTGCACTAAGTGCCATCTGTCGCAATCTGTGAGGTAGTGTTTTTCGGGGTCGATACCTACCTTTGCAAAATTCTCACTGCGGAGTGATTTAGCCATATTGAAGTAGATCATCTGCTCTTCGAGTGCCGAATATTCGCCCTGTGTGACATCTAGCGACTTTACTACATCTTTGGTGTCGGCAATGATCTTCTCGATGGCGATCTCCTTGTTGCGATTATCTTGGTTCTGCAACTTCATCAAAGGTGTCTCTGCAACAGAGCTTGATGAAGATGACGAGAGTGTTCGGTATGAGAGTGTTACACCCTGCAAACCTACAATAGCATACATCTTGATTTGACCACTTTGGTATTGGTCGAACAACTTTTGAGTCACCTTTCCATATTTGACCATCTCCGCCTCCCATTCTGCGTCGTCCTCAAAATCATCCTCGTCAGGCTCAACTGGGCACTCCCTGCACCAATCAACAACTGCCACTTCATAGCCTCTGTCCGTTAGCTGCTTGACTGCATCCTCGTCAAAACGGTATTCATAGCGTGCAAGAGGTAATTCGGGGTTATTTTCGTGAGTTTTAATTGCTCTATCAACGATGTAGGCTGTGTTCTGACTCTTTAGACATTGGCGATGTGTGCATCTTCCGCAGACATTATCATCTGTAAATAGTGTTGCATAATGAGTATTAAAGTCACAATCGTAACAATCGCCCTTATCAAAGAAGTAGTCATTGAGGTCATTCGAGTAGCTACGCTCCAAACTCTCAGCGATGCTCTTGGTGCTGTTGCCCCTCCAATTTTGATAGTTTACACCCTCCGCAAAGTGCGTGTCGTAAACCTCCGCTTGGATCTCCCTCGAATACTTTGATAGCTCGATGGCTGTACCAATGGTGATAACATCGGCAGTGAGCAGGGTGCGGAACTCCTCGATAAGAGATGTCAATCTCATTCGGTTGCGAATGTAACTTTCGCTCTTGCCGAAACGCTCCATCAACTTCTCGACTGTGTAGTTGCGCTCCTCGATAAGCTCCGTGTAAACCATCATCTCCTCGATGGGTGCGATGTCCTCACGAAGTAGATTCTCGGTGAGTGCCATCTCCAACACTTCATCGGCACGAACTCCAACTTTGACGATTGCAGGGATTGTTTCCACTCCCAACATCTGCGATGCTCTAAATCTGCGCTCTCCGCAAATAATCTCGAAGGTGTATTCGCTCTGTGGCTCGTTGGTGTTCTGCACGATGATAGGTTGCAACACTCCGACTGCCTTGATGCTCTGCGCAAGCTCTTCGAGGGTCTGCTCGCCCAGCGACTTGCGTGGGTTGTTGGCGTTTACTCTGATTGTCGATAGCTTGATGTTTTTGATCTCTTGTGTCATATCTCTGATTTGTTATAGGTTTGATTGTGTGAGGGTTGCGAATATCTCGTGTGCATCTGCCTCGTTAATTATGTATTGCCTTAGTGCGCTGTTCACAACGCTTGCGTAGGCGAAAATGTGTAGCTCGTTTATCTCTCGTCTATGGTCGAGTCGGTATCGCTGTCCGTTGCCGTATTTGATTGTTAGGCGGATGTCGTGGTAGCCGATCTTCTCGCACGAGTAGCCGACTCCGCTTGTGGTGTGTAGTGTTTTACCTGCCAACTCGCTGCTCATACTGCTCAATTTTATGTTTCAACATTGTGAGGAATTGATGTCCCTCATATTTGTCTCGTCCGAAGTATTGCACCATCTTCAGAACATCGAATTTGTAGAGGTGTGCCCACTTCGAGTAGTAGTGGTTGCCCATCGCTGTGCCGTATGCTTTTTGGAACATCTCCTGCGTGATTGCCTCATCGGGATAGTGGCTACTGCTATAATATGCTATGCGGAGGAGGGTATCGTATTTTATGATTAAATCTGTCATTGTGCCGGGGGTTATATTGTTAATATCCAAAGGAATGCGCCGATGATTAGGGCGTAGAATAGTATGTAGAGGGTGATTGCGAATACCACCGTTAAAATTAGTTGCAATGGTATAGTTAGTATTATCCAAATGGTTGATAATATTTTGCTTAGTATGTGTAGTGCGGTGTTCATTATTCGTTGGTTTTGAGTTGGTTAATAGTGATTGGTTTGCCGAAGAATGAGGTCATTACTCCGTAGACATTTTGGAGGGAGTAACCGCTGTCGCTATCTTCGTCAATGGCGATTTGATAATTGCCCTTTAGATTGAGCGTAAAATCTTGCTATAACTCCATCTCCATAATAGAGCCACCTCCCTGCGATGGTGAGTAGAGACCGCAGCTGTTGCCCTTGGGGATTGTTAGGCTCTCGACCTTGAAACCTGCCTCGTATAGCTCTGATACGTTGATTGTCGCCATAAAGGTTAGGAGGTTCGCAGGTGATACAGAGTTTGATATTTCGGTGGCGAAGGATAGGTAGCTAACTACCTCGTTGCCGTTGCGCTCCGACATATTGGGGAACTCTCCGAAACACTCGATTCCGCTCTGCTCGAAAATCTCCTTGACCTTGCGTGGGTTGAGATTTAGGGCGTTTACCATATCGCCAAAGTAGCTTTTGTCATAGCTGTAGCTACCCTCGAAGTGGTGCGAGTTTATGCAGTCGAAGTTGGAGTGCATCTCTATGCGGATGGGGATGGGGTCGGTGTTCCTCAGTAGCGTGTTGATAATGTCGCTATCGTCACGATCCATAATCGCCTGACGGATTGTCTCCGCCTCGTTGTCGAATAACTCCTCAATCTCTGCATCGCTGTATCCCTGCTCGTTGCAGCTCTCTTTGAGTCCCTCGATTATCTCCTCGACTCGTCCGCACTCGGCAATGTCGTACCAATAGCCCATCTGCTCGAATAGGGTATCGGCAGACTCTGCACGTATGCAGTCGCCAATTAGCTGCGTGTGACTGTCAAGATTATTGCTGCGGTCGAGGTAAACCAAGGTGTAGTTCTCCTCCATCATCTCTATTATCTGCTCTGTTGTAAGTGGTTGCGCTGTCATCTCTGCTCTGTTTTTAATTATATGTGGATCTTTTGAGGTGAGGGAGTTGAGTTTCAATACATTAAACATTTCCTATCTCTTAAATCCGACATTTTTTTATATGTGTCTCTCCATCGGTTCGGTCGTTTTCGTTTCGTCTGCATAAAAAGGTGTAGGGAGTAGGAGGCGCAAGGTTTTCGAGATAAATACTACCCGATAGGTGTGGAGATTTATCTCGAAACAGCTCCGCTGCACAACCTTGCGCCTACGTTAAGCGACCGAAAATACCTTTGCATACGAAGGGAAACCACCGCCAGAACCGACCGAGAGATGACAACATACGTGGAGGATTTAAACTAAGAGATAGGATCGGGACATTAACAACGTTCTTAAATTATGAAAAATAAGTCCCATCCCCAAGATGTATAATCAATGGCTGCGCATTTGCCACAGGTCGTAGTGCTTGATGCCGTAGCCACTCTCTGAACTTGCGGCAAACTGCCCCCTTGCACCGAAAGGCAAGGGCGATTATCATATCCAAATTGTAATATACAACACGATTGTCGCAGCGCACAACATCATTTTCAAGTAGCTCCTCGTCATTGAATATCCGCTTTGCATTAGCCACAACAGAGGCTCTATTTATCATAAACATATCGGCAATCTCGCTGGTGGTGTGCCACACGTTGCCATTTTCTCTATCTATTGTTACTATTATATCGCCATTGCTGTGGTCAATGGTCATTACTCCTCGTTTCATATCTATATATATTTAATATCCTATTCTACGTCTTGGTTTCTCCTCCACCTCAGGCTTGCTCATAAGTTCGGTGAGGGCTTGATACAGCTCATTGAATTGTGCATCGGTGCTTATTTCGAGCTGCTCAATACGCTCTGCCAACTCCTTGTAGCCTGCTGCTATTCAGCGTATATCTACAAATGCACGCATTATTGAGATGTTTACGTCAATGGCTCTGTCGGAACGCAACACTGAAGATAGCATCGCAACTCCTTGCTCTGTAAAGCAGTCTGGCAGAACTGAGCTGTGTTTTAATGTCGCGGGTAACTGGTCACAAATTGTGACCAGTTGCTCAAACTCCTCACGAGTAAGGGTGAAGCGGAAATCGCTTGGAAATCTACGCTCATTTCGTTTTACGGCTTGTTTGAGAGCCTTTGTTTGTACCTCATACAGCTCAGCAAGATGAAAATCAAACATTACTCGTTGTCCCCGTATTTCAAATATTTTGTTTTGTATTATTGTTATATCCATCTTATTATCAGTCTGTTTGTGGGTGAATCATTACCCCATAGTTACCAAAATCGTTACCTATTCGTTACCTATTTTGTGGGCAGCTAACCAACATTCTCCTTGTGAGTGTATTTTCTCTTTGGTTTCTCCTCCTCAAACATATTTTCGATGTTCGAGAATTTGTCCGACAGACCATCCATATCCTTGCTAATCTTATCGTTAGTGATTCGAGCGTAGATTTGAGTTGTCGAAATACTTGTGTGACCAAGCATTTTGCTGACGGTCTCGATCGGGATTCCCTTAGATAGCGTAGTTGTAGTTGCGAAGGTGTGGCGTGCGAGGTGGGATGTTAAATTCTTGTCTATTCCGCACACATCGTCAATCTCTTTCAAATAGGAGTTAACCTTCTGATTACTAATCACTGGTAATAGTAGCTCGTCTTTAGTCTTGCCCTTGTATTTATCCAATATTTTCATCGGTATTGCCATAAGTGGGACATTGACCGTGACATTAGTCTTTTGCCGTTTAGTCATTATCCAGAGATTTCCATCGAACGAAGTTTTAATGTTCGCCTTCGTGAGGTTTCTAACATCTATGTACGCAAGTCCCGTGAAGCAGGAGAAGATAAATATATCACGCACCTGCTCAAGTCGCTCTGACACAAGATGTTTCTTCGCTATCAGCTCGACCTCCTGCTGCGTTAGGTAGCCTCGGTCGACCCTCTTCATCCTGATTTTATGGTTGGCGAATGGGTCGATCTTTAGCAGCCCATTGTCTCGTGCGATGATTGTTATGCGCTTTAGGAGTTGTAGGAATTTTGCTGCCGTGTTCTCTCCACACTTGCCAATTGTTAGCAGATAGAGCTTGAAGTCGTTGATAAACATAGGGTTAACCTCATTTATATAGACATCGGAGATGTTGTATTTGAAGCGTATAAACTCCATCAAGTGTTTCAGCGTGACACTATATTTCTGTAACGTCGCCTTAGACTTCGATATTCCGACCAGCTGCGCCACATCGTCATTGTGCTTTTTGAACATCTCTATAAGCGTTACATTCACCTGATGGTTGCCCAAAAAGGCGTTGCGCAGTTTCTCTGCTGTGATGTAGTTGTCTCGCAGCAGCATCTCGTGGTAGATCTTGATGATGTTCGCCTTTATGTCATCCAATAGTGAGTTCAGCCGATGTGTTTGGTTGCTGCGACCAATCGCTTTGTTAGCTTCGACGCTCCATTGATCGGGCTTAATCTTCTGCTTCGTGCTGAATTGGCAAATCTTACCATCGACCGTGATGCGTGCCATAATCATAACCTCACCTGAGGCTGTCTCTCTTCCCTTCTTTAGATAGAATAGGACTCTAAATGTACTTCTTTTCATACTCATTTTTTTGTGCTGTAAAATTAATGCAACTAATTCAAAATGAGACTATAAGATAGTGGACTTTCATACACCGATAGTGGACTTTCATCACACAATCGTTACCCCTGTTTTTTCGATTTTGGGAAGGGTAACGAGATGGTCACAACTTCGTTGTTATGAAAGTCATATATGCGATTATGAAAGTCCAGTATGGGACGTAAAAAACCCCTATAAATCATTGATCTATAAGGGTTTTCGTCTGTTTTAGACCTCTCTGTTGATTTTCCAGTTGAGAGCCTCTGGCGGAAAGAGGGGGATTCGAACCCCCGGTACAGTTGCCCGTACGTCAGTTTAGCAAACTGGTGGTTTCAGCCACTCACCCATCCTTCCTTAAAATGTCACTTCGGAGGTTAATCACCCCCTTAGCGAATGCAAATATAGAAACAATTTTTAATATACCAAAACATTAGAGCGAAAAAAAATGCTTTTCACTGTAATAAATGTAGCACATTACGAATTATACCTATATATTGGTATAGCATTTTAGCGTAATTTTTATACCTTTGCAACAAAATTAACACAAACTTATGGTATCAGTAGAGGCATTGACCGTCGAATTTGGGGGAACGACCCTCTTCAAAGATATTTCGCTCGTCATTGGCGACAAAGACAGAATAGCCCTAATGGGCAAAAATGGAGCAGGCAAATCGACTCTCCTAAAGATAATTGCAGGCGAAAAAACGCCTACGCGCGGTCGTGTAACAATCAACGACGGCGGCAAAATCGGCTACCTCCCACAGCACCTGATGGTAGAGAGCGGACGCACTGTATTCGAGGAGACGTCGCGTGCATTCGAACACCTGTTCCTGGCGGAGGCAGAGATAAACCGACTCAACAAGGAGCTTGAGACTCGCACAGACTATGAGTCGGACGAGTATATGAAGATCATCGAGGATGTAACAACCCTCTCGGAGCGCTTCTACGACATCGACCTCACCAACTACGAGGAGGATGTGGAGCGTGCATTGCTAGGTCTCGGATTCCTCCGCAGCGACTTCGCACGCCAGACTAGCGAGTTTAGTGGCGGTTGGCGTATGCGCATTGAGTTGGCAAAGATTATTCTACAGAAGCCGACCCTGCTACTGCTAGATGAGCCGACGAACCACCTCGACATCGAGTCGATCGAGTGGTTAGAGAACTTCATTATCAACCACGCAAACTCGGTTATGGTGATCTCCCACGACAAGGCTTTTGTCGACAACATCACCACACGCACTGTCGAGATCACGATGGGACGCATCTACGACTACAAGGTGAGCTACTCGAAGTATCTGGAGCTACGTGCCGAGCGTCGACAGCAGCAGCAAGCGGCGTACGACAATCAGCAGAAGATGATAGCTGAGAATCGCGAGTTTATCGAGAGATTCAAGGGTACATACTCTAAGACGAATCAGGTACAGTCGAGAGTGAGGATGTTGGAGAAGCTGGAGATTATCGAGGTCGACGAGGTTGATACTAGCGCGCTGAACCTAAAGTTCCCACCCTCTCCTCGTTCGGGCTCCTACCCTGTAATGACTCAAGATCTGGGCAAATCGTATGGCGACCACCGAGTATTTGCCGAGGCGACGATAGCGATCGAACGAGGCGACAAGGTTGCATTTATCGGGAAGAATGGCGAGGGCAAGTCGACAATGGTGAAGGCAATTATGGGCGAGATCGACTTCGACGGAAGTATGCAGCTGGGTCACAACCTCAAGATCGGCTACTTTGCACAGAACGAGGCGTCGTTGCTCGAGGAGTCAAAGACCGTCTTTTCGACGATCGACGATGTAGCGGTGGGCGACATTCGCACGAAGCTACGCGACATATTGGGCGCATTTATGTTTGGGCGCGACGACATCGACAAACAGGTGAAGATGCTATCAGGAGGTGAACGCAGCCGTCTGGCGATGATAAAGCTACTGCTCGAACCCGTGAATCTACTGATTCTCGACGAGCCGACTAACCACCTTGACCTCAAGACGAAGGAGGTTCTAAAACTGGCGCTCAAGGATTTCGACGGCACACTGATCTTGGTATCGCACGACCGCGACTTCCTCGACGGATTGGTCGACAAGCTCTACGAGTTTTCGTCGGGTCGAGTTCGCGAACATTTGGGTGGCGTCTACGACTTCTTGGCGTCGAAGAAGATCGACAATTTACGTGAAATAGAGAGAAAAAAATAGAATATTATGAATGGTATGAGAGTAATTGAGCCCAACGAATTGGGCGATAGCGTAATAGACATTATCGGCAAGGAGTGGATGTTGGTGAGCGCGGGCAGTGCGGAGCGATTCAACTCAATGACAGCTAGCTGGGGCTCTATCGGGTTCCAGTTCAACTGCAATGTTGCGACGATCGTCATACGCCCCGAGCGCTACACATTTGAGTTCATCGAGAGCTCCACACACTTCACCCTCACGATATTGAAGGAGGGGCACCGAGATGCACTAATGGTGATGGGACGCAACTCAGGACGCGACTGCGACAAGGTTGCGATGAGCGGACTCACCCCCTGCTTCACGCCGAGCGGCAACCCCACCTACGAGGAGGCTCGCATCGTGTTGGAGTGTCGCAAGATATATGGTCAGATGATGGATCCCGATGCATTCATCGGCAACTCACTCATCGACAAGTGGTACGACGACGCACACGGCAACTTCCACAAGATCTATATGGGCGAGATCGAGAAGTGTTGGATCGCAGAGTAGGTAGCAGAGTAGGTGACAAAGTCGGTAGCAGAGTGATTTTAGAGTAGAAAAAAAGGGAATAGGAGGAGATATGAAAAGATTGTCGGAGCTACGTGATGGCGACTCAGCGATCATCGTAAAGATACATAGCGGCGGAGAGTACTCGAAGCGACTGACCGAGATGGGTTTCATCAAGGGTCGCAAAGTGGTGGTGGTGAAGAATGCGCCATTCAAAGATCCTATCGAGTATGAACTGATGGGATATAGCATATCGCTGAGACGACGAGAGGCGAACTACATCGAGGTTGTGCTGGAGTCGGAGATAGAGCAGCAGACCCTCGATCTACTCCCCGACCAAGAGTTTAACATACAGAACAGCAGCGACTTTGGCACACAAGGTTCGCGCGTAGGTCGCACAATCAAAGTTGCCCTTGTCGGCAATCCGAACTGCGGCAAGACCACGCTCTTCAACGCAATGTCGGGAATGGACGAACACGTAGGCAACTTCTCAGGTGTCACCGTAGAGCTCAAGGAGGCAACCATCGTACACGGCAACTACACGATCCACGTGGTCGACCTACCCGGAACCTACTCCCTTGCGAGCTACTCGCCCGAGGAGAAGATCGTGCGCGACGAGTTGGAGGGCGACAAATACGACTTCATAATCAACGTAGTCGACGCGACTCTGCTTGAGCGCAACTTGTACCTCACGACGCAGCTGATGGATATGGCACGCCACATCGTTGTATCGCTGAATATGTACGACGAGCTGCAGGCTCTTGGCGACAGCTTCGACCACAAGCAGATGGAGAAAATGCTCGACATACCATTCATACCGACCATCGCCCGCAAAGGTCGCGGCATCAACCGCATCCTCAATATGATTGTTGCGAAGTATGAGAACGAGCTACCCCACACCCACGTTGAGAGCAACTTTGGGCTCTTCATCGAGGATAGGCTTCGCACCCTCTCTGACATACTCGACGAATCGGCGATAAACCCTGGTCTCCCCCGTCGCTACCTTGCGATGGAGCTCATCGGTGGCAACAGCGAGATGCTATCGGAGGTAGAGATCGAGATCGAATCGACTAGCCGCAGACTACGACACGAGATCGAGGAGGAGTATGGCGACACGATCGACCAGATCTTTGCCGACTCGCGCTACGGCTACATAGCAGGTGCTCTGAAGGAGACCCTAGTCATCAACAACAAACGTTTCCAACAGTCGCAGAAGATAGACAATGTCCTGACCCATAAGATATGGGGATTCCCGATCTTCCTCTTCATCATCTGGTTTATGTTCTACGTAACCTTCACCCTCGGTGGCTACCCTATGGAGTGGATTGATATGGGGGTTGGTGCTCTCGCCTCGCTTGCAGAACAGTTTGTGAACGACGGTGCATTCAAAGATCTTGTTATAGATGGTGTTATTGGTGGCGTTGGTGGCGTCCTAATCTTCCTGCCCAATATTATGTTACTCTTCCTCTTCATCTCGATCTTGGAGGATTCGGGCTATATGGCTCGTGCAGCGTTCATAATGGATAGGATGATGCACAAAGTTGGACTACACGGCAAGTCGTTCGTACCGATGATTATGGGCTTCGGCTGCAACGTACCAGCCATTATGGCGAGCCGCATCATCGAAGACAAGAACAACCGACTACTGACGATGCTTATAGTCCCATTTATGTCGTGCAGTGCGCGATTGCCCGTCTACATACTTATAGTGGGGGCACTCTTTCCGAGCTATGCAAGTTTGATTCTCTTCGGCATCTACTTATTCGGTGTTTTGTTGGCACTACTCACCTCTGTTGTACTGAAGCGAATACTCTTCAAGGGCGAGGATCACCCCTTCGTGATGGAGCTACCACCCTACCGAATGCCAATCGTACGCAACACAGTGAAGCATATGTGGAACAAGGCTGGGCAGTATCTCAAGAAGATGGGTAGCATAATCCTAGTTGGTTCGGTAATCATCTGGGCACTAAGCTACTACCCTACTCGCGAGGATAACTATCTCGAAAAGATTGGTCACACAATCGAGCCAACGATCTCACCTCTAGGTTTCGACTGGAAGATCGGCGTCTCATTGGTGTCAGGATTGGCAGCCAAGGAGATCGCAGTGAGCACACTAGCGGTACTCTACAACGTGGAGGATGAGAGCGAGGAGGGTCAAAGCAGCGCCCTGATGGAGCACATCCGCGACGACCGCTACACCCACGGCAAACATCGAGGCGAGCGTATCTTCACCACGCCTGTCGCCCTCTCGTTCTTAGCTTTCATCCTGATCTACTTCCCCTGTTTGGCGGTTATTGCAGCTATCAAGCGCGAGAGCGGATCGTGGAAGTGGGCTATATTAACGATCGTCTACACGACAAGTTTGGCGTGGTTAGTGAGCTACGCTATATATAAAATAGGTAATCTATTGATATAAGGGGAATAGATGGAGTTTCAAGATATTTTGGTATACATTATCGTAGCTGTTGCGGTTGTCATATGGGGCATCTCACTCGTGAGGAGTCTCGTCCGCATCTCGTCGTCGCGAGGCAAAAGAGAGTGCGGCGACGAAGATCGCAAAAGAGGTTGTGACGGCAATTGCAACAACTGCCTGTAGATTGCGGAGGAGGGAAATGAGGGAGAAATATAGTGAAAAAAATTATTAAAATTGTTTTTTTATCGCCAATCACTATAAAATCACTATATTTGCAGCGAAATTATACAATACGTAATACAAAAAACAACTTAATATCGGTTGCAAAATGTTTCTAAATTTAACTACAGAGAGTGTAGAGAGCGCATCTGCGCCCCACTCAATGATCACTGATTTGGCAGCGACAATGGGTTCGATGTCAAACGAGGATTTAGTGTCGTGGCTCACGACCAACGTCATTAGCGTGGGATCCAAACTACTTATCGCCCTTCTAATCTACCTCGTTGGTTCGTGGTTCATTGGTCGTGTCGTAGGGGTTATGAAGAGCCTCTTCGAGTCGAAAAAGGTTGAGATCTCGCTAGGTTCATTCCTGCAGAGCCTCACGAAAATCGCCCTCACAATCCTGTTGGTCTTCTCGATTGTCGGCTATCTAGGCATCGACACAAGCTCATTCCTTGCACTATTTGCATCTGTCGGTTTGGCTATTGGTATGGCACTTAGCGGCACGTTGCAGAACTTCGCAGGTGGTGTATTGATCCTCTTCTTGCGCCCCTTCAAGGTTGGCGACTTCATTGATGCACAGGGCTTTTCGGGCACAGTAAAGGAGATCTCTCTCTTCAGCACCCTCATCAACACGCTCGACAACAAGATGGTGATTATCCCCAACGGATCTCTATCGAACAACTCCATCACCAACTACTCGAAGGAGGCGACTCGCTGCGTTGCGTGGACGTTCGGTGTCGAGTATGGCAGCGATATTGCAAAGGTGACAGAGATACTCAACGAGGTCTTGGCGAGCGACGAATTTGTACTTCAGGATCAGCCTAAGTACATAGCACTGTCGTCACTCAGCAGCAGCTCTGTCGACATTGTTGTGAAGGCGTGGTGCGAGTCGGCTAACTACTGGTCGCTCTACCACGGGTTGAATCGCAGAGTCTACGACGAGTTCAATGCGCGCGGCGTAGTCTTCCCATTCACACAGATGGATGTAAACATTAAGGGTAACAAATAAAGAGAGAAAATATGAAAAAATTATTTATCACATTGACACTACTCGTCGCAGCAGTTGTCGCACCACAGAGCAGTTATGCAGAGGGTGCAGAGGATGCTGCAGCCAAATCAGCGTGGACATTAGGTGGTAACTTCAGCCTAAGTTTGAGCCAGGCTAGCTTTAGCAACTGGGCGTCGGGCGGCGAAAACTCTGTAGGTCTCAACCTGCAGCTCAACTACTCGGCAGACTATGAGGCTAACAAGCACATCTTCAAAAATCGCATTGAGCTAGCCTACGGACTAAACAACACCCAGAGTGTGGGCAACCGCAAGACGAACGACAAGATCTACCTGTCGTCTACCTACGGATATGAGGTCGGCAAGAACCTATATCTCAGTGGATTATTTACGTTCCAGACACAGTTCGCCAACGGCTACACATACAACACAGACTCGGCAGACGTACTGATCTCGACAATTATGTCGCCAGGCTACCTTACGCTCGGTGCTGGTTTGACGTGGACGCCCAAGTCGTGGTTCACCGCAACCCTTACTCCTGCAACGTGGCGCGAAGTATTTGTGCTCAATGAGGATCTATCTGACGCAGGATCGTTTGGCGTCGATGTAGGACAGCACGCCTACGCAGAGGCTGGAGCCAACCTACAACTTGTTGTGAACAAAGACATTATGAAGAACGTCAACCTCTACACACGCCTCAACCTCTTCTCAAACTATTTGGAGGATGCAGAGAACGTAGATGTTGATTGGGAGGTACAGCTAAGTATGAAGATCAACAAGTGGCTCAGCGCCTCAGTATCGACAAATCTCGCATACGACGACAACATCGACATCGTCCGCAAAGATGGCTCAGTTGGACCAGCGCTACAGTTTAAGGAGAATATCGGCGTAGGTCTGCAGGTCGCATTCTAGCGCGACGCTACCCACCCACTACCCTATCCGAGGGGCGACTAACATCTATGTGGTGTTGGTCGCCCCTCGTCGTTTGCATATATAATAAATGTAAAATTTCATACATTTTTCTGTACATATTGGACATTTCAAGATATTTTTATTATATTTGTGGTTATCACACACCGCAACGAGCTTATAAAGAGAGATAAAGCAGGCAGCAAAAAGGCAAAAAAAAATACAACACAATAAAAACCCACCCAAATGATTAAAAAATTACGTATACGCCCAAAAATGGCGTCTATGAAATTTAGTTAAAATATCCCACCTTTGTAACGAACCAAAAATTATGAATAGATGGCAAGTTACAGAGATTTTGAAAAACTATGGGAGCAA
>JBCQTK010000058.1:0-13769 GCA_047178665.1 Rikenellaceae bacterium | reverse complement strand
CTCTCTTTTTTTGACATAAAAAATTACCTTAATTGAAACACGTTTCAATTAAGGTAATCAATCTTTTTGTATATCAATGTGTTACAGCAATTTTGCCAACTATTTTTGACCACATTGCCGTATATAATGTTGCGGAGCTCTACTTTGCGACCTCCAGTAGAAGTGACTTAAACGAAGCGTACGACTTATCCATCTCGATGCTCTGCTTCTCACCCTGCATAAATGCTTTGAGTGGTGCTGGGATCTCGACCGTTGCACCTGTGATGCCCTCCACTGTCTCTAGGAACTTCGCTGGGTGCGCAGTCTCTAGGAACACGCCCTGCTCGCCTGGCTGCAACTGCTCCTTCAGTGCGCGGTAGCCACACGCTCCGTGAGGATCTAGCAGGTAGCCTGTTGCGCCCAACGCTGCCGACATTGTCTCTCCGATCTCTTCGTCGCTGTATGAGCAGCCCGACACCTCAGACTTAATTGCCTCGTGGGTGCCGTAGAGATCCAACACTCTCGCAAAGTTGCTAGGATCACCCACATCCATCGCGTTCGCAATTGTTACGACAGAGGATTTGGGGGTGTAAACTCCCGTGTTGAGATATTGCAAGAAGATGTCGTTTTTGTTGTTCGCCGCGATGAAACGCTTAACTGGTAGCCCCATCTTCTTCGCGATAAGACCTGCGGTGATGTTACCGAAGTTGCCGCTCGGAACACAGAAGACGATGTCGTCGTGTTTGCCCTGGCGCTTCAGCTGTGCGTAGGCGTTGAAGTAGTAGAATGCTTGGGGCAGGAAGCGCGCAACATTGATCGAGTTGGCGCTCGTTAGCATCAACTTCTCGTTGAGCTCCTTATCCATAAACGCCTGCTTCACAAGTGCCTGGCAGTCGTCGAACACGCCGTCCACCTCAAGAGCGGTGATGTTCTGTCCCAACGTAGTGAACTGACACTCCTGGATCTTGCTCACCTTCCCCTTGGGGTAGAGTACGTAGACGTGGATGCCATCGACACCCAAGAAACCATTCGCCACCGCGCTACCTGTATCTCCCGATGTCGCAACAAGTACGTTGATCATACCATTCTGCGACTCCTTCGAGATGAAGTAGCTAAGCATACGAGCCATAAAGCGTCCGCCAACATCCTTGAATGCGAGTGTTGGACCGTGAAATAGCTCCAACGAGTAGATGTTGGGTTCGACCTCCACAACAGGTGTGGGGAACGAGAGTGTGTCGTTGACAATTCGTTTGAGGCTCATTGCGTCGATGTCCTCGCCGAAGAGTGCGTTCGCCACAGAGTATGCGATCTCCTGAAACGACATTCTGTCGATGTTGGCAAAGAACTCACGTGGGAGCTGTTTGATCGTCTCGGGCATATAGAGCCCCTTGTCGGGGGCGAGACCCTTAACTACGGCATCGCGCAACGACGCCCAATCTGCTTGTTTGTTTGTACTGTAAAATCGCATATTTTATCTAGTTTTATTATTTTTCACCTCTAGTAGCGCCTCCATAAACTCTGCGCCGCGTAGTTCGCCATATGACCCGTCGAGCGCCGACACCTCGTCATACTTCTCGACGCCATCGCCCTCATAGCGTGTGTCGTAGATCACGAATGGAACAGCCTCGCGCGTGTGAGTCTTTAGGTGGCAGGGGGTTGGGTGGTCGGGTAGGAGAGCAATTCTCACAGGCTCATCCATCTTCATCGCTGCCTCCAATATAGGAGCAACTGCACGCTCGCTCAGATACTCGATCGTGCGGATCTTCAGCTCGTGGTCGCCCTCGTGTCCAGCCTCGTCGCTCGCCTCGATGTGGAGATAGACGAAGTCCTCGTTGCGCAGTGCCTCGATTGCTGCCTCCGTCTTGCCCTCGTAGTTCGTGTCGTAGAGACCTGTTGCCCCCTCTACCTCGATGGGGGTGAGACCTGCGTAGACGCCGATACCTTTTATTAAGTCTACGGCAGAGATCACCGAGCCGCTCGCAATCTGTTCGCTATAGCTGCTCATCAGAGTCTTCATCGCTGGCTTGTAGCCTGGCGACCACGCCCATATCGAGTTCGCAGGTTCTTTGCCCTCTGCAATCCTCTTCAAGTTGATCGGGTGCGTAGCAAGTAGCTCCTGTGAGCGTAGGGTGAGGTCGTTGAGCAACTTCGCTGTAGCCTCCGCCGCCTCGCACTCTGCCTCGATCATAACCTCTCTAAATGGTGTGCCTGGCACATTGTGGGGCGGTGTGCAGCTGAGCGCCTTGTTGCCACCCTTGATCTTGATAAGGTGGCGATACGACACCCCAGCGTAGAAGTTGACGTCGCCGCCGCCCAACTCCGACTGTAGATATTCGATAAGCTCCGTAGCCTCTTCGGTCGATATGTGACCTGCCGAGTGGTTCTTGATCTTCTCCTCCTCGATCGTGATGATGTTGCAGCGCATAGCCATCTCGCCCTCCTCGATCTCGATACCCATACTTGCAGCCTCCAACGATCCGCGACCCTCAAAGACCTCGTCGATGTCGTAGCCCAACACCGCCAAGTTGGCGATCTCGCTACCTGGCTCGTAGGGCTCTGGCACTGTGTGCACCATACCGCTGCGACCCATCTTCGCCAACCTATCTATTGCTGGCTTGTTGGCTGCCTGCAGTGTGGTGAGTCCGCCGAGTGCCTCGACAGGGTGTCCTGCCATTCCATCTCCTAATATGATTATATACTTCATAGTAGTAACTTTTTTTGCTCCTCTATCTGATGTTAGCGATGCTGATGATGTCGGCAAATACTCCTGCCGCGGTGACAGCCGCTCCAGCGCCATAACCCTTAATTACCATCGGTAGCTCCTTGTAGCGCTCCGTAGTCAGCATAACGGAGTTGTTGCTCCCCTCCAACTCGTAGAATGGGTGCTTCGCGTCGACTAGCTGCAGACCCACAGAGCCCTTGCCATCCTCCAACTTCGCGACGAAGCGGAAGCGTAGACCATTCTCGACAGCATCCTGGCGCTTCTGCTCAAACTCTGCGTCGAGCGTCGGCACCTTAGCCCAGAAATCCTCAACTGCACCCTCGAACAACTTTGCGGGGATGAAGAGGTTCTTCTCGACATCCTCCTGCTCAAGTGTGTAGCCTGCCTCGCGTGAGAGGATAACCAACTTGCGCACTACGTCCGAACCGTTGAGGTCGAGGCGCGGATCGGGCTCGCTGTAGCCAGCCTCCTTCGCCATCATTATAGCACGCGAGAGTGGTACGTCGGCGCTCATCTCGTTGAAGAGGTAGTTGAGCGTTCCCGACACGACAGCCTCGATACGTGTGATCTTGTCGCCGCTGTTAATCAGCGAGTTAATAGTGTTGATGATAGGTAGTCCTGCACCAACATTTGTCTCGAATAGGAACTTCACGCCCCTCTTGTGAGCCGTAGCCTTCAGCTCCTGATACTTCTCATACTCCGACGACGCTGCGATCTTGTTTGCCGCAACGACCGATATGTTGTGATCGAGCAGCTTGCGATAGATCGTCGTGATCTCGCCGTTTGCCGTGCAATCTACAAATACTGAGTTCGATATGTTCATCTCGATGATCTCCTCCGCGATCTTCTCGGGGCTAGCTGCACACTCCGAGCTCTCCAACTCCTCCTTGTAGCTATCCAACGAGATACCCTTGCGGTTCACCACATACTTGCGTGAGTTCGAGAGACCCACCACATTCACCTTCAGCGCCTTGTCCGCCAATAGCGTAGGCTGCTGCGAACGGATCTGCTCCACGAGGTTAGCTCCAACCAATCCCACGCCTGCAATGAAGAGATTCACCGCCTGGTGATCCGACAAGAAGAATGAGTCGTGTATGACGTTGAGCGCCTTGCGCAACTGCGCCAACTTGATGACGAACGATATGTTGGTCTCCGACGCACCCTGTGCACACGCGATGACGTTGATTCCGTTGCGTCCCAATATGTTGAATAGCTGACCTGCGATGCCTGGCGTATGTTTCATATTGTCGCCGACGATCGCCACTGTGGCTAGGTCGTTCTCGATCGTCACCTGCTCGATCTCGCCAAGTTCAATCTCCTGCTCGAACTCCTCGTTGAGGAGTGCCGCCGCCTGCTCAGCGTCTGCGTTGCGCACACCGATCGAGGTGTTGTTCTCCGACGACGCCTGCGACACCAAGAATACGCTGATGCCACCCTTCGCCAAAGCCTTGAAGATGCGGTAGTTGACACCTATAACTCCCATCATACCCAATCCCGACACGGTGATTAGGCTCGTGTCGTTGATCGACGATATACCCTTGATTGGCTTACCCTCCTCCTTGCTCTTTTCGCGAGTGATGAGTGTGCCTGGTGCGTCGATGTTGAATGTGTTTTTCACCACGATTGGGATGTTCTTGTGGTAGACGGGGTAGATCGTCGGTGGGTAGATCACCTTTGCGCCGAAGTTGCATAACTCCATAGCCTCGACAAACGAGAGGTGGTTGATTACGTATGTGTTGCTGATTACGCGTGGATCGGCCGACATAAATCCATCTACGTCTGTCCAGATCTCCAATATATCTGCCTCAAGTGCCGCCGCCAATATCGCCGCCGTGTAGTCCGAACCGCCACGTCCCAACGTCGTCACAACCTCGCTCTTGAGGTCTGAGGCGATGAAACCTGGTAGGAGGCTAACGCGTGTGTGGCTCTCGAAACGCTTCTGGATAAGTGCGTTCGTCACCTCGAAGTCGACGATGTGTTTGCCGAACTGCGGTGTGGTCTTGATTAGCTCGCGCGAGTCGATCAGCGTCACGTCGTTCAATATGTACGATATGATCGTCGACGAGAGTCGCTCACCATAGCTAACGATGGTGTCCATCGTCTTCTCCGACAGGTCGCGGATAAGGTGAATGCCCTTGTAGATGTTTGTGAGGTCGTCGAATAGGGGCTGCAACCTCTCGTTGAGCTCCGCCTGGAACTGTGGTTCCACAATCCCCTCGATCATCGTTGCGTGGCGCGTAATAATCTTCTCCAACGTCGTCGTGTACTCTGCCTCACCCCTCTTTGCAGCCGTTGCCGCTCCGATAAGAAGATCTGTTACACCTCCAAAGGCAGACACTACAACCGCAATATCCTCCTTCGCACCATTTACGATACGTTGCACGTTACGCAGGCTCTCAACCGAGCCGACCGATGTTCCTCCAAACTTTAATACTCTCATTTTTTACTCTATCTTTTTTCGCTTTAGTTCACTTGTTTGCTGAGCTCCGACACAACACACTGCTGCGCAAAAACAACTCAGAACGCAAATTTACTATTTTTTATATATATTGCAAAATTATTGAGTCTACATTTGCACCCAACCGCAAAAAAACGAGGGTGATTCACCCCAAAATTGGCGAATCACCCTCGCGGTGTGTGTCGGTTGAGGTTAGTTGACCGTGCTACCTGCCTCGTCCTGATTGTAGAACGAGATTTCGTAGTTGCCGTCGTTCCAAACTATTTCGATCAAAACTCCCAATGTTTCATCTTCATCCCAAAACACATCTACAGATGTTATCTCCGCAGTTGTGTAGTATGAGTCATATATGAATATGTTGCCTGTTAGGTCGCTACCATCGTAGCCAGTGAATACAGGAGTTGGATCACCTGATGTGCTGTCATAGTCGGCAGTTAGATTCCCGATTACCATTGTCATAAGTGGAGCATCGGGACTAGGTGTGAATTTGAAGTCGCGAGCGACTAGTGTAGCGCTCTCCCCGCTCTCAATTAGAGAGAATTCGATGTCGTTAGTATCTGTCGAGTATAATAGGGTTTTAGGGCTTGCTGCTAAGCTGTATGTAAAGACATTGCCAACGTAATCTTCTTCGGCTGTTGTTGTTGGGATTGTTGGGGTTGTCACAAGTGGTGCCTCGTAGTTGTTGAATTCGATTGTAAATGTGAAGTCCTGCGATCCTGTGCCTGTGAGGTTGATGTAGACTGTGCAGTCGAATGATACGTCGATATAGTCGCCATCAATGTAGACCATTACGTTGTCGATCGACTTAATGATGTCGTTGCCGTATGGCTCACCATCGAGCATCGTGGGGGTTACGCTCGACGCAGCGTATCTTGTGCCACTGGCGTTCGCGATGTCGGGTAGGACTATGTCGAGAGAGGGCATTTGATAGTCCGACGATACGAATGGTATATCCTTCGTGAAGCAGGCTTTGGCTATCGTGAGATCTACAGAACTCTCCTTTACGTTGAGGTAGGCTACTGTATCTTCGCTCTCGTAAGTACCCTCATTGCCTCCGTAGGATGCAGTGACGTAGGTTGAGCCCGTGTACTTAGTACCCACATAGTCGTCGGTGCCGTCGTCGGTGCCATTGTTCTTGTCGCAGCTAACTACTGCAAAGGCTGCCGCTAGTAGCAGCATCGTTGAGAAAAATCTTTTCATTGTTGTAGAGTGTTTTATAGTTTGTAATTTGTTATCTCCTGTTGATCGTCACGTCGAGCTTCGCCCCGAACATTCGCGGCTTGCCCCACTGCGCATACTCGTTGCTCATCGACTCGAAGTAGAAGGTGTCGTAGCGCTTGTTGAGCAGGTTCTTGCCCCACAGGCTCAGCGTGTAGTTGCTGCCGACGAACCGAACACTTCCGCCCAAGAGGGCGTAGAGTGGCTGCGAGTAGCTGTTATCCTCGCGCCAATAGATCTGACCTGCGCCATTTGTCGTAGCCTCGATCTCGATCCTCTCTACCTTGCGCCCTCCTGCGGGTATTGTGTATGTGGCTGATCCATATATAGTTTGCTGCGGAGCGTAGGGCACATAGTTGCCTGCGTAGTCCTCCTCGTTGTCGTCATACTCCGTGAACTTTGCGTTCGTGTAGCCATACGATCCGCTCAGCGCCCATCGTCCGTAGCGCCACATTGCCGATAGCTCGGCGCCATAGCTGCGTGAGCGTCCTGCGTTGGTCATCATCCTACCTGTCACCGTATCCTCGGGGAAGACTGTCACCTGCTGGTCGTAGCAATCTATGTAGAAGAGAGCAACGTCCGCGGTGAGTGTTCGGCTCGTGTTGGCGAAGTGTCCCCCCAACTCGTAGTTCCAGCTATACTCGGGGCGGTAGGAGATTATATCCTCCGCATTGTACATCTCGCTCAGCCCGAACTTCGCCATCAGCGTCTGCTGGATGATGTCGGACAACATCTGAGTGTTGTAGCCTCCCGACTTGTAGCCCCTCGATAGTGAGCCGTAGAGCATATTTTGCCCATCTATCCGATACGTCGCACTAACCTTTGGCAGTATGTTGAAGAAGTCGAGCGCCATATTGTCCTGCAGGTTGATCGCCAGATCCTTCAACCATACCACATCCCCCTCCGAGTTGTATCGTGTCGCACTCGCGTCGGTGAAGCTGTGGTAGTCGATAGCCGATCGTTCGTAGTCGATGCGAACGCCCCCCTTTAGCTCCCATCTGCCCAGCTCTACGCTCGACTCGTGGTAGAGCGCTGCGCCATACGAGTTGGTCTTTACGTCGCTGTCTAGCAGGAAGTTGTCGCTGTTCGACACGTAGTAGTCGCCATCGTCGATCGACACATTGGCGAAGATCAGACTCTCGATCCCCTGCTGCTCAAAGGTGACGGGTGCATCCATCTGCTGCGAGCGGAAGAAACCGAACGCCCCAAAGAGGTAGCTATATGTGTCGTCGTCGTTGTTGCTGCGGAGTACAACATCCTGAGTCACAGAGTGTTCGCGGATAGCCTGCTTCAGCGTAAATATGTCGTCCGTCGTGAAGTCTTGGTCGAGACGCATCTCGTCGTCGAGGAGCTGGTAGCCTGTGATGCTCGATATGGTGAATGCGTCGCGTTTGTGGCTGATAGTCAGTCCGTTGCTCACCATCGTGCGGTCATATCCGCAGGGGTCGTTGTAGCTTATTACGTCGGTCGCCAGGGGGCGATATGCGTAGCCTCCCTGCGTGAGGATCGAGAACGATAGGGTGTTGTCGATGGTGGTGCGTGGGGTGGGGTAGTGGATCATCCTCAGACGTGCGCCCCCCTCGCGTTCGGTGTCGCAGGTGGTCTCTGTGTAGTCGTTGGTGTAGAAGCCGTCGGTCGAGGTGTAGTAGGCGGAGGCGGAGAGGGCAAATATCTCGCTCAGGCGTCGGTAGAGCGCACCTCGCAGCGAGTAGCTGTTGCCATTGCCATACTCGACACCCACCTTTGCGCCCTCGAAATCAATTGGAGAGAGGGTGTAGATGTTAACGACGCCACCCATCGTGTTGCGTCCGTAGAGCGTCGACTGAGGGCCGCGCAGGATCTCCATCCTCGATATATCCATCAAATTCGTGTCGAACGCATTCTTGTTGAGGTAGGGTACATTGTCGATGTTGAGCCCCACAACAGGCTGGTCGATGCGCGCACCGAGACCTCGAACGTAGATCGACGAGGTGATACGCGAACCATAGTCGGGGATGTAGAAATTTGGTACTATAGATTGCACATCTTTCATCGCCGTCACTCGATTGTTGGCGAGCGCGATGCTCCCCATAACGCTAGAGGCGAGGGGTTCGAGGCGCAGGTTCTTGCCCTGCTTGATCGCTGTAACCTCCACTGCTTCGACCACGTAGAGTGAGTCGCTCCTCTGCTCAGAGGCGACAGCTGCGTGGGCGATGCACACGAGTATAAATAGAAAAAATCCCTTCATCGAGTGCAAAGGTAGGCTATCCCACTCGATCTCACAATCCTCATTTATGGGGAAAAACGAGTGCCGCGATAGTGAAGAGGGCGAGGATGAGGCTCGCGATGCCGTTGAGTGTGCCAAACGCGATGCCTATGTTGCGCTGGCGCGAGGGTGTGACGAGGATGTGTTGTGCCGCGAGGAGTGCGAGGAAGATCCCTACGCCCACCCATCGCCAGGGCGCTGCACCCTCTAGCTCGATGGTGAATATGACAAGTGCGGCGGCTGTGACGAGGTGGAGCGCAATGCTGATTGCGAGCGCACCCTTTGCTGTGAACTTGGAGGGGATGGAGTGTAGACCTCGTTGGCGATCGAACTCGCTATCCTGCAGTGCGTAGATTATGTCGAACCCAGCGCACCAACTCAACACAACCAGCGCGAGGATGCAGGGGGGCAGCGCAAACTCGCCGCAGACAGCGATGTAGGCTCCGACGGGCGCTATCGCCAGCGACAACCCCAACACAATGTGGGCGAGCGAGGTGAAGCGTTTGCAGTAGCTGTAGCCCATCACGACGATGAGCGCTACGGGGGAGAGCAGAGCCGTGAGGGTGTTGATCGTCGCGGAGGTGGCGACAAAAAGTGCGGCGTTGAGCACGACGAATGTGAGGGCTGCACGTGGCGATATTTTGCCTGCAGGGATCTCGCGACTCGCTGTTCGTGGGTTCGCGCCGTCGATGTCGCGATCGGCCCAGCGGTTGAATCCCATCGCTGTGTTGCGCGCAAACAACATACATAGAACCACCTGTATGAGTGTGGTGTAGGTGAATGGAGTCTCTGTCGATGTTAGCGCCAGCGTGTAGCCGACGAGGGCAAACGGCAGGGCGAATATCGTGTGTGAGAGCATCACCAGCTTGCTGTATTTTTCTATCATTTTCCTCTTCTATTTATTCGTTGTTGGTTGTTGTGAGAAACGCCACAGTGTCGACCCCATCTGCGTAGTCCCACAATGTAGGGTGCTGCGCCGATCCAAAGTCGACCCTCCGCGGATGGACTATGACCTCAGCGTCGCCCACCACACACTGGATCTCGTCGTCGTGTGTGCGCAACCACGCCTCTACCTCCTCGATGGAGCTGTACTCGACAATCGAAACGAGGCTCACGCGGTCGGAGAAGCTCTCGCTACGGACGAAGCAGCTGACACCATTATCGTAGAAATCGACACCCTGTAGGCGTAGTAATGCCTTGCTCTGTAGGTAGTTGTTGCGATACTTAGCGTTGGTCGTTTCCTTCCACGACACTAGCTCCTCCGCGTCGTATCCCTCGGGTACAAACAGCATCGAGACACTTCGGCAGCCCAGCCCCGAGTAGCGGTAGATGTCGCTCGCCAACCCCTCGCACGCACTCCCCTCGCCAATGACTGCAACGGAGTGGCGCGAACCTCTCAGTAGCATCGGCAGCGAGCCGTATAGCTCCGCGTAGTGGCGAACTGCGGAGTCGCCTCCTGTCGCAATCACTCGATCTGGTTGGTCGCTATCGTTGTATATATATATAGGTATGTCTGGTTCGATCGTTCGCAACTCGCCGACAACCCACTCCATCAGGGGGCGATCCTTGTGCGATAACTTCAGGATGGCGACCCTCCCCGTCATCAACACAGAGAGAAGATCGGAGAATCCTACGAGCGGTATGTTGCCAGCCATAACCACCAAAACACGCTCCTCCCATCTGCGGTCGATCGCGCCGTACGACCCGATCCACTCCTCCAGCGCCTCGCGTCGCAGCATCTGTTCGCAAATCGCACGCACAGCAAACTCTACCTCGCGACCCTCGAACCATCCGTTCGCCGCCACCGCACGACGCAAAAGGTCGGCAGGAAGCCCTCTTGACAGCCTATCGCCCAACTCAACAAATATGTCGACCACATTTTTCACACGCCAAAGGTAGCAAAAAAAGTGCGCCCGAAGAAATAATCGCTAAGTTTTTTGTTTTATCCAAAAAAAGTCCTTAACTTTGCGAGCCCATTATAGTATGGGAGTTGGATTACAATTTTATTAGTATTAACGTAAACAAAAAAGAGAAGTGGATTCATTAAGCTACAAGACTATCTCGGCAAACGATGCTAACGTCACTAAAGAGTGGGTCATCATCGACGCTCAGGATGCCGTTCTTGGTCGTCTTGCTTCGCAGGCTGCAAAGATCTTGCGTGGTAAGCACAAGCCAAGTTACACACCCCACGTCGATTGTGGTGACAACGTCATCATCATCAACGCCGACAAGGTGAAGCTCACTGGTAAGAAGATGACCGACAAGGTCTATGTGCGTCACACAGGTTATCCTGGTGGTCAGCGTTTCGCTACCCCAGCAGACTACCTCGCTAAGCGCCCTACATTCTTGCTAGAGAAAGCTATCAAGGGTATGTTGCCCAAAACACGCCTAGGCGTGCAGATGTTGAAAAACCTACGCCTCTATGCAGGCAGTGAGCACCCTCACGCAGCACAGGAGCCTAAGGTAATTAAGTTAAACGAGATTAAGTAAGAGAAAAAATGGAAGTTGTAAACACCGTTGGTCGTCGTAAGGCTGCTGTGGCACGCGTATACGTGAAACCAGGTAATGGTACTATTACAATCAACCGCAAGGAGCTTGCTGTCTATTTCCCACTCGAGATCCTTCAGTATCAGGTGAAGCAGCCATTTTTGGCTACTGGTACAGAGGGTTCATACGATGTGATGATCAACCTCGATGGAGGTGGTATCAAGGGTCAGGCAGAGGCTGCTCGTTTGGGTATCGCTCGCGCTTTGTGCGAGATCGACGCAGAGTTCCGTCCAGCTTTGAAGAAGAGCGGATTCCTAACTCGCGACCCACGTGAGGTTGAGCGTAAGAAGCCAGGTCAGCCAGGCGCACGTCGTAAGTTCCAGTTCAGCAAGCGTTAGTATTCAGAATACTTCGCAAGTTACGAACGACAACATTTTCGGCAAAGCACAATTTGGGTTTCAAACAGCGTGGACTGCCCTTTGTGGAGCATAGACTTCACACACTGCATTACTGCGATTGTTGCCTAAGTTGCGGAAAACACTTTGGGATTGAGCTACTCTCACTACCCTGGTGTTGATGAAAAGAGAGTTAAAATTTAAGAGAAATCAAAAAAATGTCACGTACAGATTTTAATACATTATTGGAGGCTGGTGCACATTTCGGACACCTAAAGCGTAAGTGGAACCCTAAGATGGCTCCCTACATCTTTATGGAGAAGAATGGAATCCACATCATCGACTTGCACAAGAGTGTCATCAAGATCGATGAGGCTGCTGCAGCGATCAAGAATATCGCTAAGAGCGGTCGTCGAATCCTATTCGTAGCCACCAAGAAACAAGCAAAAGACGTTGTTGCCGAGAAGGTCGCAGCTGTCGCAATGCCATACGTCACAGAGCGTTGGGCTGGCGGTATGCTAACAAACTTCCCCACAATACGTAAGGCCGTAAAGAAGATGGCTACCATCGACAAGATGAATGCTGACGGCACTTATGATAATTTTTCAAAGCGTGAGAAACTTCAGATCTCACGTCAGCGTGCTAAGTTGGAGAAGAACCTTGGTTCTATCGCCGACCTAACACGTCTCCCTGCTGCTCTATTCGTTGTTGACGTCCAGAAGGAGTCGAACGCAGTGAAAGAGGCTAAGAGATTGAACATCCCTGTATTCGCGATCGTTGATACTTGTTGTGATCCAACCAACATTGATTACGTTATCCCAGCGAACGACGATGCATCGAAGTCAATTTCTGTAGTTCTCGAAGCCATTTGCGGTGCGATTGCCGAGGGTCTCGAGGAGCGTAAGCTCGAGAAGGAGAAAGAGTCTACAGAGGAGCTAGCCAACGAGGCACCAGCTACTGCAAAGCCACGCATCAAGAAGGTCGTTAAGACCGACGGCGAGGAGGCTGCAGCTGAGATCGTTGCAGCAGCAGAGGCTGTAGAGGTAGTTGCTGAGGTTGAGGCGGTTGCTGAGGTAGCAGTCGAGGCTGAGGCAGAGGTTGTGGCAGCAGAGTAATTTTTGCCCACCCCAACCAAACAGAGAAGATTATTTTGAGTGAAAGCATTGACAATTTAGGTCGATGCTTTACTCGCTTAAAACACAAAATATCAAGAAAGATGGAAATCAAAGCAGCAGATGTAATGAAGCTTCGCAAGATGACTGGTGCCGGTATGATGGATTGCAAGAAGGCTCTTGTTGAGGCGGAGGGCGATTTTGACCGTGCGCAGGATATTATCCGCGAGCGTGGTAAGCTTATCGTAGCAAAGCGTGCAGACCGCACAGCGAGCGAGGGCGTTGTCGTGACTAAGATCATCGACACAAAGGCGTATATTCTTTGTATGGCGTGCGAGACAGACTTCGTGGCGCAGAACGCAGAGTACTCAGCGTCGGCAAACGCAATCTTGGAGGTTGCTATCGCTAACGATGCAGCTGATGCAGCAGCGTTGCTTGCCTGCAAGAACGAGGCTGGTGCTACAGTCGAGGATATGATGGCTGAGAAGTCTGGTCAGACTGGCGAGAAGATCGAGTTGGCTTACTACGCTCGCGTAGAGGCTCCTTTCTGCTCTTCATACGTTCACTTCAACAAGAAGCTCGGTACTGTTCTCGGATTCAACAAGCCAATCAGCGCAGAGGTTGCTCGCGCAATTGCTATGCAGGCTACAGCTATGGCGCCAATCGCTATCAGCGAGGCTGACTGCGACCCAGCAGTCGTGGCTCACGAGCGCGCTATCGCAGTTGAGGCTATGAAGCAGGATCCTAAGAACGCTAACAAGCCTGACGCAATTTTGGAGAAGATCGCAGAGGGTAAAATGCGCCGCTTCTTCGAGGAGAACACACTCCTTGCTCAGGCAGTTGTGGGCGAGAAGAAGTCTATCGCAGACCTTATCGCTGAGTGCGACAAAGAGGCTACAATCGTATCTTACAAGCGTTTCGCTCTAGAGGCTTAATCCTTACGTAATATACATAAAGTATTTAGAGAGAGCGACTAACCATCTGGTTGGTCGCTCTCTTGCGTTTGAGTGTGTTGTCGAGTGTGTTTCGGGGTCTGCGCTTGCGCCGCGCGGGTAGGAGTGTTCGGAAGAAAAATAGCTGCATATTTTTAGGTTAAAATACTTTGAAAATATGCAGCTATTTTTTTGCTAATGCCATTGATTTTTCGTATCTT
>JBCQTK010000057.1:0-14037 GCA_047178665.1 Rikenellaceae bacterium | reverse complement strand
ACATTCTCGTTGGTGCTGAATGTCGCTCCAAACATATACCACAACTTCTTAATCGAGTTTCGGTAACGCATCGAGAACTCATAACCTCGATTGGTCATATTTCCCATATTCATCGCTATCTCGCCTCCGTCGCTATCGTCGACTCCACTGCTCGATGGCAACGACACATCGAAGATCATATCCTTCTTCTTCGTGTTGTAGTACTCCGCCGAGAGGGTGATCTTGTTCTTGAAGAGACTCAAGTCGATTCCAAAGTTGCTCTGAATGGTGGTCTCCCACTTTAGATCGCTATTGGCGAATGAGTCTTGCACCGCTCCGTAGACCTCTGTTAGGCTGTTGGAGTTGCCAAATATTGCATCATAGCCGTAGCTAATAGTGTTGTAATATGAGTATGACGTTACATTCTGGTTACCTGTAGTTCCGTAGCTTGCTCTGATCTTAGCACTAGAGACCGTCTTTTTTAGTTTACGCCAGAACTTCTCGTCAGAGATGTTCCAAGCACCCGATACAGATGGGAAGAGTCCCCATCGATTATCTTTACTAAACTTCGACGACCCATCGACACGCACACTACCGCTCAACATATAGCGGCTATCCCAGTTGTAGAGTACACGTGCTAAAGATCCAAAGAGAGTGTTGCGATTATCGGTCGACCAGTTGAATAGCGACGACGCCTCGGAGTTGATTGTTGCACTGTTAAAACTGTTGATGTCATTATTTATTATACCATCTTTTGACGCCGAGAAACCCTTGTTGGTGTAGCTCTCGCTCGACACCACCGCCAACATCGACAGAGAGTGTTTCTTGATCTTCTTGTTGTAGGTCAACGTTGCATCCCACGTCAACGACTCAGAGACTGTCGAGGTGCGAGTAACTGTGCTATTATCGGATGAACTGAGTAGTTCACCTGCCGTGTTGTAGATCTCTTGATATGGTTTGAAGTACTCCTGATAACCATACGATGGTCCGTAGGCAATACGTGAGCTTAAATTCAACGATGGGAGAATGTCATACCCGAGGTTGAAGTTTGTCGATACTCGCAACGCCTTTCTGTCGTCGGTGGTGTTGAGCAGAGCTGCAACCCAACTCAACTGGTTCGAATAGTCACCAGCATCGGTATAAACAGGGTCAGTGTTACCCACCTCCAGCAGCTCCTGCTGTGCGTTGTAACGCAACGACATTCCAATAACACTTGGCGCTCCAACCGCTCGATTCTCAACGGTGATTCCGAGATTTGCTCCGATCGTCAATTTATCCTGCTTGTAGGTAATATTCGCACGTGTGTTGAATCGACTGAAGCCGGTATTTACAAGGACTCCATCCTGATTGTAATAACCTGCCACGATGTTATACTTCGTTGTTTTTGATCCACCCGATAGATTCACCGTATGGTTTTGTGTCGAAACGGTCTTGTAGTTGCACTGAAATATTGCATCTCGCAGGTCGGTGTCGTTCGCATAGTAGATCGCCTTACGATTAAGCTCCAGACTCACGTCAGAGTCGTAGGTGCCCGATAGGTTGCGAGCATATACCATCTGAAAATAGGTCGTCTCGTTGGCATCCATCAACTCGATACCATCGCTGAGGGTCTGAAATCCATAAAGAGAGCTGACGCTCACCTTCATACGTCCCTCTGTACCCTGCTTGGTGGTGATGAGGATGACTCCTGCTGAACCACGTGTTCCGTAGATTGCACACGACGCAGCATCCTTCAAGATGTCGATCGTCTCGATCTCATTCGAGCTGATACGTGGGTCGCCATCCTGCGGTACTCCATCGACTACATAAAGAGGTGTATTGTCGCCACTCACAGAGCTGATACCACGAATCAGAATCGATGACGACTCTCCCGGGGCACCACTTGCAGCAGTGACACTTACTCCTGCAACCTGTCCCTGCAACGCTGCCGAGAGATCTGAGGTCAATTGGCGAGAGAGATCCTCACCCTTCACCTGCTCAACAGCACCTGTAAGCTCACGCTTGCGAACCGCTCCATATCCAATGACTACCACCTCGTCGAGCTGCTCCGAGCGAGTTGTCATTGCGATTGTCACATTGGTTTTAGAGCCTATCGCAAGCTCTTGGGTCTCCATTCCGAGGTAGCTGACCTGAAGTATAGGGTTTGCCCCTGTCACCTGAATCTGAAACTTACCATCTCCATCGGTTACAGCACCAATATTGGTATCTTTCAAAATAACTGTCGCGCCTATCACAGCTACCTTCTGCTGGTCTATCACTTGTCCACTCACCATACGTTTTTGCTGGGCATAACCCATCGTGCTCATCAGCAGGAAGAGGGTGGATAGAAATATTATATATATCTTACCTTTCATAATAAGGTGTAATTTTAGTTTGTAATTTGCTAGTTTGCGCTATGGTAGTATGGATATGGCGAATTACGCTGCTCATCCACCGCCCAATACCACGTAGGGGTATCTCCCAACTCAATCTCACTATCCATATCATTCCCATTTAGAAGATTTGACCTCTGCTCGTTTGTGTGGCTCGCATCGTCAAGACGATAGGTCGTGTCGACAGCTGCGGCAACATTGTGATAGACACTCTTCGAGAGAGCATACTCAGCTCCACTACCTGCGTAGTAGCCAAACGCACCATAGAGATTTTCGTTGTCACTCTCGATGTTTGCAGCATAGCAGTTTGAGAAGAATCCTGCGGCATAGGCATTCCAAGGCGATCCTGCGATTCCTGCGGTGTAGAGATCCAATCCATTGACGACACAGTTAAGCGCGAGAGAGTAGCTAAGTTCCAATACTCCACTATTCCAAGTGAGTCCAACGACACCACCTGCGAAGGCTCTATTTGTACCACTTGTTATCGTGGTATCGATTGCCGTAACTGTCGTGTTTTCAGCAACACACCCCCTGATTGCGCCCAACAGAGAGCCTGCGACTCCACCAACAGAACCGCCTCCTGTGACGCTGCAATTGATGACGTGGCAGTTCTCGATTAACGCAGATGTCGAGACCAAACCAACCAACGCACCAATCTCCTGATAGCCTGTTGCGGCCGTCACATTTACATTGTTAATTGTCAAATCTCTAACCTGACCTATGTATTGAGTCTCCGTCTTTTCGCCTACGACGGCAAAGAGTCCAGAGTAGTCGGTTGTGTTATAGATCATCACATTCTTGATCGTGTAGCCACCACCATCGAATACACCTTTGAATGGGTAACTGTTGCTACCAAGTGAAGCGAAGCTATTATAGTCCCAATCGATGCTCTTCTGCAACTCGTAGTGAGCTTGTAGATAGCCTGTTGTGGTGGCTGACGATACATCTGCGGCGATACAAGTGGCAACATACTTTAGATCCGCCGCACTCTTTATTAGATATGGGCTGCCCTCAATTCCATTTCCCTCCAACTCGGTGCTGATCGACGAACCATCCCACACATCCAAAACAGGGTTGTTAATGTCAACGTCGACAGCGAGGCTTCCACCATCTGTCCACTCCTCATACTCATATATGTCGACATCGAGAGTTAACGTATTGTCGACGCTCTTAATCTCAACCACCAAGTCGTAGAGGTAGCCCGACTGAAGAGTCACCTCGTGGCTAAAGTAGTAGGGAAGCTTATCACCATCCACGTCAAACTCCACGTAGCCTTGATAGCCGCTGAGAGTCTGTGGCACGGTGTAAAGCTCATAGGTTCCAATCGTATAGATAGGCTCTTCACCTGCCTCCGATGCCTCCTCCTCCTCCGCTAGTTCACTCTCGCTCAATATCTCGTCACTGTCGAGTGCAGTTGTCTCAGATGCAGCGACCGATTTTGTCGCTGTGTCGCCCTCCACAACGCTGTTGACAAGTTGAGTTCCCTTTATTGAGAGTTCGCTCTGGCTATAAACATTCATAAGCGACACCCCATTGACTGCGTTGATCGACTCCGTGTTTTTATACTTGTAACTGATACGCACCATTGGGTTCATATTCTTGAGCTGTATGGTTGTTGTCGTATCGTACTGGAAGAGTGTCGGCCACACCGCTGCGACCATAGCACCTGTCGAACTCTTGTCGCTATATACGTATTGTGCACTCTCGCCCATCGTCTCACCCTCGTCAACCATATAGTAAGTCATATAGCTATCGTATGTGTAACTTGCGGTCGAAGCATCGTCGAAGCAGATAGTGAGATCGGGTGTGTCGCTCGATGAGTAGCTGATTGCTCGCGAGATATTCTGCGACGTGACACTCGTGTCGATCGAAGCAAAGAAGGTGGAGTAATCAACAGGCTCTCGCTGCTGTGTTGAATCGTCATCGAGTGCATCGCTATCGCTGCACGACAACGACAACAGAGCCACGACCATTGCTGTTATGTGTCTAAATATTTTCATTTTGATATGTCAATTTAAGATGGTAAAAAGAGCCTGTTACTCAACGGTCTTATTCGTAAGATCGAACGTGTAGAGTGTGTTGGCGGTGAAGTATGTAGGGATCGCACTCTCATCAATTATGTGGTTAAAGATATTCTCGCCCCCCACGCTCAGTGAGTATGTGCTCAAAATATTTGGTGTCAGCGCATCACCTGCGGGGATCTTTCCCTCATAGCGGTAGCCACTCTCGCAATTCACCCTCGTGAGTGTAATCGACATTATATCGCTGCCAGACTGAAATTCTCCTACGGAAGTTACATAGTTGAAATTGTGGACATTAGATAATTCTACCACCATAGATGACGAATCTCCCCAGCTATCAATATTGACCCTCACAAGAGCCGCCGTATGTTTGAATGACATTGCGCCCGTGAAATTTAACGATGCAGGGATAGTTCCCTCGCAATCATACTCCGCAAAGTATATGTCGGGCATCTGATCGCCATCCTCAAGTGCCGCAGCACTTCCATAGTATGCGGTGACTACCCCCGGGTTGTCGATCCACTCATAGGGCTCTACCGAGACCCAGTCACCATCGCCATTCATCGTGAAGATTACAGGCTCAGAGGTCGCCCCCTTAATAGTGATTTGAGCACCATCCTCAAAATATGTCTCGTCCTGTGCTTCATCGCCACTTCGTGATGCTATTGTTGCCGCCGAAATTTCGACAATACCCTGTTGGGGTGTTGACTCGCTCGAAGCCAAGTCAACACCATCCTGACAAGATACTACCGTTAGGCTAAGGGCGATACTCGCCGCTACGCCTAAAAATATGCCTCTCATAGCTAAATTACTCAGCCTTAAAGATCTTAATGTCGTCGATATAGAACTTCGCCTTTGGAGCCAAGTCTGGGTAGTTCACAATTACGAATGAATTGAGCTTGTCGACCGTTGTCTCGCCATCATAAGCGAAGTACCACTTCGTCTGAAGCTTAACCCACTTACCCTGCTGTACCTTGTCGACCTTAAACGATGCAGCTCTAAACGGAGACTCGAAGTCGCCATCTACATCCTTAGCCTTGTGCTCGGGGATACGCTTCCCATCGAGGAACTTTGCGGCAGGCAACTGGATAGAAAAATCTACCATATCACCCTCCTCAAGATAGACCCAACACTCAGCCTTATACTCTCCTGCATCGAGGATGATCGGAGCACCTGGCTTCTCGTATGTCGCACAGAAGATCGCGCTACCCTTGTTCTTCTTCTTGTTGCTGTACATCATCGAGCGAGCTCCATCTTGGGTGTGGTTCTGATTCTCAGAGATTGAGAAACGATCGTTTGATTGAATCCACCAATTACCAGAGGCTTTTTTCTCGGGGTCTGTTGAGATTACGCCCGTCTCAAATCCATAATACTTCTCTGCTGGTGTCTGTGCCATTGATGGTGTGACGACCGCTGCTGCGAATAGTGTTGCTACTGCAATTTTAGAAATTAAAGTTTTCATCTTTTTTTGTTTTAGTGGTTAATTTTATTTTTTTTGTATCAGTTAATACGCTTTGTTATCTCTCAATCTCTAAGAGGTATACGCCATCACGAATAAGCGTCAGGTTGTTTGCGACACTCTCACCCGTGAGTTTGTTCACCATCTTTGAGACCTCTTTGCCCGTGTCTCGCCACTTGACAGTTATTTTTGAGGGGTTCTTGCTCAGGTTCACGAGGTTGAGGAGCAACTTGCCATCCTTACCCTCGATCACTCGCCACGTACAACCCTTCTGGCTCAATCCGTTGTTGTCGACAATCTCGATCTCGGGGAGCTGATTGTTTGCCGCAACGACCTTGAAAGACTCCGCCTTCAGCTCGTTCAATGATGACACCTCGATCACTCGACCTTTGCTGTTTTTGAGAGTATTGTTAAGTGGCAATCCATACTCATTTGTGAGCATACTCTCTGAGTCTTTCACTACGATACCGCCTCGATCCACAAAGCTCTGAAGAGCCTCTACATCCGCCTCGAACATACGTGGGGTCTTTGATAGTGCAACTACATCCCACTGCGAATTGTCGTTTATCTCAATTATGCCAGCCGTCGCGAATCCGATAGGTGTACCCTCAAAATAGAGCGACTCATAGGTGTCGAAAATATCCTCAATGTAGAGCTTGCTGTTGATCGCAGATGCCTCGGTGTAGAATATCCTAATCGGCTTTCGCTGACGCTGAAAAGTCATAATATCCTCCGACACAGAGTTCAAATCGAGCATTGTTGTATGCACCTCATTTACGATACGTGGCTGGTGGTTGTTCGATGCAGCGTAACCGTTTGCGTCGAAGTGTGCTCTGCACGATCCATCCTCGCGGCGTGCCCAATACCAAGTCTGCATAGCTGTTAGTCCGTGAATGTGAGCCAACCAATAGTTGTTGCGTGCATACTCTGTCGTCTGGTTTAGGTCACGATACTTATTTGTCGATAGCATATGTCCCTCCGTGTTGTACATCACCTTGTTGGGGCTGATCGACTTGAAGAAGTCATACGCCATACAGATCTCTCGCCAGTCGTAGCTATAGTTAGCCTCCCACTTATGGGGTTTGCCCCACATCCACGCACCGCAACTCGATGCGTCGTTTCCGATGATGTCGGTGTTGCGGATGATCGACTCCATATCGATACCGCTGTCTCGCTTGCCATCACTCCAGAGGTTTGGCATAATCTTGATCTGAGTCTTTGCCGCAGGGTCGTGCCTCTTGACCTCATCGCTGAGAAAGCAAAACCAATCATTCACACGATCCATATTGAACTTCAAGAAGTCGAAGTAGAGTGGTGTCCCCTGCTCCTTAGCCTCTCTGATACGTGGGATGTCTATCTCCGCAAAGCTACCATATGAAGTGCCCCAGATAGAGTTTAGAGTCTCGATGTTGCCGTGGCGACGCTCCAACCAGCGGAGGAACTCCTTGTAGGCATACTCCGAGATCGGATTTGCAGTCCACTCACCCTTGATCGTGTTCCAGTGCGGCTCGTTGCACAACATATATCCTAGCTCCGTGTACTTCTTGCCTGCCATTAGGGGTATTGTTGCTGCGAATAGATCTTGCTGTATTTTGAGCGTGAGGGGGTTGTTGATGTCGTATGCGGTGTACTTCTCGCCTGGGCCATCGGTGATTGTTGGATCTTTCTCGATAGCCCAATTCGGTGCGGCTGAGTGGTTTATAAATACAAATCCAATGTCGCCATCGGGCTTCTCCTTTAGCTCATTGATGATATGGGGCTGGACGGTGCCGTTCTCATCGAGCAAAAAAGTTGGTGAGATAAAGTAGCCATCCTGCGAGCCGTGATATTCGCAATATTTCTTGATGCGTGGTTTCCAAGTCCAGTCAGTCAAGAACACAGGTCGCCCCTTGTAGATTAACTCATCGCCCTTAACACTCACCTTCGACCAATCGACATTTGGTGTGTCGAGACGTTTAATATCTCCTGCGATCACTGCATTTAGCTCCTCGATCGAGGTGTCGAGCATCTTGATGATGTCGTTGCGCTCCCAATCTGCCAACTCTCGTGCATACCTCTCCGCCTCATCTTTGTATCGGTGAGCAAGAGCGAAATGTTTTGAGTTGGTCTCTATGTTCTTTGCGTCCCACGCTGCATAAACCAAGAAGATCTCTGCTGTGCGAACAGTCGTCTGCTCCTTTAGAGTGTTGATGCCGCTCTTCTTTGCGGTGGAGATTATCTTCTCTAGTGTTTCGATCTTCTTCTCCGCAGTTTTGTGTAGATTTGCGGCGAACGATTGTGTCGAGGTCGCTGCAAAAAGCAACGATGCAGCAAATATATATATATTATTCATCTTCATAGCAGTTGTAGTTTAATGTGTGTGTGGTTAGTTGAACTCTACGCTCTCGCCCCCTTTGCGGCACTCGATCATCTTCGTTGCTTTTCCGCGGTATGTGTTATCTTTGAAGATCATATTCTTGCAATACTGCGCAATCACAACAGGGTTGCCGGGGTATTGCTGTGGGTAGGTGCCACTATTTGTTATCGTGTTGCCCGAGAACTCGAAGCCATCGATATTTGTAAGCTCTAGGATCAGATCGTCAAAGTGGTTGAACTGGTTATTAACGATACGTATGTTGCTAAATGCAGTGTTCTCGCTCTCGTCATCTGTACGGAAGCAGATCACACCACGATCCATACCTCCATTTGTGCAATCTTGGAATGTATTACCCTCAATCAAGACATTTGCTGCATTGCCCGACTCAAACCAGAGACCACTCTCGACAGGCAGCAATATAGCCTCCATCTCTGTCGAGAAGTTGTTGTTGCGGATAGTCGTCTTTACGGGCGACGAGATGAGTAGACCACGAGCGCGGTTGCGGCTTATATCGCAATTCTCAACCAATATCTCTGGGTATGCTGTGATATTCTCCAGCAGATCGCCCACCATAAGGTCAGCAGGTAGCTCCTCCTCGAATGTCATAATCTGGTAGCGACCATTGATAAACTCAATCGACTTCACACTCAACGTATGACGTGCGTGGAACGACTCGCTGAGGCGAACCACACCAACTTTGTCGCCCACCTTCGCAAGGCGGAAACCCAGCTGCTGGTAGTGTCCCATACGAAGTCCTACGCTATTGGGGCTGAGGATGTCCATAACCTCCTGATATGTGCCGTGAACATTCATAGCATCATCTAGCTGGCTCTGGAAAACGCAATCACGCAACGACACTGTGCCACGACATCCCACGAAGTGCGTTGCATCGGCTGTCGACGAGATCATACGTCCGTTTGATGGAACAACCTTACTCTTGTATATATCTACATCTGCGCAGTTCTCGAAGAGGAATGCCATACCGCCTGCGTGATTAACCGTAACAGACTCGATCTTCACGCCATCGACACTCTCCATCTTGAATGCTGGGGCGAAGCGGTTTGTCCCCTGATCGCCCTTCGTAACGAGTATAGAGCCGACTGGAGGTAGCTGCTTCTGTGCGCCGAAGATCCTCACGAGACCCTTCTCCAACTGAACCGCCTTGAGCGACGACTCCTGACCTTGGTTTCTTAGGTATGTGTCGCTCTTGTCTTGCTTGTACTTATATGTAAAGGTGTCAGCACCAACACTATGCTCCGCCTTGCGTAGATTCCACAGTGCATATCTTTCGGTTAGGAAGATTGGGGCAACCCTCTCCTTGTCGTAGACCATACTTTGACCCATATTGTGGTCATAATAAGATTTTGTGAAGGTTAACACTCCGTTTCGGATGTCGTATGGGAACGCCTGAGAAATCTCAATATCAAATGTCTTCTTCTTTTTGTCGTGAGCAACAACAGTCGCCTCGCTGTGGAATGGCTCTGCGCAGTCGATGGTTAGATTCTTAATACTTATGTTGCTGCTATTCTCGACAAGGAATGGAATCATACGACCGTGAATAATAAATGTAGAGCCGTTACCGTCGATTGTGAGATTCGCCACTCCATCGAGCGGAAATGCAACACGTGTTAAGACATCGTTGTGGTTCGAGATGTAGCAAAAACGCTCTGTCGCCTTCTCTGGATAGAGGTGATATACACCCCTCTCGAATGTCAACTCTGTCGCCCCCACCTCTTTGAGATGAGTGATTGTGTTTCGGATCTGTTGTGTTGCGTCATCTGCCACATCTGTTGTGATATGAAGAGTCTGCGTGTGTGTTGCACCGCACGGCGATTGGCAGCTCACTCCACACAGCGATAGTATCGCAGCGAGTGTGGGGAGCGCAAGTTGTTTGAAATTCATAGTTGTAATTTTTTATAGTTAGTAATCGTGGTTTGTTGCTTACACAAAGCTAGTAATACATTATCTATTCAATGTCATTTTGAGTCACTAATATGTAATTTTGAATACTTCATTATAATAAACAACAACTGCATACTCGAATGATCTCCTTGTCGCGAACATCTAATATGTAAAAACACAGTCGAGCACTTTCTGTCGCCTATACAAATATAACAATACATATGATGACCGATGTTGTTTTCAGTGTGAAAGTTGTGTTTTCCAGCTAATTAATATTGCAAAAAAAGATATATTATACTACCTTTGTGATATTAACCACAACCCAACTATACCAAATGAGGATTCTAACCAACATTATATTCTCGCTCTGTCTCTGCGTTGCAGTCATCTATAGCACAACTGCTGCGACATTCTCAAAAGATAAAGAGCTCAAACTAATCAATGGAATGCCCGACAATGGGGTGACATCGCTCCTGCAAGATAGTCGAGGCTACATCTGGATCGGGACATATGGAGGCTTGGCTCGCTACAATGGGCACTCACTAACGACGTTCAACAACACGATTAAGAAGAGACTGTTTCGCAGCAATCGAATACGTTCTCTCTTTGAAGACTCTCTTGGTGCGATATGGATCGGAACAGATATTGGAGTGATGGTATATGACTACGAGACGAGTAGGTTCAGCCATCTGGAGTACTTAAATGTTAAGGATCACAACAGGGAGTGCATCGTAAGGAAGATACTATCATCCGAGGATAATCGCCATATCTTATGCCTAACCGAAAGAGATGGAGTCCTAATCTACAATGACAACTATGAACTGCTCAAACACTTCGCCCTAAATAATAGTGAAGTCTATAATGATGCGCTACACCTCGATGGGAATATTTACCTACTCACATCCAATCAAGGAGTCTCTCTATACAACTTCGAGAGCGGAGAGCTTACCCCTGCAAGTATCAATGCCTCAAATGGCGAGAATTACCTAACATGCGCAATACGTTTTGATGCGAATAAAATTCTCTGCGGTGCACAGGATGGTATTCGTATTATTACATACAATATAGTAGATGGAGAGGTTAAGATAGATGTACCCAAAGATAGTTACTATTCGAATAGGATAATCAAAACGCTTTCGCTCGACGAAGATGGCGGATTATGGATTGGCGGTCAACGAGATGGTGTGTTTTATTTGAGTAACGCAAAAGAGAGAATGGGTCGCCAACTGACAAGCTTATCGGAGGGATTTAGAGTTAGCACCATCTTAGATAGCAAGTCGGGAGTTAAGTGGGTTGGTGCATTCGACGAGGGGCTATATAGCTACAAGAGAGATAATACCACCTTCAAAAATCTCGATACGAGCTCGATAAAATCAGAGGGGCTATGGTCGATAAACGTTGTGCCATTCGATGATAACCATATAATATATCAACATAAGTATAACTCAATCTCACTCTTCGACCTGCGAGATGGCAAAGAGAAACCTCTGCCATTTGAGTTTCAGCCGCTATCGGATGACGAGTCTTTATATCTACTAAGGCGTTCAAATGGAGATTTCTATTTTTTTGTGCAGAATGATGGAGATATAGTGCGACGTATGGTGGTCAAGAGTGGTTCAGACAGAGCTGTTTGCATAGATGAGCCCGTGGGGAAAGGGCTGAAACTATCATCCCCCTACTCAATAACTGAGGATTCGTGGGGTGATATTTGGGTTGGCACACAATCGACACTTACTAGACTCCAAATGTCGGGCGACAATATCGAAAAAGCGGAGTCTATAAAATTAAACCCGAAATATAAAGAGCAGGGAATAACCAAGATCCGATCGATATATAATGACCCCTACTCGAAATCGGTCTGGATTGCAAGTGAGGCAAACGGATTGTTCCGCATCAACATCGAGAGGCGAAGCTCGATAGAGGATCTTGAAATAGATAACTTCCTAAGCACAGAGGAGTTGGGGGCTATAAGCAGCAACTTCGTAACATCTATCGTTCGCACCCACGCTAACTCGCTCTTCGTTGGCACGGAGCAGGGTGGTTTGTGCCGTGTTGATGAGAGTAGCGATACTCTAAAATTCACCTCCTACGGATCTGAAGATGGGTTAGCTAGCAATAACATCAAGAGGATCACCTGCAACAAGAGTGGTAATCTATGGATCGCAACCAACTTCGGAGTGAGTCAGTTTAATCCCGAGATCGATACATTTATCACCTACCGCAAAGAGCACGGATTGATGAATGATGAATTTCTCTATACAGGAGCAACGGCGGGCGACAACATTGTATTCACCAACAAAAAAGATCTATGTTATTTCAACCCCGAAGAATTGAGTGGCGAGAGTCAGACCCCGAACATAGAGTTCTCGTATCTAAAGATATTTGACGAGATTGTTGCTCCCCTCGACGAATATAACGGTCGGACAATACTCGACCGTGCACTTCTCGATGGCGATGTTATTGATCTTAAACATAATGAAAATATGTTCTCGGTGGGTATTGATGTTTTGTATAACGACATTGCACACGGCAACGAGGTGAGGTATAGATTGCTCCCACTCTTCGAGAACTGGGTTTTGCAGCCATACGACACGCAGGAGATCTCGTTTCGGGGTCTAAAGTATGGCGACTACACGCTAGAGATCACAGCGTCAAATCAATTCGGAGAGTTTGCTCCATCCCATAAGCTAAGCATAAATATCGCGCCACCATTTTGGTTGTCGTGGTGGGCATTTGCAATCTATATGACGATTATAGCTGTCGCTATATACCTAATATCGCACTTCCTGAGGCTGCGCCATAGATTGCACATCGAGACGATTAACAAAGAGAATTTGGAGCGTTCGAACGCCGACAAACTGCGTTACTTCTCCAATATATCACACGAGCTAAAGACCCCACTAACGCTCATAATGGCACCCATCGCAATGCTGAAAGATAGATTCTCGCTAGATTACGACATACTCTCAAAACTCAACATTGTAGATCGACAGTCCGATAGGATGTTACGCCTCATTGAGCTTGCTAATAATATAGAGCTAAATGACTTGAAGCTGCTGAGTCGCAACAATTCGTCGTTCTCCTTCGCAGAGTTCATCTGCAACATCTCCCCCGACTTTGAGTTCAAGGCGAACTTTGATTCAAAGGTGTTGAGTATCGAGCCAGACGAGCGAGACATTGTTATTGAGGCAGATATGACACTACTCGAAAAGCTACTCTACAACCTCCTTTCCAACGCATTCAAACATACTCGCAATGGAGACAGAATAACACTTAAATATTGGGCAGAGGGTGGAGATCTATTTGTCTCAGTGGAAGATAGCGGTTATGGTATAGCAGAGGAGGATGTGGATCATATCTTTGAGCGTTTCTACCGTGCTAAGGATCAAGCAAAAAGGAATATCGGAGGAACCGGCATCGGTCTCTTCTTCTCGAAGAGCATCGTGGAGTTGCACGGAGGTGAAATTTCGGTTAAGAGTCGTCTTAATGAGGGAACAAAGTTCACTGTTAAACTACCAATTGTCATAGAGATAAGAGAGCAAGAGTTGACACAAATAGCTACAAAGAGTGATGCAATAGAGCCTCTTACGATGGGTGAGTTGAGTGTAGATCGCAAACGAGAGGAGTCTGAGTTCAGCAATTCGATGGTCTTTATCGTAGAGGATAACCCAGAGATGAGGCAGCTCATAATATCGATCACCTCTAGGTTCTACTGTGTCAAGTCGTTCGCCAACGGAGCGGAGTGCTGCGAGGCGTTGAATGGCGAGTGGCCTGACCTTATCATAAGCGACATTATGATGCCCGAGATGGATGGGTATGAGCTGTGTCAAGCTGTGAAGGGTGACATCAAGACGAGCCATATACCAATAATACTACTCACCGCTTGCACGACGATAGATGACAAGATACAAGGGTTGGAGTATGGAGCAGACTCCTATATACCCAAAC
>JBCQTK010000056.1:0-14365 GCA_047178665.1 Rikenellaceae bacterium | reverse complement strand
TTTTATTCCATTCAGCAGAGCGAAGGAGAGTTTTTCTCTCTTTCCTCTCTGAAAAAATATTTTATCTCATTCCCTGCAACACTTCAACTCCTCAGTTGCATTTACAAGTTGAATTTAGGATCAATAACAAACAATTAAAGCAAAAAACAATGAAGAAAATTATTCTCAGCGTTGCAGCAATCTGTATGATGGCTGTGTCTACAGTTTCAGCTCAGGACTTTACATATGGTGTAAAGGTGGGTCTTAACCTTGCAAACCTCTCTGGATATGAGACTGGTGATGACGAGAAGAACAAGAGCCGTTTGGGCTTTGCAGTCGGTGTTACGGGAGAGTACTCTCTATCAGACAAGATGTCGGTATCGGCTGAGCTTTTGTACTCTGCACAGGGTGACAAGATTACTTATGAGGATAGCGGGGATATCGACGGATATTCATACTCTGAAGAGGGTAAGGAAAAGTACAACCTTTCGTACTTGAATATTCCTATTCTATATGGCTACAAGGTAATGGACAAGTTGACTGTAAAGGCTGGTATCCAGCTAGGATTCCTTCTCAGTGCTAAGAACGTAGAAAAGTATGAGTGCACTTTTGATGGTGAGACTGAGAAGTATGACGAGGAGTATGACATCAAGTCAGGTTGCAACTCTATTGACTTCGCTATCCCTGTAGGTGTAGCGTATGACCTAACTGAGAAGATCGCTGTAGATCTTCGTTACAACATCGGTATGTCTAGCATCTATGATGGCTACACATCAAAGAACAACGTTCTTCAGCTATCTGTAGGCTACAAGTTCTAGTAACACTGCTGCCCCGAGAGGGTAGCACAAAGAAGAGGGGCGACCAATTGCGGTCTGCCCCTCTTCTCGTATATATACCTATATTATATAGGTGTGGTCGATCTACATTGTCACCTTGACGTATGTGGCGCCGCTCGACTTGGCGGCCTCTAGTCCTACCTCTGAGTCCTCGAAGATGATTGTCTCCTCGGGTTTGCAGCCCTCTGCTGCCATCGCCTTTAGGAAGCACTCGGGCGAGGGCTTGCTGTTCTTGACGTCGGCACCAGTAAAGACGCCGTCGAAGCAATCCTCCATATTGAGGTGTGCCATTACGTTGCGGATGTTGACGGTCTGACCTGTCGACACGATCCACACCTTGCCACCCTGTTTGCGGAAGTCCTGCGCAAAGTTCCAGAGCCAGTCGTTGAGACGGATGGTGTCGAAGTGTTGGGGGTAGATCTCGATCTTGCGACGACGTAGGCGGTCGATCTCGTAGGAGTCCGTCAGACCCATCTTGCGGAGAAAGTCGCCACAGCGGCGTCCGAAGTAGTCGCGTAGGTAGATCGCCTCGTCGAGCTCGATCTTTACCTCTCCCAATACGTCTCGGTAGGCACGGAAGTTTGCTTGGCGAGTGTCGACAAGTGTGCCGTCGAAATCTATTAGTAGTAGACGTGTTTGCATAAGTGATTGATTAGTTTGTTATTTTTTTGTTGTTTGTGTTCTCTGTAGTGTGGTTGCCGAAGTTCTAGTCGAACGACTGCTTTCCCGACTCTGCTATCTGGGAGATGCGGCGGCTCTGTTCTGCCGAGAGCTCCATAAAGAAGTAGTTGATGGGATTTATGGGCTCGCCGTTGTAGCGTATCTCGTAGTGTAGGTGGGGGACGAGCGAGAGCCCCGTGTTGCCCGATGCACCGATGATGTCGCCACGCTTGACTCGTCGCCTGGTGGGGGTGTCGACCTTGCTCAGGTGGGCATAGTAGCTCTCGTAGCCATTGCCGTGGTCGATCAGTATGCTCTTGCCCGAGGGTGAGTTGCTCAGCGACACACTCTTCACCACACCGTCGGCAGTGGCAAAGACGCGAGTGCCCTCAACCACTGTGTAGTCGACCCCATAGTGGGGGTGTAGCGTCTTGTAGAAGGGGTGGATGCAGTCGCCAAACGAGGCGGTCAGCAGGGTGAGGTGGCGGTTTGTCACGGGCTGTATTGCAGGTATGTTGCGCGATTTTGTACCCTGGCGACCTATCGCCACAATCATCTCCTCCGTAGAGTCGGCAAGGGTGAGCACGCTCTGCTCAAGGTCGTCACATCGACTCTCCAGCAGAGGGTAGAGCTCTCCGTCCGCAACATCCATCAGTGACTCGCGCAACGACGACGCACGGCTCGTGTAGTCAGCCTCTAGGCTATAGGGCGACGACTCGAACATACTCCTGAAGAGAAGAGCGTCGCGCCCCTCGATTGCATCGATAGCCATCTCCAGTGAGTCCAGGCGCTGCTGCAACGCTCCACACTCTGTGCGCAACTTGTCGGACGAGAGCCGCATATAGTGCTCGTAGGGGGTGTCGTAGAGAAGCGAGAGCGACAAATAGTAGAGCACAGCGACACAGCTCCAGACTATCATCTGCAGCATAGCGCGCCAAAAATTGCGCCAGAAACTCCTGCGCGAACGCAACTGAGCTACTCTATTTGGTCTCTTTCGACTCATTTATACTATCTCTATATAAAATTAATCATTGACAATTATCATATCTTCTCGCGGATGTTATCCTCGTTGACCTGCTCCATCAGTTGCTTGTACTCGTCGCTCGTCATATTTTGGTTGAAGAAGTTGAGCGGATTGACCACCTTGCCGTTCACTATCACCTCGTAGTGGAGGTGTGGACCTGTCGAACCGCCTGTCGAGCCTACGAGCCCTATCACTTCGCCTCGCCGCACTGTGTCGCCCACGCTGACTAGACGTTTGCTGAGGTGGGCGTAGCGCGTTTGGTAGCCGAACTCGTGTCGTAGTAGTAGCATCTGCCCGTAGCCCTTTGTGCGGAGTCCTTGGTAGCTCTTCTCCACTACAGCGTCGCCTGTGGCGTAGATGGGGCTGCCTGTGTCGCAGGCTAGGTCGACCCCCTTGTGATCCATCATTCGTTTGTAGATCGGGTGCATACGCATTCCGAAGGGTCCGATTCCCCACTTTAGGGATGTGCGGTCGATCGGCCAGATGGCGGGGATGGCATTCGCTAGGCGCTCGCTGCCCTGTGCCATTCGCTGCAGTGTGTCGTAGGAGCGGGATTGGTAGTATATGTTCTTCGCCAACACGTCGAGCTGCATCCACGTATCTATAAGCAGCGGAGAGTAGGGGTCGCCCTCTAGCCCCTCGTAGTTGGAACGAGGGTAGGCTGTGGTGGCGCTATGGGGTGGGAGCTCGGCGAGCCCAAAGAGCGAACGATAGAGCTGGTTGTCGCGGTTGGCGAGCTGATCGAGTCGACGTTGCGACGCTGCGATCTGCTGCTGTAGCATATCATACTTGTCGACGAGAGCCTGATTGTCGCGGTTGATCCGTTGCGCCTTCGGGGTGTAGAACGCATAGGAGAATATGGCGTTGGTGGTCGATACGACGAGGAAGCCGACAAGGATTGTGCGCACAATGGCGTAGGCTCGTAGCCTAAAGAGCGACCGCTCCCCACCTACTGCACCCTCTTTTGCGCTGCTGTTCGACTCTTTTTCTGACATATTATTAAAAAAACCTCGTTAAGTATGGTGCAAATTTAAGGTAAAATGTATAATTTTGCAAACGTTGTAGCCGTTGAATTGCTCAACCGCTGGACAAATGTAGCTATAAAATTAGAAAAAACAATAATATAAACATATATAGGATGGAATCTAGCAAAATTCGCCAAGAGTTTCTGGAGTTCTTCAGGAGCAAGGAGCACGCAATTGTAGCGTCGGCACCGATGGTCGTGAAGGGCGACCCGACGCTTATGTTCACCAACGCAGGTATGAATCAGTTCAAGGATATATTCCTTGGCAACGCTGAGCAGAAGTTTAACCGCGCCGCCGACACACAGAAGTGTCTGCGAGTGTCGGGTAAGCACAACGACCTTGAGGAGGTGGGACACGACACATACCACCACACGATGTTCGAGATGTTGGGAAACTGGTCATTTGGCGACTACTTCAAGCGCGAGGCGATCGACTGGGCGTGGGAGCTCCTTGTCGAGAGGTATGGAATGGACAAGAGCCGTATGTATGCCTCGGTCTTTGAGGGCAACGAGGCGGATGGTGTGCCGTTCGACCAGGAGGCGTACGATATGTGGAGGGAGTATCTGCCTGAGGATCATATTATCCGTGGCAACAAGAAGGATAACTTCTGGGAGATGGGCGAGAGCGGTCCCTGCGGTCCTTGCAGCGAGATACACTTCGACCTGCGCGACGAGGAGGAGATTGCGAAGGTGCCAGGACGCGAGCTAGTCAACGCCGACAACCCACTTGTGATCGAGATATGGAACTTGGTGTTTATGCAGTTCAACCGCAGGGCGAACGGCTCGTTGGAGCCACTTCCTGCTAAGCACGTCGACACAGGTATGGGATTTGAGCGTCTATGTATGATCCTACAGGGCAAGAAGTCCAACTACGACACAGACGTATTCCAGCCCTCGATCTCGAAGCTCGCAGCGATGTCGGGCAAGAGCTATGGCGAGGAGCTAAAGGCGGATATTGCGATGAGGGTTGTGGCGGATCACCTGAGGGCTATAGCCTTCTCGATCGCCGATGGACAGCTGCCATCCAACGTCAAGGCTGGCTACGTTATACGCCGTATCTTGCGCCGTGCGGTGCGTTATGGCTACACATATCTAGGATTCAACGAGCCATTTATCTGCCGCTTGGTGGAGGGCTTGGTTGCGCAGATGGGGGGGCAGTTCCCCGAACTTGTGGCGCAGAAGGGGCTAATCGAGAAGGTGATAGAGGAGGAGGAGAACTCGTTCCTCCGCACACTTGCGACAGGTATCAACCTGCTCGACAACGTGATAAAGGGGTGTGGTGGTACAATCTCTGGCAAGGATGCGTTCCTGCTCTACGACACCTACGGATTTCCGATCGACCTCACCGAGCTCATCGCAAAGGAGCAGGGTGTGGCGGTAGATCTCGTTGCGTTCGAGGCAGAGCTACAGATCCAGAAGGAGCGCTCGCGTAGTGCGGCAGCTGTCGAGACAGACGACTGGCAGGAACTCATATCGCTCAAGCAGAGCTACTTCGTAGGATACGACACACTCTGCGCAGAGGTGCAGATCGCTCGCTACCGTAAGGTGACGACGAAGAACAATACGTCATATCAGATCGTGTTCGACCAGACGCCATTCTACGGCAACTCGGGTGGACAGATGGGCGACATAGGGGCGATAACGTCGGCTGACGGCGAGCGCACCGAGATCGTGGCGACAGAGAAGGAGAATGGACTCACTATACACATTGTCAAGAAGTTACCATCGTCGATGGAGGGTGTATTCCTCGCTGAGGTGAATCCCCAGAAGAGAGAGTCATCGGCTAACAACCACACGGCGACGCACCTGCTGCACGCTGCGTTACGTTCGATACTTGGCACACACGTTGAGCAGAAGGGTTCGCTCGTTACGCCCGATCACCTACGCTTCGACTTCTCTCATTTCCAGAAACTTACGCACGAGGAGTTGCGTGCAGTGGAGGTAGCGGTCAACGCCGCAGTACGCAGCAACCATATGCTCTGCGAGTGGCGCAACGCTACGATGGCGGAGGCGGAGGCTGCAGGGGCGATGATGCTCTTTGGCGAGAAGTATGGCGACACAGTGCGTGTGATCCGCTTTGGCGACTCGGTGGAGTTGTGCGGAGGCTGCCACACATCGGCTACGGGTAACATTGGCTACTTCAAGATCATCTCGGAGGGGGCGATCTCGGCAGGTGTGCGACGCATCGAGGCTACGACAGGCGCCAATGCTGAGAAGATAATATATGCAGGTGAGGATCTCGTGAGCGACATCGCAAAGTACGTAAACAACCCACAGGTGTTGCAGGCGATCAAGAAGATGGTCGACAGCAACGACACCCTCAGCAAGGAGGTCGAGGCGATGCGTAAGGAGCAGGTCGAGGAGTGGAGCGAGAAGCTCATTGCTATGGCTGTCGAGGTCAAGGGTATTCGTCTCATCAAGGGTGTGGCGGATCGTCAGCCCGAGTTCCAGCGAGATATGGCACACACGTTGCGTGCAAAGGGCAAGGACATTGTATATGTTGCAGGATCGGCTGCAGGTGGCAAACCTACGCTTACCGTGATGTTGGGCGACGACATTGTGGCGAAGGGTCTCAATGCAGGCAAGATTGTGCGAGAGGCGGCGAAGCTAATCCAGGGCGGCGGCGGCGGACAGCCATTCTTCGCCTCGGCAGGTGGCAAGAACCCCGAGGGACTCAATGCTGCGGTTGACGCTGCGGTCGAGGCAGTGATCGAGGGGCTAGGGTAGTTGTATGAGCTTTAGGATAATCAGTAAACTAGTAGGATAATTAATATAATAAATATAGTATGGAGCAGAAAAAAGTGTTGCTAATGATCCTCGACGGATGGGGCAACGGAGACCACGGAAAGGCGGACGTAATATATCAGACGGAGCCAGCCTACATTAACGCTATGACGGCAGCATATCCACACGCGGAGCTCCGCACGGATGGCGAGAACGTAGGATTGCCTGAGGGACAGATGGGTAACTCGGAGGTGGGACACCTCAACATCGGCGCAGGACGCGTGGTATATCAGGATTTGGTGAAGATCAACATCGCCTGCCGCGACAACTCCATTATGGAGAATGAGGAGGTGAAGGCTGCATTCACCTACGCAAAGGAGAAGGGTGTGAATATGCACTTTATGGGGCTCGTGTCGGACGGAGGCGTTCACTCGTCGCTCGACCACCTCTTCAAGTTGTGTGACATATCGGCTGAGTATGAGTTGGCGAACACATTCGTGCACTGCTTTATGGATGGTCGTGACACTGACCCTCGCAGCGGTAAGGGATTCCTCGAATCACTAATTGCACACACTGCGGAGTATAGCAACCTCAACGTTGCCAGCGTCATCGGTCGCTACTATGCGATGGATCGTGACAAGAGATGGGAGCGTGTCAAGGAGGCTTACGACCTATTGGTCAATGGTGTAGGTGAGGGTACGAACGACATCGTCGCAGCTATGCAGAGCTCATACGACGCTGGCGTAACCGACGAGTTTATCCGTCCTCTAGTCTATGTCAACGAGGCAGGCGACAAGGTGGGACAGATCAAACCAGACGACGTCGTGATCTTCTTCAACTACCGCAACGACCGCGCAAAGGAGCTAACAGATGTGTTGACACAGACCGACTACCCAGAGTTCGGAATGGCGAAGATGCCACTCTACTACTGCTGTATGACACCATACGACTCGAAGTTCGAGGGGCTTCACATCCTATTCAACAAGGATAATGTAGCCAACACACTCGGCGAGTATGTATCGTCGTTGGGGTTGCAGCAGCTCCGTATTGCCGAGACAGAGAAGTATGCTCACGTTACCTTCTTCCTAAACGGTGGTCGCGAGGAGTGCTTCGAGGGTGAGGAGCGTATATTGGTGGCGTCGCCTAAGGTCGCTACATACGACCTGCAGCCAGAGATGAGTGCACCTGAGGTTGCTGAGAAGCTCGTGGTAGCTCTTGGCGAGCAGAAGTTCGACTTCGTATGTCTCAACTTCGCGAACGGCGATATGGTGGGTCACACAGGTATATATGAGGCGATCGAAAAGGCTGTCAAGACTGTCGACACCTGCGTGGCGGACGTTGTGGAGGCTGCAAAGGCTAACGGCTACGAGGTGGTGATGATTGCAGACCACGGAAATGCCGACAACGCAGTGAACAGCGACGGATCTGCCAACACAGCACACTCACTCAACCCTGTGCCAATCGTGGTGGTGTCAGACCGAGTTAAGAGCGTCAAGGATGGTAAGCTCGCCGACGTAGCTCCAACAGTATTGACACTAATGGGGCTTAGCGTGCCGTCGGATATGACAGGCGACGTGCTAGTCGAGATGTAATAGATCAATAGATAATTTTGCGGAGAGATCTACCCTCGGAGTCATTCGAGCGTAGATCTCTCTCGTTGTGTATACCCCTCAACTCGTTGTGTACCCCTCTCAACTCATCCCAATCCCCCTCCTCGCTTGGCAACAAATACGATTAAAAGCAACACAAATTCGACAGTCAGCATATTTTGCGCTCTTTATACATTATATGTGCCTATTTTTAGTGTGAAGTGTCATATATTTGTGTTGTGAGAGAGGTGATTATAATGAATAATAATGTGTTGATAAAAAATAATGACTATGAATAGTATTGCAAGAGGGGCTATTGTGGCGTCGCTACTATTTGGCGGTGCGGCGTATGCAGAGACGGTGTTGCCGTTTGAGGATCCTTACATCGCTGTGATAACCAAGAACTCGAAGCCCCATCAGATCGCTGTGGGCGAGGCGATAGAGTCGCAGAGTGGGCTCAATGTGGAGTCTGTGAAGCGTGCCTACGACGACTTCGCTAAGTGTGAGGGTTACGACATCGACAAATATGCGCCACTGATGGAGCAGTTAATTGCTCTGGGCGACCACGGCGACTTCGACACACGCGCAGCGCTGAGCCGACAGATATTGCTCTCCAACCCTCTGCTCGACAGCGACAAGATCCTTGTGGCGCGCTACAACCTTGGCGACAGGGCTCTTGAGGCGATGGCGCCATCGCTCGGTACGCAGCGCAACAACTGGTCGAACCAGAGCTCGGCTGTGCGAAGTGGTTTCGACGCCGAGATAGCTGTCATCTCCGACCTGCGAAGCGACGAGGTGAAGATAGATCAGATCTACAAACACCACACCACCTCATCCATCGCCGACCTGCATCTCAACTGGGATGGCGAGAGGGTGATGTTCACCGCCACCGATGAGAGGAATATGTGGTGTGTCTACGAGGTTAATACCGATGGTTCGGGGCTGCATAAGGTGATAAAGAACGATGAACCCGACCTCGAATTCTTCGATGGCGCATACCTCCCCAGCGGCAACATTGTGGCAGTATCCAACATAGGCTACCAGGGAGTGCCCTGCGTCAATGGAGTCGACCAGGTGGGTAATCTCGTCGCCTACGACATCGAGAGCGAGACGCTGCGTCGTATGACATTCGACCAAGATGCCAACTGGCACCCCAGGGTGATGAACAACGGAAAACTCACATATGTAAGATGGGAGTACACCGACCTCACACACTACTACTCGCGCTTCGTGATGCACTCTGCACCCGACGGCACCGAGACCAAGGCGCTCTACGGCAGTGGCGGTTGGTTCCCCAACAGCGTATTCGACATCGAGCCTATCCCCAACGGCAGCAGCTCCTTTGTGGGTATCATAACGGGGCATCACGGAGTCCCACACTCGGGGCGTCTGATTGTGTTCGACCCTGCGAAGGGACGAAAGGAGGTGGCTGGTATGGTGCAGGAGTTGCCATTCAGCAAGCGTGAGATTGTGCCCGAGGTGAAGGATGGGTTGGTCAATGGTGTATGGCCTCAGTTTGTGAAGCCCTATCCGCTGAGCGACAAATATTTCCTCGTCAGCGCTAAGATGACACCTACCTCTCTCTGGTCGATCTATCTTATCGACATCTACGACAACGTGACGCTCCTGGCTAGCGAGCCCTCGATGGGTTTCGTCTCGCCCATCCTGCTAGAGCCTCGCGAGGTGCCACCCGTCATACCCGACAGGATCGACCTCACAAAGAAAGAGGCTACATTCTTCATTCAGGACATATATGAGGGCGAGGGGTTGCCCAACGTGCCGCGTGGGACGATCGAGCGACTCCGCGTATTCGCCTACGAGTATGCCTACACCAACTCTCGGTCTAACCACGCTGGACAGGGTATCCAGTCGGGTTGGGACATTAAGCGTCTGTTGGGCGAAGTGGAGGTCGAGGAGGATGGTTCGGTGATGTTCAAGGCGCCAGCCAACACACCTATATCTATGCAGCCACTCGACTCTGAGGGGCGCGCTGTGCAGTGGATGCGTAGCTGGGTGACGGGTATGCCGGGCGAGAGTGTGTCGTGTGTCGGATGCCACGAGGATCAGAGCACTGTGCCTATCCCTAAGCGTGTGATCGCCTCGATGAATGGGGCGAAGAGCCTCTCGTTGGGCGACGACGGTGACTCTCGACCATTCACCTACAACCTAGAGATACAGCCAATACTCGACAGAGCCTGCATCGCCTGCCACAACGAGAGCAGCGAGATGAACTTGATGAAGGCGGACTACTTCGAAGATCCCAAGAGACGTCCGATCGGGCTGCAGGTATCTGTCATATCCAACGATATGGGGGATGTGAGATATGCAAACCAGAGCTATATGAACCTCCACCCATATGTCAATCGACAGGGATCAGAGGCGGATATATATGTGATGAAACCATACGAGTATCACGCATCGACCAGCGAGTTGGTGAAGATCCTGAAGCGAGGACACCACAATGTGGAGCTAACCGATGCGGAGTGGCGCAAGATATATATGTGGATCGACCTCAATGCGCCGATGCACGGCTACTTCCTATGCAACAAGAATGCGATGAAACACTGCCCAACAAACGCCTACGACAGAAGAATAGAACTCGCCAACAAGTATGGTAATGGCGCAGGTGTCGATTGGAGACGCGAGATAGATGAGTATGCAGCACTGCTAGAGTCGAGGGGCAAGATAGAGCCTGTCACACCTCCTAAGAGTGTCGAGAAGAGGAGTAAGCCCGTCAAGCTGTCGGGATTCCCATTCAGCGCAGAGCAGGCGGCAGCGATGGTCGCAGATGGAGACACACGCAAGAGCATCGAGATCGCGGAGGGTGTTACGATCGACTTCGTGAAGATCCCGGCAGGTACATTCGTGATGGGGTGCAACGGTGCTACCGACGCCCTCTCTACGCCTGCCAGCAAGGTGAAGATCGACAAGGAGTTCTGGATGGCTACGACGGAGCTAACCAACGAGCAGTACAACGTAATATTCCCCGACCACGACAGCCGCTACATAGCTGAGTTCTGGAAGGATCACGTAGATGCAGGTATGCCAGCCAACCAACCCACACAGCCTGTAATAAGGGTCACGTGGCGCAAGGCGATGGCGTTCTGCGAGGCACTCTCGGCTAAGTGTGGCGAGAGCATAACCCTCCCATCCGAAGCGCAGTGGGAGTGGGCGTGTAGAGCGGGGTCGGCTACTCCAATGTGGTATGGTGAGTTGGGCGTCGACTATGGCGAGTACGAGAATATGGCGGACACCTCTCTCTCGAAGATGGCGGTGTCGGGTATCAACCCACAACCGATGGCGGAGAACAACTACTACTATAAGTACTGGAACTTCCTGCTGCGCGACTGGGAGGCTACGGATGGCGAGCTGACCATCTGCAAGGTGGGGCAGTATAAGCCCAACGCGTGGGGTCTCTTCGATATGCACGGCAATGTGGGCGAGATGACTAGTTCGAGCTTTGCCCCCTACCCATACGACCCTGACGCAGTGTCGGAGCAGAGGGTCTACAGAGGCGGTTCGTGGATCACGCGTTCCAAAAACTCTACCTCATACTCTCGCAACGAGATATATGAGTGGCAGCAGAGCAACAACGTAGGATTCCGAATCATAATCGAGTAGGGCTGCGACGCCCTGTGTATAGGTACAACGACAGCAATGGGTATGAGTGGAAGCAGATTAAACCTATATTTGAGAGATAATAATTACAAATAAGAATAAAGAGAGAAGTTATGAAGAGAGTATTATTGTTATGTGTGGCTACACTATGTGTGGCGAGCAGTTTCGCAAAGGTGACACTCAACTCCATCTGGAGCGACGATATGGTCATACAGCGCAATTGGGATGTCGAGTTCCGCGGACGATCTACCGCTAAGGAGGTTGTGATAACCCCATCGTGGTGCGATAAGTCCTACACGGCAAAGGTCGGTGCAGAGGGCAAGTGGTGTGTAAAGATCCCCACGGGCGATGCTGGCGTCGGTTACACGGTACTATTCGACGATGGCGATAAGTTGACACTCAACAACGTCTTGTTGGGCGATGTGTGGCTCTGTTTGGGGCAGTCTAATATGGTGATGAAGCTTTCGGGTATGAACCAGGGTATGCCCGTCTATGGTGCGACTGACGCACTTATGGAGGCGAATGCGAGCTACCCAATGCGACTATACGAGACTATCGTATCTCCGAGCGACGAGCCGCAGGAGAGTGTGAAGGGTAGGTGGATGACCACCTCGCCACAGGATGTGTTGAACTTCAGCGCCGCAGCCTACTTCTTCGGCAAACGACTCGTCGAGGCGCTAGATGTGCCGATCGGTCTGGTTGTCATTGCGCGTGGTGGCTCTCGTATCGAGTCGTGGATGACCCGCGAGGCGATCGAGACGGCTGGTGTCGACTACGATAAGTGGATCAAGGCGAACAAGAAAGATGTTAGGTTGCAGCAACTTATGGGGCAGTCAGTGTTCTACAACGGTATGTTGTGCCCTGTCGAGGGTCTTGCCGTGAAGGGTGCGCTGTGGTATCAGGGCGAGGCGAACATCTACAACGCGCAGGAGTATATGACGCTCTTCCCGTCGTTCGCCAAGTTGATACGTTCGCACTTCGATGGTGGTGGCGACTTCCCGATCTACTATGCGCAGATCGCCCCATTCTATGGCGCCGACGAGGCGAGCTCGCGAGTGGAGATGCGCGAAGTTATGGCTAAGCTGAACTCGATTGTGCCACGTTCGGAGATGATTACGCTGACCGACATCGGGGAGCTACGATCTATCCACCCCCGCTACAAGAAGCCTGTGGGCGACCGATTTGCGATGGCGGCTCTGGGCGACACATATGGCTACAAGCGAATGGTATATCAGGTGCCTGAGTTCATTGAGCAGAAGATCGGCGAGTGCAAGTATATCTCGAAGTATGGTATCTACCTGAAGTTCGAGAAGGGGATGAGCCAGCAGGGGTTCTACTTCACCGACGGCGAGCCATCGAAGCTCTTCGAGGTGGCAGGCGAGGATCGTAAGTTCTACCCTGCGGAGGTGACAAATCTGACCCGCGACAACGACTATCAGCTCTTCGTGTGGAGCGATCAGGTGGCAAATCCTGTCGCTGTGCGCTACGGATTCAAGGACTATGTCAAGGGTGATATATACGGAATCGGAGGTATGCCACTATCGTCGTTCCGCAGCGACGACTGGGATCTATAGTGGATTATTGAGAAAACTTTAACCTAAAATAAAAACAATGAGTATGAAAAAGTTACTAACATCAGTGCTGTGTATGGCACTAACACTATCGTTTGCTGCAGCAGCTACGACAGCCCAATTTGTAGACGACTTCTCAATGTCGAGGAGCAAGATGGTCTCGTCGGAGAACATCACAATCAACGACTCGCAGCCTGCAGGAGGGCTCGGCCCAAAGCGTACAGGTCAGACAACTTGCATCGCACGAATGACTAAGGCGGATACAGGTAGCATCGTCTACAAGGTGGATGGTGTTGTCACAGGCGTTAGCGCCGACCTCTACTACGCGATATTCAAGGGTAGCACCGTGAACGAGGGGTATAAGCTCATCGTCTCGGGATCTGTCGACGGCAGCAACTTCACCGAGATCGAGAGTGTGGCGTTCGCGGACCCAAAGCACGTAGGCTACGCGGCTGGTGAGATCCCTGGCAAGCAGACACCCGAGATTGTCGTCAATAAGTCGAAGAAGTATCGCTATGTGAAGATCGCGCTCCACTCTACAACGCAGAACTCGAAGGGCGAAGTTATGTACTTGCCATTTTTGCTGGAGAGCGTCTATATAGATTATATTGCCAAGTAGCGCAGACCCCCGCCTTTTTTCGTGCGTTTGCCCTGTTTTTTTGTTGCGACTTAGTATTATCTACGGCTTGACCTCGAATCCGAGCTGCGATATTGTGCTGCAGATCTGTTCGCGCGACGCCTCACCCTCCACCTTGACTACGCCTCGTTTTAGCTCGACGACGACGGCGCTGACGCCAGGGAGCGCTGACACTGCCCTCTCCACATTTGCCTTGCAGTGGTTGCAGCGCATACCCTCTACGTGGATGCTCTGCTCGGTGGGGATCTCGATCTTCTCGTGGGTGTGGGTGACGCCACCCCAATATTTCACTATGTAGGCGTTGAGCAGAAGTGCGACGAAGAGAATCGACGAGGCTACGTTGAACCAAGAGCTACCCTCGGCGCTGTGGGCAGAGTCTGTCACCGCCATCACCCTCGGCTCGAACCACTCGGCAGGGAGCGCAAAGTCGATGAAGAGGGCGCAGCAGATTGCACCCAACACAATGCTGAAGAGGTAGAGCAGCGTACACCTAGTCCCCAACACCTTGCGCACAACAGCCAGCGTCGCAACGTTTGTGGCTGGACCTGCCATCAAGAAGATGAGGGCTGCACCAGGCGATATACCCTTCATCAGCAGCGATAGGGCGATGGGAATGGAGCCTGTGGAGCATATATACATAGGTATCGACAGCAGTAGAACAACCAATATATTGAGGAGGTAGTGGCTCTCCAATACCTCGAAT
>JBCQTK010000055.1:0-15481 GCA_047178665.1 Rikenellaceae bacterium | reverse complement strand
AAAGATACGAAAAATCAATGGCATTAGCAAAAAAATAGCTGCATATTTTCAAAGTATTTTAACCTAAAAATATGCAGCTATTTTTCTTCCGAACACTCCTACCCGCGCGGCGTTAGCGCAGACCCCGTCTTTTTTCGTCCGTTTGCCCTGCCCATTGTTTTGTGTAATTTGGTGGTCTCGTATTTATTATGTATATTTGTGACGATTGAAACCAAAATAATAACAGATAACTCAAATGAACAAACCTATTCTATTTGCGGTTGTGGCTACATTTGTCGCTGCAGTATCGACTCTACAGGCGAAGCAGAGTGCGCCCAACGTAATATTTATTATGGTCGACGACCTCGGCTATGGTGATCTTAGCTGCTATGGGGCGGAACTTATCTCCACACCCAACATCGACCGTTTGGCGAAGGAGGGGCGTCAGTTTCTCGATGCACACTCGGCATCTGCCGTCTCGACACCCTCTCGCTACTCTATGCTCACGGGCGAGTATCCCTCACGCGGCACCGATCGCAAGGAGAATCCTGGCGCAGGAATATGGGGTCCTTTGCGCCTCAATGCATCGATGATTATCTCGACAGAGCAGATGACCGTGGGCAAGGTAATGCAGCAGCAGGGCTACAAAACTGCCTGCATCGGCAAGTGGCACTTGGGCTGGGGAACGACCGAACCCACAAATTGGAATGAACCGATCGACCAGTCGCCCAACGACGTTGGTTTCGACTACTACTTTGGTATTCCTCACGTCACCTCGTCGCCACCATACTTCTTTATGCGCAACCGCGAGGTGGTGGGTTACGACCCCAACGACCCCATTCTTCTCAAGACGAATGATAATCCAGCACCCATCGCTGAGACTCAGATATATCCTAACAAAGGTGTCAACAAGTTCACAGGAGGTACTGCGGCTCACGCGCTCTACAAGGATGATGAGCTAGGAATCAAGATGGCGGAAGAGAGTGTACAGTGGATCAAGGAGAATAAGGAGAACCCTTTCTTCCTATACCTTGCGACACCCCATATCCACCACCCATTCACCCCCAACAAGAGGTTTCAGGGGTCGAGCAAGGCGGGGCTATATGGCGACTTTATCCAGGAGCTAGATTGGATCGTGGGCGAGGTGTTGCAGTGTCTCGATGATGAGAAGTTGGACAAAAACACACTCGTTATCTTCACTAGTGACAATGGCGGTATGTTTAATCAGGCGGCACGCGAGGCGTGGAGTCTCGGGCACTGCCTCAATGGTGATCTGCTAGGGTTTAAGTTCGGTATATGGGAGGGTGGACATCGCGTGCCATTCCTTGCGCGCTGGAGTGGTAAGATCAAGGCTGGCACGGAGTCTGATCAGCTCATCTCGAACGTCGATCTTATGGCTACTATGGCTGCTCTCACAGGCTACGAACTACAGGAGGGTGAGGGCGTAGATAGCTACAATGTCCTAGATGCATTCGTCGGTAATCCCAAGGAGATGATACGCCCCGAGCTGAAGCTCACGTCGCAGAAGTCTTCGCACCAGTCGTTGCGTATGGGTGATTGGGTCTACATCCCGAAGCGTGCCAACGGTGGTTGGAACAACAACAAACCATCGGTAAATGCTTGGGGAGGTCCTCTAGCTATTGAGTGGGCAGGTCGCGTGAATAGCGATATTGAGGGCGGTAAGGTTAAGCCAGATGCCCCTAAAGCACAGCTCTACAATCTAAAGGAGGATCTCACGCAGACGACAAACGTGATCAACGACTACCCCGAGATCGTTGCGCAGATGGAGAGTCGTCTACACGAAATATTGAGCGCGGAGCAGACTCGACCATAGTTGCTCCACTATAGTTATTCGCATAGTCACTAACATAGTATAATTAACGAGAGGTGTGTCACAATCGGGTCTTAACCCGGTGTGACACACCTCTCGTTTGTCTCTAAGTTATTTTGTCTCTAGATGTTACTTTAGCGCCTGCTTGATATACTTCGCTGCCTGCTCTGCCTGTAGCTTGTAGCCATCTTGGGTGAAGTGTACGTTGTGGGGGCTCTGTAGCTCTGGATTATCTTTGGTGAGTTTGTACTGGTCGTCGATGATTATCCCCTTGAACTCCTTGATTACACGCTCTGCCACAGCATTGTATTTGGCGTCGTCACCCTGGTCGCGACGTGGTGTTACGCCTTCTGGAACGTATGACGTATGTGCCCATACGATCTTTGCTCCTGATGACTGCATACGTTTGAGCAGTGTGCGGAGGTTGCTCTCGTAGCGATCGAGCGGCACATCCTGCGACTCCTTCGAGATCGTGTACTTCAAGTCGTGCAGACCCCAGTTTACGTGGATTACGTCCCACTTGACGTCGCTCAACCAGTGGTCTATGCTCTCCATACCCTTGTCGGTGCTCTGAGAGTTCTCTGCTATGCGGTAGACGTTGGCGATGCCCTCTAGCTCGCTGCGCACGAATGGTGTGTAGCCGATAGATATTGATGTTCCGATGATGAGTACGTTGGGTAGGTTGGGATCAGCCTCGACGAACTTGAATGCCGCGCGCTTTTGGAACGATTTTGCGACTACGCTATACCACAAGTCGCGGTTGGTGTAGTAGCCTGGTACTGAGCGGTCGGTGCGTGTGTAGAGATATGTCGAGCGCGCCTCGTTCACGCCGTCTGACGCTATCACGTTGATGCTTGTCGTAGTCGCCTCGCCCATATTTATGATGTCGTAGTCGCCATACTTCGTTATGGTTGCTCGTTTGTCGGATAGTGTGTAGCGCAGTGTCACCTTCTCGGGGTCGCCGTTGTGGACAGTCTGTAGTGTCGCCAGCTCTACGTCTGCCTCGGGCGAGACGATCTTTACCTGAAAGGAGCTGATCTTTAGGGGGGCTGCCGTGGAGTATGTAGCTACGACAAGGGCAACAAGTGTTAGTATTTTTTTCATTGGTTTTGGTCTTTTAAGTTTATATTTATTGAGTGTTGCATTCGTCTAAGTGTTGTTCGTCGCAGCGGTGTACCCTGCGTTAGTGTCGCGAACCTCTCCTCGCTCATCGTTATCCACTCTTCGGCTGTCGGTGGGGTAGTTGTGGGTTTCATCCACTCTGCTGTGGCGAGCGGTGTCCGTTGGTTGTGGGGGCAGAGGCTCTGGCAGCTGTCGCAGCCGAAGATCCACCCTGCGAGGGGTTCGTCGCTCCAATCCTCCACCTCGATCGTCCGACACGCTATGCAGCGCCTAGCGTCGATGGTGCGGTTGTCGTTGATCGCTCGTGCAGGGCACACATCCACACATCTGCGACACTCTCCACATCCGCGCCCCTCGATGGGTGTGTCGTAGCTCTCTACGTCGGCATCTATCACTACCTCGCCGAGGAGAATGAATGAGCCATATTGGGGTGTTATGACAAGTGAGTTGCGACCGATCCACCCGATCCCTGCTCTCACCGCCAACGACTTCTCAAGTAGTGGTGCGGAGTCGGTAAAGACTCTTCCCGATAGCTCAGGATGGAGCCTTTGGAGTGTTGTTAAGAGCTGTTTGAGGCGTTTGCGCAGAGTCTTGTGGTAGTCGCGCATTGTGGCGTAGGAGGCTATGCCTGCACCCGATTCGTTGGGTCGTGAGAGCGAATGATGACTCTTGTAGTTGGCGGCACAGACGATAACGCTACGTCCTCCAGCCACCAAAGTAGAGGGGTCGAAGCGTAGATCTAGGTTGCGATGGAGGTAGCTCAGTGTGTCGCCATACTCCATTGCTAGCCACTCGCGGAAGCACCTCTCCTCCACAACCATCGGCTCGGCGCGTGTCACCCCGAAGAGATCGAATCCCGCCTCCTCCGCAGCTATCGCTATCTCTGCCCTGCTGACCATCTCTACACTCTTTGCTCGCCCCTGTTTGTCTTTCTCTCTATCCGCCTCTATCCGCGCGCTGCGCTAAATGCGGCTGCTATCTGCTCTGCCACCTGGTCGAGTGCACCTTGTATCTTGCCTCCGATCATCATATTCATCATCATATTGAGCTCCGCGTGGAGGACAAGACGAAAGCGCGTGTCGTAGGGTGCGGCGCTGTGTAGTTGCACCCAGAACGCGAAGTCGATAGGTGCGCCACCATCGCCGTCGGCAACAACTTTGACGTGCTTTGGTGCTACTCGCTCCTCCATCATCAGTTTGACGCTAAACCCCTTAGCCTTAAACGAGCAGCGATCTGCCGACGCCTGCCACTCCTCGACCTTGTCGGCGAGAGCTGGTGTGAGGTTCTCGAAGCTGCTGATGAGCGTAAATATCTGCTCGGCAGGAAGGAGGATTTGGTGTTGTTTTGATTCGTATTTTTTCATCTTAATACTCTGTGTATAGACTATTACTCTATGTAAAATTTGCGTTTCGTCTCCCCCTCGATCTCAATCCTCACGACCATAGCGTCGTCGGGTAGGAGTTGCTCAACCCTCTCCGCCCACTCGATTAGGCATAGTTCGCCCGACTCGATGTACTCGGCAAATCCTAGGTCTATAGCCTCCTCGATCCGCTCGATCCGATACATATCGAAGTGGAATATCGACTCGTCGGCAGGGGTGAGATATTCGTTAACGATGGCGAATGTAGGGCTCGTCACATTGTCGGTCGAACCTAGCTGTGCTGCAATCGCGCGCACGATAGTAGTCTTGCCGCCACCCATTGGTGCGTCGAGTAGTACGACGTTTCGTCCGTTGAGAGAGTTGACCACCGCCTCTGCTACGAGGGGCAGTTGGTCAACTCCTTCTATTGTTATCTCTCTCATTATATGACAGTTCACTCTCTCTCTAGCAGTTCATTGCGCCGCAGCAGTGTATAACCTGTCCGCTGACGTACGACGAGAGGTCAGAACCCAAGAAGATACATACCTTCGCGACATCCTCGGGTGTGCCTCCGCGGCGAAGAGGAATCTGCGAGTACCAACCCTGCTTCACCTCCTCGGGGAGTTTGTCGGTCATCTCTGTGACGATGAATCCTGGGGCGATGGCGTTGGCGCGGATTCCGCGAGGTCCCATCTCCTTTGCGATAGATTTTGCGAGACCGATCATACCAGCCTTCGATGCCGAGTAGTTGCACTGACCTGCGTTGCCGCTGACACCAACTACAGATGACATATTAATGATCGAACCGCCTCTCTGCTTAGCCATAATTGGGGTGACTGCGTGGATGAAGTTGAATGCAGATTTTAGGTTGACGTTGATAACTGCGTCCCACTGCGCCTCGCTCATACGCATCATCAAACCATCCTTGGTGATACCTGCGTTGTTGACCAATATGTCGATGCGACCGAACTCCTCGGCGATCTGCTTAACGACATCGTGAGTTGCCTCGAAGTCAGCTGCGTTGGATGAGTATCCCTTTGCTCTGACACCGAGTGCTGTAAGCTCCGCCTCTGTAGCCTTGCCATTCTCGTCGATCACAAGATCTGTGAATGCTACGTCGGCTCCTGCCTTTGCGAATTCAATCGCGATCGCTTTGCCGATTCCGCGTGCTGCGCCAGTGACGATGGCAACCTTTCCCTCTAGTAGTTTCATACTTTTCTTACTTTTGTTTTGTTAGATAAATTGTCCTCAATGGCTGCAAAGTTAGAAAAAATATCCTTATTTGCTGCTTATTTGAAAATATAATAGTAACTTTACGGCGAAAAATGTCAGTTAACTAATTAATAGTCTAAATATAATTATGAAAAAAGATTCGCAGATATTCGATTTGATCGAGAAGGAGCGCGCGCGTCAGATGCACGGCATCGAGTTGATCGCGTCAGAGAACTTTGTAAGTGAGCAGGTGATGAACGCTATGGGTTCGGTTCTAACCAACAAGTATGCTGAGGGATACCCTGGGGCACGCTACTATGGTGGTTGTGAGGTTGTTGACCAGATCGAGTCGTTGGCTATCTCTCGTCTGTGTGAGTTGTATGGTGCGGAGTATGCTAACGTACAGCCACACTCGGGCGCACAGGCAAATATGGCGGTATTCTTCGCGTGTATGCAGCCAGGTGATACATTTATGGGTCTTGACCTTGCGCACGGTGGACATCTTTCGCACGGTTCGCTCGTCAATATGTCGGGTAAGTACTTTAAGGCAGTAGGCTACCAGCTCTCGGAGGAGACAGGTACTATCGACTACGACGCAATGGAGGCGCAGGCGATTGAGTGCAAGCCAAAGATGATCGTAGGTGGTGCATCGGCATATTCGCGCGAGTGGGACTACAAGCGTATGCGTGAGATCGCCGACAAGGTGGGTGCGCTACTAATGATCGATATGGCTCACACAGCAGGTTTGATCGCCGCAGGAGTGCTAGAGAACCCTATCCCGTATGCTCACATTGTCACATCGACTACACACAAGACGTTGAGAGGACCTCGCGGTGGTATTATCTTGTTGGGCAAGGACTTCGAGAACCCTTGGGGTGAGACAACTCCAAAGGGTGTTGTGAAGAAGATGTCGCAGATCTTCAACTCTGCGGTGTTCCCAGGTATCCAGGGTGGACCACTTGAGCACGTGATCGCAGCTAAGGCTGTAGCGTTCGGCGAGGCGCTTGAGCCATCATATAAGGAGTATCAGGCTCAGGTGCAGAAGAATGCGGCAGCAATGGCTGAGGCATTTGTGAAGCGTGGCTACAAGATCGTGTCGAACGGAACAGACAACCACTTGATGTTGGTTGACCTTCGCACTAAGTTCCCAGAGTTGACAGGTAAGTTGGCGGAGAAGTGTTTGGTCGCTGCCGACATCACTACCAACAAGAATATGGTGCCATTCGACAGCCGCTCACCATTCCAGACATCGGGTCTACGTTTCGGAACACCAGCGATCACTACGCGTGGTGTGAAGGAGGATCAGATGGATGTAATCGTCGAGTTGATCGACCGCGTACTGCAGGATCCAGAGAATGAGGCAAACATCGCCGCAGTTCGTGCCGATGTCAACAAGATGATGGAGGTATATCCTCTTTATGCTTGGTAGGGGATTCTTATCGTTTAACTAAAGACTACATTGATTCATATAATTAATGTAGTCTTTTTAATAAATTAGGCATATGCTGTTTAACTCTGTTGAATTTTTGCTGTTTCTGCCAATAGTATTTCTTCTGTATTGGTTTGTTTTCAATCGTTCTGTGAGATTGCAAAACATATTTATAGTTGTTGTTAGTTATATATTTTATGGCTGGTGGGATTGGCGTTTCTTACTCCTCATAGCCTTTACCTCTGCTTGTAGCTATTTTTGTGGCATCTTGATTGAAAAGGCTCAAAATACCCCCCCCCTCACAAATTATGCCAAAATATACACTGCGGCAAATATAATTGTTAATTTAGTTGTATTAGGAGTTTTTAAGTATTACAACTTTTTTGTTGGTTCGTTTGCTCAAGTTTTTGGGGCGGAGTCAGATTCTTTATTGCTTAATGTAATTTTGCCTGTAGGCATATCTTTTTATACATTTCAAGCACTTAGTTATTCTATAGATGTTTATAGAGGCACATTGAAGCCGACACGTGATATAATTCAGCTTTTTGCCTATGTGTCATTCTTTCCACAGCTTGTAGCTGGACCTATTGAGAGAGCTACCAATCTTCTGCCTCAATTCGAAAAGGAACGCCGTTTTGATTATGCAACTGCTGTAGATGGTTGTCGGCAGATGTTGTGGGGATTCTTTAAGAAGATGATTATAGCCGATTTGTGTGCTGAGGGTGTTAATAATATATTTTCAAGTTACACAGAGGTTGGTAGTGGAACATTGGTTGTTGGTGCAATATTATTCTCTTTGCAGATATATGGAGATTTCTCGGGTTATTCAGATATAGCTATTGGTTGTTCGAAATTGTTTGGTATTCGCTTAATGAGAAATTTCAATTTGCCATACTTTTCGCGTGATATAGCGGAGTTTTGGCGTCGATGGCATATCTCGTTAACGACGTGGTTTCGAGACTATATCTATATCCCGTTGGGGGGAAGTAGAGGCTCTCGGTATGTTGCTGTTCGTAATACATTTATTATATTCCTAGTTAGTGGTTTCTGGCACGGAGCAAATTGGACTTATGTTGCGTGGGGAGCGTATCACGCAGTGTTGTTTCTTCCGTTGTTGATGTTTGGTATAAATAGAAATAACAGAGGTGTTATAGCCGAAAATCGTTTGCTGCCATCTATAAAGGAGGTTGGGCAGATGATCTTCACTTTCGCTTTGGCGGCAATAGGATGGGTTATTTTTAGAGCTGACAGTATTAAGGAGGCAGCCGATTATATCGCAAGAATGTTTACTCAGCCGTGGTCTAAAGGTGCTCATATATCAGCTTATTTTCCATTGTCGAGTATTCGAATAATGGCTTATATGGTTCCTTTGTTGATTGTTGTGGAGTGGGTGTCACGAGGCAAGAGTCATCCTTTTGATTTTTCGGGTGTGTCTATTTTGCGTTATCGTATTTTGCGTTGGGTTATATACTATGCATTGATACTCTTTATTGTCTATAATAGGGGTACGGTGAATACGTTTATTTATTTTCAGTTCTAATAATATTATATTATGAATAAATTTTTACTTCGTGCTGTGCTCTTTCTATCGCCATTTATTGTTTATGCGTTGTATATACTATGTGATTTAGCGTATATATCTGCAAATCAAACAGGAGACTTAGAGGGGCTAGGCGGTTTCAGCATATCTAATAGTAGAGAGTATCATAAACAAATGTTTAATCCGAAATTAGATCAAGTATATTTCGATACATTTTACTTGGATTCCACGTATCGTGATGTTAAGGTTCTTAATGTGGGAGACTCATTTAGTAATCAGGGAGTGACAGGTTATGTTAATTTTATGGCAAAAAACATTAGTGGAAATGTACTCAATATTTCAGCAAATATGTGTAACCCATTTGAGGTGGCATTAGGGGCACTGAATAGTGGAATGTTGAGTGCTGCTGGATGCAAAGTTGTTGTTGTTCAAAGTGTTGGGCGTTATTTGCCATATAGGTTTGCTACTATGAGAGACGAGACTGAATTTAATTTAGAGGAGTTAATATCTTATCATAATAGCGAGGTGAATAAGCCTAAGTTAGTCTCGACTAATAAGATACAGCAAACATATGAAAAGTTGTTGAATCTTGCTATGTTGAAGTTGTCTGAATCACCAGTTCGCACCGTTAAGTTGAATGCGGATTTGTTTTCCAGTGAACCTCGAACGCTTCATTATTATTATGAAGATATATCTATTTGCACCTCTTTGTCAGATGAGCAGTTGGATGATATTGCGTCTAAGGCTGATTATTTGAGGGGGCGTTTTAGGGAGAATAATATTGAATTTATAATATTAGCGGTGCCAGATAAATATGATCTGTATCAAAATAATATAGTTGAAAACAAATGTGCACCAAAAGTGATATTAGATCAAATTCAGAGTCGATTATCTGACGATTTTTTTATTAATGCAAAAGATATATTGTTGCCAATGATAGAGAATGGAGTTAAGGATGTATATTTAACCAATGATACACATTGGTCACAAATTGCAGCAGAGACTGTTGGTGTATATCTTGCAAAGTCTATTGGCGATAGGCAGGCAATTATAGAGCAGTAGAATAATTGATCTCTTAACATTTCGAGCGACACTCTTCGGTTGAGGGGTGTCGCTCTGTTTTTTTAGAGTAGTCCCGCTTCGTAGTATCGGATGATCTTTTCGATCATCTTGTCCTCGGCGCTGCTGCCATACTCGCTCTTGAGGTTGTGTCCGAAGAGGCGGCTCACCCCCTGCCACATCGAGGCGGTGAAGCCTCCCTTGAACTCGTCGAGAACCTCGTAGGCTGTGTAGTCGGTCTCGCGGTCGATGAGGCGGATGAGTACTCTGCCATCAGTCATACTCATCTTCAGCAGGACGGGGGTGTACTCCGCCTTGATCTCTTTGTAGATGCTGCGGACGAGCTCTCGTTGATCTCGTTTTTGTCCGATCGAGTCGAGCTGCTCCTCCATCTTGGCGATCTTCTCGCGTGCAACTTTTGCTAGTGGGTAGACCCGTTTTACGGAGTTCACCAGACGCCAGTATCGGCGGCGGTCGATCCCTCGTTCAAAGACAATGATAGGCTTCATCCTCACCTCAATTGGCTCGTCGGAGGGGGGCGGCGGTGGCGATTTAGCACCAAAAGCTGCCCCAACCCAAGAAATTGAGAGGAGAATTGTGAGAATGATCGAGTTTCGTTGTTTCATATCAATTAAAAATTGCTATCTTTGCGTTTTACAAAGATAACTAAAAAAATATTATATTAAACGTATGGAACTAAAAAATGGTCTGTCGGCACAGAGTAATACGATTGTAAACGAGTCGAACACAGCTATTGCCCTCGGTTCGGGTGATCTGCAGGTATTCGCGACACCTGCGATGATAGCACTTATGGAGAACGCTGCAATGAAGGCTGTTGCGGAGGCGTTGCCTGAGGGCTCGACAACTGTCGGTACAGAGATGAATGCAACTCATATCAAGGCGTCGAAGCTCGGTGCGGAGATCGTAGCGACTGCTGTTGTGGCGGCTGTCGAGGGGCGTAAGATCACGCTCAACGTCGGAGCACGCGATGGTGAGAGCTTGATCGGAGAGGGTGTTCACACTCGCTTTATTGTCGATCGAGAGAAGTTTATGAGTAAGCTATAATTTTCCTAAATATTATGTTCGAAAACTTAACAGACAGATTAGAGCGGTCGTTCAAACTCCTCAAGGGAGAGGGCAAGATCACCGACATCAATGTCGCAGAGACGCTCAAAGATATTCGCCGTGCACTCATAGATGCCGACGTAAACTATAAGGTGGCAAAGAGTTTTACTGATGAGGTGAAGCGCAAGGCGATGGGTGGCGATGTGTTGACTGCTGTCAAACCAGGTCAGATGATGACCAAGATCGTCCGCGACGAACTTGCGCAGTTGATGGGTGGCACAGCAATCGACATCAAATTGGAGGGTACTCCTGCGGTGATCCTTATCGCTGGATTGCAGGGTTCGGGTAAGACCACATTTTCGGGTAAGCTGGCGCTGCAGCTCAAGGAGAAGCGCAACCGATCTATGCTACTAGTGGCGTGCGACGTATATCGCCCTGCGGCGATCGACCAGCTCAAGGTGTTGGGGTCGCAGATTGGGGTTGAAGTATATACCGAGGAGGATAACAAGAACCCTGTCGAGATAGCGCAGAACGCAATTGCGTATGCTAGGCAGAGAGGGTTCAACACGATAATTGTCGATACGGCAGGACGACTCGCTGTCGACGAGGAGATGATGGTGGAGATCACAAAGATCAAGGCTGCAGTCAACCCTTCGGAGACGCTATTCGTGGTCGATTCGATGACGGGACAGGATGCAGTTAACACAGCCAAGGAGTTCAACGATCGTCTTGATTTTGATGGAGTTGTGCTCACTAAGCTCGATGGTGACACTCGTGGTGGTGCTGCGATCTCGATCCGATCGGTTGTCAACAAACCGTTGAAATTCATCTCTAGCGGTGAGAAGATGGAGGCGTTGCAGACCTTCCACCCCGAGCGTATGGCGGATCGTATCCTCGGTATGGGTGACGTGGTGTCGCTCGTCGAGAGGGCACAGGAGCAGTATGACGAGGAGGAGGCACGCAAACTCAAAAAGAAGATCTACACCAACGAGTTCGACTTCGACGACTTCATATCGCAGATACAGCAGGTCAAGAAGATGGGTAACTTGAAAGATCTCGCAGGTATGTTGCCTGGGGTGGGTAAGATGTTGAAAGATGTCGACATCCCCGACGACGCATTTAAGCAGACCGAGGCAATCGTAGGCTCGATGACCCCTACTGAGCGCAAGAAACCATCGATCCTCAACGCAAAGCGTCGTGAGAGAATCGCAATGGGTAGCGGAACATCAATCGCCGACGTAAATAGATTGATCAAACAATTTGAGCAGACCAGCAAGATGATGAAGATGGTCGCAGGCGGAGGCAAGATGAAGATGCCGAAGATGCCATTTAGAAGGTAACAGATGGAGGATAATAATCAAAAACACTTCTCGGGTTTTGTCAACATTATTGGCAACCCAAATGTCGGTAAGTCGACTCTTATGAATGCCCTTGTGGGCGAACGTCTTTCGATCATTACGTCGAAGGCTCAGACTACGCGACACCGAATTATGGGTATCGTCAACGGCGAGAACTTCCAGATCGTCTACTCGGACACACCAGGTATCTTGAAGCCAAACTACAAGCTGCAGGAGTCGATGATGCGTTTCGTGACGGGGGCAGTCTCGGATGCCGACGTTCTGCTATATGTGACTGATACGGTGGAGAATAGCGATCGTAGCGAGGAGATATTGTCGAGGATTGCACTGAGCGATCGCCCCACGATTGTCGTGGTCAACAAGATAGACCTCACAACACCCGACGCGCTAGAGGCTCTAGTCGACAAGTGGGCTACACGACTTCCGAAGGCGAAGATCGTCCCTACGTCGGCAAAGGAGAGTTTCAACATCGGTGGGCTGTTCGACCTCATCATCTCGGCTCTGCCCGAGGGTGAGCCATACTATCCCAAGGATACGTTGACCGACAAGAGCCTCAGGTTCTTCGCCACAGAGATCATCCGCGAAAAGATCCTCACCACATACGACAAGGAGATCCCATATTGCTGCGAGGTGGCTATCGAGAGCTATGTCGAGGAGCCAACTATCGACCGTATAGCGGCGACGATATATGTGGCGCGCGACTCGCAGAAGGGTATCATTATAGGTCACAAGGGCGAGAAACTCAAAAGAGTTGGTACGCAGGCTCGCATTGATATGGAGAAGTTCCTCGACAAGAAGGTGTTTCTGCAGATGCACGTCAAGGTGAACGACGACTGGCGCAATAGCGATCGTCAACTTCGACGATTTGGCTACGAAGAGTAGGGTAGTGGAGCAATAATCTAGCCTGCTGCTGCGTTTTGTAGGGTAAAGAATAATGATGACGAGACTACTACGTTATATAGTTGGATTGGTGGTGATACTCATAGTGAGTGTCACCACCATTTCGGCTCAATACAACAAGGAGTACTTCTTGTGGGTCGCGCGTCAGCACCTCATTCACAGCGAGTATCGTGAGGCTATCACAGCTCTCAACACACTCATTCGTGTCGACGAGAGAGCCTACGAAGGTTACTTTCTGCGTGGTATCGCAAAGTATAATCTGGGCGATTTGTTGGGGGCAGATAGCGACCTGACAGCTGCAGTGACACACAACCCTGTCTACACAACAGCATATACATATCGGGCGGTGACACGCTCTAGGTTAGGCAACTACGACGATGCCCTGAACGACTTTGCGGAGGCGATAGATCTACGCCCCGACCTGCCTGACGCATACTATAGCCGAGGTGTGACGCGCCTGCTCAACCAGCAATTCGACAAGGCGATAGAGGATTTTGATCGTTATCTGATACAGGAGCGACGCGTGTCGGAGGCGTATGTGAATCGTGGAATCTGCTATCTGCAACTGCGCGACACTGCGCGTGCCTACGATAACTTTAACGACGCTATTCGGATCAATCGCAATAGCGCCGACGCCTACAATCGACGCGGTACGCTATATATGACGCAGGAGCGATATGAGCGTGCAGTGGGCGACTTCGATGCTGCCATTCGCAACGACTCGACTCACATACCATCATACTTTAATCGTGCGTTGGTCTACAACAACTTGCATCGTCCAACTGCCGCGATAGAGGATCTTGATCGCGTGATTGAGCTCGACTCGATGAGCTCAATAACCTACTTTAATCGTGCGATTGTGTTGAGCCAGATTGGCGACTACAACAGTGCACTGAGCGACTACGACCGTGTGGCGGAGCTCTCGCCCGAGAATGTGTTGCTCTACTTCTATCGTGCAAATCTACTCAGTCGACTTGGCGAGATAGAGAGCGCAGAGTGGGACTATACGCGTGCCATTGAACTCTATCCAGACTTTGCAAACGCCTATCTATCACGCTCTAACATCCGTCTTATGCTCAAAAATAGCGATGGGGCAATGCGCGATAAGACAATTGCGGAGCAGAAGATAGCTGAGCATCGGTCGAAGCTCCGCGACAGCAGCTACTCGATCTACTCAGACACAACATATAGGTTCGACAAGCTCCTTTCGTTCGACACAAAGCTATCGGGCAGCAGCTTCGACGTTGGTGGGGGCAGAGGCAGCGTCGGGCAGTCGCAGGATAGTGAACTTCGCCCCATTTCGCTATTCAAGTTTACGCTCAATCAGAGCGATGAGTCAACCATTCGCCACAGCAACTACTACGACGCAGAGCTTGAGAGCTTCGTAGCCTCTGTCGGCGGAGGAGCTATCGTCATAAGTCACACTCCCAGCAACATAGACCCCGACTCGCTCTCGTCGATGGAGAGGCGGCTCGAACGACAAGCTATCCTCGATCGCAGTTGGAAGAGTCTCTTCGAACTTGGCGTTGCGCAGAGCCATATCAAGCAGTACACTAGCGCCATAACGACGCTGAGTTCTGCTATTGCGGAGGAGCCTCGCTCACCATTCCTATATATAAATAGGGCGGCGACGCGTGCCGAGATGATCGAGTTCATCAGCTCCATCGAGAACTCATTTCAGAGGATCACCATCGACGCAGACCCTGCTAACAATCTCCGTAACAGCGCAGTCAGTCGAACATACGACTACAATGAGGCGCTGGAGGACATCAATACAGCCATTGCGCTACACCCTGATCTTGCATATTCACACTACAACAAGGCGGGACTACTACTGCTCTCGGGCAAGTTGCCTGAGGCGTATAGCTCTTATTGTGAGGCTATTAAGCTCTACCCCGGGTTTGCTGAGGCATACTACAATAGAGGTGTTGTTCAGATTATGATGAAGGATACACGCAAGGGTTGCATCGACCTGTCAAAGGCAGGCGAGTTGGGTATTGAGAGGTCTTATGAGTTGCTAGATAAATACTCTCACTAGATCACCTATTGACCACCTGTATTGATCTCCGTTGTCATCCATCGGAGGTCAGCTGCATTTTACTACATCGTTCTCCCCCCCCATATACACACAAAAAAAGAGTGACCAACATTTTGTTGGTCAGGCGGTTTTTTGAAATATACAGCGACATATACTGTATAACTTTGTAACATAGCACATTAGTGAAGTTTGTATATACTGATTAGGGGAGAAAAAAGGTTTTTTTCTATAAGTTAACCCCTTTTTGGCGAAAAGCACTACTCTTTATGTAGTGAATTATGTAGTCCGTTTTTCGAGGCTCATTCGCTCAAAAATAAGTATTACGAATTAAAGCTAATGTGCTATGTTTACAATTAACATTAAGAGACCATTGCAAGGCTAAATTCGATCTAATATTTTGATATTCAGATAATTATTAGTATCTTTGAGTATGGAAAAGCAACAATTACTTAGTCTGGCAGACATCACGACATCACGACATCACATCGCGTCAAGAAGAGCGAATTTTTCACACAAATCAACACGCTCATCGATTGGGAGCCTATCGAGAAGCTCCTTCATAGGTATTATCACAAAGGTAAGAGTGCG
>JBCQTK010000054.1:0-15547 GCA_047178665.1 Rikenellaceae bacterium | reverse complement strand
AGCTTAGGGAACAACTTATGATAGAGATTGTTAAACTCTGTGGAGGAGACCCTAGCTTGTTCTTTGGATAAGGAGGGGGTTCTTCCGAACACTCCTACCCGCGCGGCGTTAGCGCAGACCCTGCCTTTTTTCGTGCGTTTGCCCTGCCCCCACCTATAGATCTCCCCCCACAGTACGACGATAGTATGAGCAGGCGAGTTGATAGTTGTACTCCGAGTATATTGCATTTGTGTAGATCTGCATCCAGCTGAGCTGTGCCTGCATCAGTTCGACGATTGACACCTCCCCCTCGTTGTAGGCATATGTGCTGATCTCTAGGTTCTCGCCAGCTATCTCCAGCGAGTGAGATGCTGCGATCATCTGCGCGTAGCTCTGTGTGAGGTTTGCCCACGCGTTGCCCTCCTCCTTGACAATTGTGTCGTGCAGGATCGAGGTGTTGATACGGCTCTGCTGCTCGCTCATCTTCGATATTGCAGTTGCGCGGCGCCGTTCGCCAAAGTGGTAGATGGGTATTGAGAGCGCGAGATATATCGAGCCGTTGAGATTGTGGCTGACCCCCGAAATGTTGGGATTAACCCCTCTCCACGACCCCGTGATGCCCCCCGTCAGCTGCGGATTGTATGCCCCCTGCAGGGCGCGTGTCGAGAGTTTTGCAGCCCGTTCCGCTAGTATGACAGCTGCGTAGTCGGGTCGTTGCGCCAGAGCCTCGTCGGCAGTCAGTCGTTTGGGCATCAGCGTGTTGACTACGACAAAACCTGCGAGCCGAACGCTGTCGCTCATCTCTCGCCCCCTCAATATGTTGAGATTGTGTTGTGCGACGACTCTGTTCTGTTCTGCCGAGATCAACTCATACTCCGCCTCGCTGAGCCGAGATGCTATCATCAGCAGATCGCCCTTTGCCACATATCCCTCTTGGAATCGGCGCTCTATCACCTCCGACTCGCGCCCGATAAGCTCTACGTAGCGCTCCATTACGGCGTGGAGTCGACCCATCGCCCACAGATTCCAGTATGCGTAGTCGGCAGCATATTCGATCTCTAGGAGGGTGTAGTCTGCATCACGTTGAGCAATTTTGCTCGCCACCTCCGCCCCCTCCACGGTTGCTCTCACTACCCCACCGCCATATAGCGTCTGGATTATCTGCGGCTCGACGTACGACCCCCAATCGTGTTCGCCCCCGACTCGTTTGAAGTTGTAGGCTAACCGCCCCGATGCCGAGAGGTTCGGCAGGGCTGATGTTCGCTCGTATGCTATCCTCTCCTGCGCCTGTTCCACGTTTAGCGCAGCACTCTTCAGCTCCCAGCTATAGTGGGCGACATCACTGCGATACTGCGCGGGGGTGAGTTGCGCCGAGATCGAGGAGATCGTGCAGCAGAGTATGATTGTCAATGCAAGGTATCTCATAGTTTCTCGACTTTAATGTTGTAGAATATAGCATAGCACGCAGGCAACACACAGAACGTAAGGAGTGTAGCAACCACCAATCCCCCCATAATAGTCGCAGCCATTGCACCAAACAGAGAGTCGAACAGTAGCGGCACCATACCGAGAATCGTTGTGCCCGACGCCATCGAGACGGGGAGAATCCTGCTATGTGTTGCAGAGATCAGAGCCTCCGCAGGCTCCACACCCCGCCCACGAAGCTCACCAATCTGAGCCACTAGCACCACACCATTCTTAATGTTCATACCGATCAGCCCCAACATACCGAGCAGCGCGAAGAAGTTGAACATCTTGCCTGTCGCCCAGAGACCAAAGACGACACCAATGAATATGAGAGGTATCATCAGCAGCACAACCATCGGTTCTCGATACGACCCAAATAGCACCAGCAGCGTAATAAATATAAGTACCAGCGTCAGTGGGAAGTTCTTCGCCAGCGCCTCGTTGGACTCCGCCTGCGACTCCTCCTCGCCGAACACTCTAAATTGGTAGCCCTCGGGGAGGGTGATTGATCGCTGAATGGAGTCGAGGATCTCGGTGTATAGCTCCTTGGTATTGACTCCACGGTCGGGGTCGCACTGTGCCTTCATCACGCGTTGGCGATTGAAGCGGCGGATTATGGAGAGATCGTAGTCGAGGTCGAAGCCCGACGTAGCCTGCTCGGCCGCAAATAGCCGTCCCGAGGGCGAGAATATCGGCAGCGTCTCCATATTTGCGAGGTTGTAGTTGCTGAGTTGTGCGTCGCGCATCAGGATCGGCATAAACTGATCGCCCTCACGATACTCACCCAGCGCGTAGCCGACAGTTGCGACCGTCAGACCCTGCGCGAGATCGCTCCTCGACACCCCAATTCGTCCACCCCTCATCTGCGAGTAGAGAGGTCGCCACGTAGGGACTCTGTTGCCCCAGCTGTTGCGTACATTTGTGGCTCGCGGATTGCGCCACATAATCTGCTCCGCCTGGTGTGTGAGCGCTGTCAACACCTCTGTATCTTCGCCAATGAATCCCATCTCGATCGAGGCGTCGGGGACTGGCGAGAGCTTAAAGAGCGATGATCGTAGCCATATATCGGGGAAGGAGGCGCGCACGTAGGTGCTAAATCGACGCTCCACCTCCGCGGTTTGCGATGCGTCGTAGAGTTCGATTAGTACGTTGCCAAAGTTGGGCATCAGCGCCACGGAGCTGCTGGCGAGGTAGTAGCGAGGAGGAGTGCCGCCTACGGTGATCGAGACGTTGCGCACCTCTGGCTGCTGCTCTAGCCACCTCTCGATCTCGATCATACGGCGCTCCGTCGAGTAGATGTTGTAGCCCTCGGGTAGTATTATGTCGGCGCGGAAGTATGGTTTGTCGAGCGAGGGGAAGAAGTCCTGCGGCATCCGCTCCATCACCCCTCCTGCCCCCACCAAACAGAGCAACGCCACCGCCACAACACCCCACTTATATCGTAAGATCCAGCGTATGGCGCGGTCGAACCAACGATGAAAGACTGCACCACCACCCTCAGACACCTCGTCGCCTCTGCGCTCACTCAGCAGAAACAGTCCAAAGAGAGGTGTCTGAATGAGCGCCAACACCCAACTCATAAGTAGCGATATTGCCAACACGACAAAGAGCGGTTTGACGATCTCCGCCACAGCCGACGGCGCAAGATATAGCGGCAGAAAGGAGAATATAGCGATCAACGTAGCCCCCAGCAGACTCCACTTCGGAGCGTCAGCACCCCGAATAACCGCCTCACGCCGCGCCACGCCTCTAGCTATAGCATTCTGCGCATTGTCGACAACCACTATCGCGTTGTCGACCAACATACCCATTGCGATGATAAATCCTGCCAACGACGTGCGGTTCAACCCCTCGCCCACAAAGAGCATTATCAGCAGTGTCGAACCTATCGAGAAGAGCAGCGACGAACCGATCAACACACCTGCACGCACCCCCATAGCCAACATAATGACAACTACAACAATGGCGATAGAGCTAATCAGATTGAGCAGAAACGTATTTGTAGCCTCCTGCGCGATCCGATCCTCGGGGTAGAGCACCTCCAGATTGATACCGATGGGCATACTCCGCACCATCATATCGAGCACCTGCGTTATCTTGCGCCCCGTAGCCACAACGTCGCGATCGCCCTCTGTCGAGACCCCCACACCAATCGCACGACGCCCATTGACCCTCATCAGCGAGGTGGGGGGCGAGGCGTAGCCCATCTCGACACTCGCTATGTCGCCCAGCCGATACTGCTTCCCGTCGCTAGAGATCAGTAGCTGATCGGCAATGTCGGCGATCGAACGATAGCTCCCCTGCTCCAAGATCTTTATGCGCATCTCCCCAGCCTGCTTCTCGCCACTGCTGACCACGCCATTCTGTCGCGCGATGGTCGACACGATAGCCTCGGGGCGGATCGAGAAGTTGGAGAGTTGCGACAACGACACATCGACATTCACCACTGGCGACTGCTCGCCGTAGAGCGTAACCTTCTGCACACCATCGACACTAACCACCTGAGTCTTAATCCTCTGCGCCCACTCGCGAAGCTCCGAGAACGAGAAACCATCACTCGCCGTGATAGCATAGTAGATGCCATACACATCGCCAAAATCATCGTTCACCATCACGCTCGACGCACCAGCAGGGAGTCGTGGTTCTATGTTGAGCACCTTGCGTCGCAGCTCATCCCACAACTGCGGAATCTCCTCGGCAGGTGTCGCAGGGTCGAGCTCCACGAGGATCTTCGAGATCCCAAACTGCGAGTCGGAGGTGATCTTGTAGAGCCTCCGCATACTCTGTATCTCGCGCTCGATGGGTTCGGTGATGAGCATCTCCACCTCCTGCGGCGTTGCGCCAGCGTAGCTACAGATGACCGAGGCACTCTTAATGACAAATGTAGAGTCCTCCTTCTTGCCGAGGTTGAGAAATCCGTAGACCCCACCAACGACAAAGAGCAACAGCAGAAACCACGTGAGGCGGCTGCTTCGTAGCGAATATTCGGTTATAGAGCCCATCACTTATCTGCTATTTTTACGCGCTGACCCTCCGCAAGTTGATAAACTCCTGCCGTCACCACCCGCGCACCACTGTCGACACCCGCGCCAACGACAACCGAACTCTGCCCCGTCAACTCATCGAGCTCGACACGCTGCAAGTAGACCCTGTCGTCGCCTCCGACTATCCATACGTATGTACCCCCTGCCGTTGGCGAATAGATCGACGATAGGGGGAGGACGACAGCTCGATCATCCTGCTGCGAAGTTATCATAGTCACCACACACGACATCCCCGAACTAATCGCATACTGCTCACTCTCCGCCAAATCCACCTCCAACGCGACAGGGAATCCCGATGCATCGGAGGAACTCTTGGCATACTCCGTCACCACGGCGTCGAAACTCACATTCGCAATGTTGTCGAACCGCACCTTGAAACGAGTCTCGGGATTCTCCATCGCAGCAAGCGAACTCTCGGGGAGCGTAAACTCCACCTTGGAGGTTGTGGGGGAGACAATTCTTAGGATAGCTTCGCCCGCCTGCACCCTCTGGTATTCGTCGACAAATACCCTCTCGACGAGAGCCCTAAATGGAGCTACGATTGTCGTCTCCTTGAGCATCTCCTGCGTATTCTCGTACTGCGACTTGGCTGTGAGGAAACTCGACTCCATCCGCTCCACCTCCTGCAACGACACCGCCTCGTGGGCGAGGAGTCGGCGCGCCCTCTCGTAGCTCGACCTCGCCTGCTCATAGTTGGATCTGTCGGCTACAAGTTGCAGCTCAACATCGCGCGGATCGATGCTTGCGAGCACACCTCCCCTGTCGACTAACTCACCCTTCGACACAGGGGTAGCGAGGATCTGCCCCGAGATCTTAAACGCCATATTAACCGCCATCAGAGGGGTCGACAGCGCCGCAAAATCACGCTCCACATAGCGTATGGAGCGTGCTGTCTCGACCTTCACAGGTCGGATGGCTGCCGAGTGGCTTGCGCCGCCCACAGCCGCACCACCACCTCCGCACGAGCTGAACGAGAGGGGTAGCAGAAGGAGTAGATACTTTAGCATACGAAAAAAAGTTGATCTTTCATTTTTCTCAATGATAGATCAACTTTTATACCAAAATAGCTCTCGCTACCCCCTCTACTCTATCGGATTCTATCTGTCGAACGCACCAACAACTCATCCTTGAAGATCGCCTGCGCAGCGAAGAACACAAAGATCATAGCGACCAACGGCGCAGCTATTGCGGCGTGTACACCACGCATCTCGATACCAATCTCGCCAAATACGCGGCAGCAGAGGTAGTAGTAGGTGCCCAGCATAATGTAGAACCCAAACAACAGAACAACCTCGACGACGCACGCCCTGATCTGCAGCATACGATTATTAAACAAGAAAATCGTGGCAAACGGTATTGCCGCAACTACGACACCTAAAATAAAAAGGAATATCGAGTTCTGCAACATCTCACCATCCGAGGTGTGTAGCCCCGACGAATAGAGGTCAAAGAGCTCACCCGTGGTGATCGAAAAGAATGCTAGCGGCATAAAGATGGCGACGCACGACGCGACTACCGCAAAAAGAAGATAGATTGATTGTACTCTCTGAATCATAATATTAGTCTATTTTTTTATCAATTATATATCTGTTTCGCTCCGACGATGTACGGTTGATGAGCTCACCCAAGAAGCCTGCTAAGAAGAGCTGAACGCCTATGGCTATGGCGATTAGCGATATGTAGAAGAGCGGTTGTTCCGTCACTGCACGAGCAACTTCACCCTCCATCTGCAACAATATTTTGTTGGCGATGATCCAACACGTCATCACCCCTCCGACGAGGAACATCAACGTCCCCAACCCACCGAAAAGATACATTGGCGAGCGCCCAAAGAGCGATAGAAACGTCACCGTAATGAGGTCGAGATACCCCTTCACCATCCTCTCCATACCGAACTTCGACTCACCATATTTGCGTGCCCTGTGCTCCACCTCCTTCTCGCCAATGCGCTTGAAACCTGCATACTTCGCCAAGATCGGAATGTAGCGATGCATCTCTCCATACACCTCGATCGACTTGATAACCTTGCGCCTATACGCCTTGAGTCCGCAGTTGAAGTCGTTAAGCTTTATGCCCGACACAACCCTAGCTGCAGCATTGAAGAACTTGCTGGGCAGACGCTTACCGATCGGATCGTAGCGCTTGCGCTTCCACCCCGACACAAGGTCGTAGCCCTCATCGAGGATCATTCGTCGCATTGTCGAGATCTCGTCGGGCGAATCCTGCAAATCGGCATCCATCGTAAAGACAACCTCGCCCTGAGCCTCGGCAAAACCACAATAGAGTGCCGCCGACTTGCCATAGTTGCGACCAAAACTGATCGCCCTGACAACCCCTGCATACTCCTTGCAGATGCGCTCCACAACATCCCACGACCCATCTGTCGAGCCGTCGTCTATCAATATTATCTCGTAGGTCAGTCCCTCACCCTGCGCCACACGGTCGATCCACGCGACAAGTTCGGGGAGCGACTCCTCCTCGTTGTACAACGGCACAACCACCGAAACATCTACTCTACTTCTGCTCATCGCCCTGACCCTCGTTTGCGTCGGTGAAACATTGACCCACATACTCCTTTTTGCGCCTTACGAACCAATAGAGAGCCACAGTAGTGAGCAACCCTGCAAGGATATAGCTGGACATAGCCGACAATACGGCTGTCAAAATTGTCGGTGGATTATCAATTATGCTCTCCGTCGACTTTGCGCTCTGCTCAAGAAGTGCTGCATTGCTCTCGACATCCACACCAGCCTCTGCGATCACCGCATTGAGCGACTCAGTCGTAGCCTCCGCGAAGTTTACATAGCCGCCAATGCTATTGACGATGTAGATGTGTGAGCTCACCGCGACAATGAACGACGCAAAGATCGAGATGAGGATCGTGTAGTTCAGTATGTCGCGAAACGCATATCCCTGCTCCGCAGGTCGCGAGGCTGCACGCTGCTTATTAGCTCGGTGGAGTATCAACACATATATCACAGAGGCTGCAACCCACTCCAGGGTGAGAAACATAAACTCCGACACGTCACCCGAGACAAGCACCCTCGTCTCGAAAATGCGCGACGCACTCATCAGCACGCCGAGGATCAAGCCCCACTTAGCAGCGCTATTCACCATCTCCTTATACCCATCAATGTAATTTGTCATAATCATTTTGAATCTATAAAATTATATCCGCCTCGCCCTGACGCAGTATGTTAACCTCACCCTCACTCAGATCGACAATCGTCGAGGGCGTGTTATCACCAACACCACCATCTACAACGCAGTCGACAGATGTAGCCATCAAGTCGTGGATAAGTTCGGGGTCAGTGAAGTACTCCATCTCGTCACTATCAATCTTCAGCGACGTGGAGAGTAACGGTTCGCCCAAGAGCTCGACAATGCCGCGCGCAATGAGGTTGTCGGGGATACGTGCTCCGATAGTCTTTCGCTTCGCCACAACCTTGTCGGGGATGCGCGAGAGACTCTTCAGGATAAACGTAATTGCTCCAGGAGTGTTGCGCTTCAACAACTTGAACGTCGCATTGTCGACCCTGCAATACTCTGATATGGAGCTGATTGAACTAAACACAATAGTCATATCACGGCTATCCTTGCCACTCAACTTCCGCAACTTATCGCCCCCCTTCGACGAGCCTACAGCACACCCAATAGCATAGAGACTATCGGTCGGATAGATCACTACCCCACCATCCCTGAGTATGTCACAAACACGCTGCAACTCCCTCTCAGAGGTATTTTCACTATATAGTTTAATAATCATAGCCACAAACTTACGCAAAATTCTTGACAATACAAAAATAATCTGCATCTACACCTGAGGGCAACCACACAAAATGGGGGGCGGGGAGTGCGCTCAAGCCGCGCGGCTCACAACAAGTTGTGGAGAGAAACTTCGTTTCTTTTTCTATTGCAATGCGATAAGGCTTTGTAATATTGTAGATTATAAATTGAGGTGCTCCTCTACTTCACGCCTCGTTTATTGAGTTCGGCGGCGAAGGCTCTTGCGTTGATTTTGTGCTGTGTATATGTAGCTGCAAAGTTGTGGTATCCATCCATTTCGGGACGAGCGCAGAAGTATATGTAGTTATGCTTTTCGGCTCCCAAGACACTATCTATTGCTGCGATGCTGGGTGTCGCAATTGGAGATGGGGGCAACCCTCTATACTTATATGTATTGTATGGGGAGTCGTACTCTAGGTGTTTGTAGAGCACGCGGCGGATTGTAAAGTCGCCTAAGGCAAACTTAACGGTGGGGTCAGCCTGCAGCTTCATCCTCTTGCGCAGACGGTTGAGATAGACCCCTGCTATGCGCGGCATCTCGTCGACTTTGCGTGTCTCCTCAAATACTATCGACGCCAACGTCATCACCTCCACTCTACTCAGCTTCATCGCCTTGCGTGCACTCTCGCGCGACTCGTTCCAAAATCTGTTGGACTCGACATTCATCCTGCGCACCAGCTCCTCGGGGCTGATTGTCCACCACACGCTGTAGGTGTTGGGGATAAATAGCGAGACGAGCTGTGCGGAGCTCAGACCAAACTCTGTCGCCAAGCTATCTGACCGCATAGCCTCAACCAACGAGAGCGAATCGGCATCTATCTGCTTCGAGATAGTTGCAGCCAAGAACTCCACGCCCCTCGCATAGTTGAATACGAGCTTCACCGAACTCTGCTCGCCGAGTTTCAACATCCTCACTATGTCGACAACGTCCATCCCCTTTTTCAGCTCATAGTTGCCAGGCTTCACCCTATCCAACAGATTTAGGCGAGACGCATAGGTGTCGAACGCAAATTTGTGGCGGATGTTGGGTTTCACCAAACTATCGATCAACCTCGCCGCTTCACCCTCGGCTAACTCTCTTGCACCTAGCCTAATAACTACCTCGCCACGCACAGCATTGCCATAGAACTGGATGTAGAGTAGCGTAGTTACCACCACCCCGACGACTGCGAGAATAACAAATGTTCTTAAAAATAGTTTCAACTTATTTTGGATATTAGTTTTTTTTATCTACTTTTGTGACGGGTAAGTCTTATACGACCAGCTCCTACTAATCCCCCAGGTGAGGAATCAAGCAAGGGTACGTGGTCGAGCGGTGCGATATAAGTAGCTTACCCACTTTTTTTTTGCCCCTATATGAGGTTTTGCCCCCTATCTGAGGGCTCTAGAACTCGAACTTAACGCCTATAACTCCGCCCACACCATACTCGCGGAATCGTGCCCACTCATATATATCGTCGTTGAGTAGGTTGGTCAAGTTGCAGAATACAACGGCGCCACACCCCAACGTATACTCCGCTTCAGCGCAGAGGTTGATTGCCGAGGGTGTTACGATAGTCGACATCGACTCGCCACCCACAATATCGCAATAAAGCTGCGAGCTCTTGCGGCTACTAGCGAACTCAGCACCTACGCCAAACGCCATCTTGCCCACTCTGTAGAGTCCGCCAAGATTTAGCTCCGTCGTAGGTCGCGCAACCGCCCACGCGCCACTCGCCTCATAGTACTTATTGACCGACGCACCAAACTCAATCTCTAGCGCAGGCACAGGTCTGTAGAGCATCTCCAAGTCGACACTCAGCGTGCTCAGGTCGTCGAACGCCACAACGTAGCCGCTACAGGCAGTCGTAGCACTCTGCTGCTGCTCGCAGTAGAGCCAATACCTCTCGTCCGTGACAATTTCGTATCCCACATATAGGTTGTAGCTGAAGATTCTATCGTCCAACACCCCCTTAATACCGAGGTCGAGGTCGTAGCTCAAACTGCTGCGATCGCCAAAGAGTCCAGCCTCGATGTATGGATTCTCCTCGCTCAGCGAGGCGTAGTCGTTGTGACGAACCCTGCCGCCGAGGTTGAGATAGGCTATCATCTTCGACTCGAAGAGCCTCTGATCGTAGCTCAGGTGCGGCGATATGTAGAGGTGTGACTTCGCGTCAACCCCCGTCGCCGACACATTGTCGCTGTAGAGATCAAGCCCCAGCGAGAGGTTCGACACAACCCCTTCGAGAGAGTATCTAGCCCCCACACCAAACGTCGTGTTGAGATAACCCGCGTCGCCCATAGTGCAGTCGACAAGTGCGCTAAGCCTAAGAGCTCCACCCGCCACATTGTGTCCCAGATCGACCCTTCCCCCCATCGAGGTATTGCCGTAGCCCGACCTGCTCCACATATGCTCCGCACCAGCCTCCACCGAGTAGTTCCAACGGCTCAGGTCGGAGAAGTTGTCGCCATAGCGAAGATCGAGCACCAGCCTCTGATAGAGTGGGTTGTTGTCGTCGTCACAAGATGTTGCATATCTGCTCCAGTAGTCGTTGCGATAGTCGAATGCACCCTCCAACACACGTCGTCCGACGTAGAGACCTGCAGTAGATCCCACCCTCAGGTGCGACTCCACAGCGTCGCTGCTCACACCATAGTCGTTCGTTCGATCGGCATACTCACCCTCTTGATTGACAAATGCGTTGTAGTAGCCTCGACTGGCGCTGCTCCTCGACGCGTAGAGGTCGACAACCGAACGATATGGCATACCCACACCCACCTTTGCGTAGTAGTCGCCCAGGCGCTTAAACTCCCAGTAGTCGAGCTCAACAGGTTTGTATGGCTCACTCTCTAGCGGTGTGTGTATAGATGTCGAGGTGATCGTGTAGTCTATGTCGGGTGCTATGTATGCATCATCCTCCATATTTGGTTGTAGCGTGGGCTTCGTTGCCTCCCTCACCTGTGGGATGTATGCCTGCGTCACCTCCACCTCTTTGCTGACCTGCGCCACCACGGGGGTCGCCGCCGCCAGGATAGCTGCGGCGTAGCTACATATATATATAATGTCTCTCTTCATATCTTCTTCTCCTTATAATTCACCCTAATTACTGCAACCCTGCGATCTTGCTCTTCGCCATCTCGATCAAGCCATCGCTCTCGTCGGAGTAGCCATCGACGATACTCTGATATGTCGCGCGCGCCTGGAAACTGTCGCCCTGCGCAACGTAGATGTCGCCCAGCAGTATAAAGCTCTTCGCCAACCAGTAGGAGTCAGCCACACCGCTATCAGAGAGTTTGAATATTAGCCTCTCTGCCGTCGCGTGCTCACCTGCTCTGTACGCCTCGTCGATGATGTGGTAGTGCGACTCGCTGCTATATTGCGATGCCGACTCCCTCTGCGTAAGCGTCTCGTAGAGCTTCGTCGCCTCGGTGCGTTCGCCCCTCTCGCGGAGGTTTGTCGCACGAATGTAGATCGCCTCAGTCGTTGCCGCTGCGCCCACACTCTTCTCGCCCAGGGCGATTATGTCGTCGCTCATAGCCTCAATAGCCTTGCTGTCGGATGTAGCCATCGTAGCTCGCAGATAGTAGCCCATCGCCTCCTCTCGCGTCGCCTGATCCTTCGCCACAGTGTAGAGCTTGCGACCTGCCGCTGCCGACTGCGCAAACTTCTTGGCGTCGAATGTGAGCTTTGCCAACATTCGATTTACGATCTCGCTATATTGATTTGTCCCCCTCTTGTCGAGCGCTGCGAGGGTCGATATTGCCGAGTCGCCGTCGCCCAACTTCACGTGGCAGTCGCTCAAGTAGAAAAGTGCATCACTCATATAGTACCCCTTAGGATACTCCTTCAAATAGCTCTCTAGGCTCTTCACCACCGACCTCTGTTTGGTGCTCGACCCCTCGCTTGCGAAGTAGAGCCCCCTAGCTGAGGCGAACGACAACGAGTCGCGTGCTACGGTCGTGAGATCGCTATTCATACCTATCGACTCCGCATATTTGAAGTACCCTGCGGCGTTACCCTTGCTCACATATATCTCACGTACGCCCTGCAACGCATTCTTCGCGATCTGCGACTGTGGAGCCGACTTGATGGCGAAGTCGTAGTATTTGAGGGCGTTTTGCGCATCGTCCAGATTAATATATGCCACACCCATATCAGATAGTGCCTGCGAGTAGAGGGGCGAGCGAGGATACTTCACGACAAAATCGTCGAGACTCTGGATCGCAGCCTTGTAGTTCTCGCTGCGGATGTATGTGCTGCCCAGCTCGTAGAGGGCGTCATCGAGATACTCCTCGCCATATTGAGGATCGGTGATCTGCTTCAGAGCCCAACACTTATCTGCTGTCTTGCCCTCGAGACCCAAGATGATGGCGATCTGATAGCGCGAATAATTCTGATCCGCAGCGTCGGTATTGATCGAACTGCGGTAGTTGTTTGTAGCCTGCACGAAGCTGCGCATACCGTATAGGATGTCGCCAATTCGGTTGTAGGCGTCGGCTTTGAGCGATACAACGCTCTGTGGCGATGCTACATACCTCTTGAAATACTCCATCGCCGACTCCTCGTTGCCCTGCTTAAGTAGTGCGTAGGCAGTGCTGTATAACGCCTCGACGCTCTGCTTGTCGCTCTTTGGAGCACGCGCAATGAGGTAGTTGTAACCTGTGAGAGCTGCGTCGAGGTCGCCCTCTCGATATGAGATCTCGCCAATCCAGTACGCCGCCAACGAGACCTGCTTTGCGGTGACACCAATCTCGATCGACTCCTTCAGATACCTCCTCGCATCGACGAAGTTGCCTGCCGCGAACTCCTCCAGCCCCCTGAGATATGTGATCTTCTGCTTTGCGGCGCGGATCTCCGAGTCGGGGTTGCGGATCTGTCCGATCTTCTCGTAGGCTGTGGCGTAGTCGCGCGAGTTGTAGTAGGCTGCGGCGAGGAGTGTCTGCACTACCACGCGGCGCTTAGGGTTGTCGTACTTGTCGTTGTAGCGTGTGAGGAGGTTGATAGTCTCGTTAAAGACGCCACCGCCCAACTCATACTGCAACTTCGCCTGGTTGAAGAGTGCCTCCTCGGCGATCTGCTTGTTAAATTCGTCGTTCGACGCCATCGAAAACGCCTGCAGCGCCCCTGCCTTATCCTTGACTTTGAGGTAGCAGTTAGCTAGGTGGAACGATGCATTCTGCGTCATCGCGTCGTCGGCACCACACGCCCTCTTCAGATACTCAATGGCGACGTCGTAGCGTCTAAGCTGATGGAGCGAGAAGCCCTTGATGTAGTTCTCCGCACGACCGAGCTTGCGCCCAGCAGCCTCATATGTGTCGATATACGATATAGCCTGCGTATATTTGTCGAGCCTAAAGTATGACTCCGCAATAGTCCTCACCAAGCTCTCTCGCTGCTCGGGCGACGCGTCATCTAGCAACTTCTCGCCGTAGCTGATCGCCCCCTCATAGTTCTCCGTGTCGAACTCGATCTGCAACAAATAGTATGGGACAACTGCGGCGTAGGTGTCGCCCACACTCAACAGCTTCTCGAAGCCGCTCCTCGCCTGCGCATAATCCTTCGCCTCGTAGGCTATGAACGATATGAAGTAGAGTGCGTGTTGATAGAAGTCGCTCTCGCTGTCGATCTGTTTGAAGTGATGGATGGCGCTCGCATTGTCGCCACCCCTAAATGTGATGTAGCCCATCCGCAGGTTATACTGCTCACGCTTCGACTCGCTGAGCTTCGTGGGATCTACCTCGCTAAATATGGCGTGTGCCTCGTCGAGCTCCCCCTCTGCGCTCTGGATGATGGCGCGTGCATAGAGCGACTCGTTGAGATAGAGTGTCGTGGGGTGGTCGACCTCGAATTTGAACAGTTGATAGCTCGCTATGTCGAGCCCAAGCTCCGCAGAGCAGATCGCCAACATATACTCAAGCCTGTCGCTCTCTATTAGACTCAGCTCCTCCGCCTCGCCGATCGACTTCTGTAGTTCGTTGCGTGCATCTATCCACCGCTCCATACCGAAGAGCTCTTGCCCCCTGTCGAAGTGCGAAACAACTGATGCTGAGGCAGTTGTCACCACACCGACCGATGCCGTCACAGCTGCCACTATTGATATTATTCTTTTGCGCATAATCTTAAAATTCATTACTCGCAAAGATACTATTTTTTCTCGGATTTTCACCCCAATCGACCACTTTTTTTCAGTGCAAGTGCACGAAATTAAGGAGTGATCGGCAACCTACTCACTGCGCCCGAACACCAAAGAGTCGGGGAGTGGCAACGAGAGACGTGCGTAGGAGAGCAACATCGCCGCCGACGCGAATGCCGCACCCACAAAGAGTATGTTGGTCGTGCACTCCGACGGAAAGATGTGAAAGAGTAGCGCCACACTCGCAGCACCGATAATCTGACCCGTGAGTCGCGCCGACGCCATCATCCCACTCGCCGAACCGCTGCGAATGAGTGGTGCAGAGGAGATGATAATGCTATTGTTGGGCGCCTGGAAACAGCCAAAGCCGAAGCCACAAATAGCGAGCCTCCACATAAAATCAAACTTCGTCGGATCTTCGGGTATGAAGCCCATAAGTATCAGACCTACAGAGAGTATCGTGAGTCCAACACACCCCATTCGACCTGCGTGAAAGCGCTCCACCATAAATCCCACGACGGGGGTAGTTATCATATTCATCGCTGGCCACGCAGTTATGACCGCCCCCATATCGAGCGTCGAATATCCAAACTGATTCTGCAGTATGAAGGGTAGCGCCACCATCAGCGACATCTGCGCCACGAAGGTGAGGATCGAAGTTACGATCGAGAGGCTAAAGATCGGGATCTTCAGCAGATCGAACGGCAAGATGGGATATTTGCGCCTCAGCTGCATACGCACATAGAACCACGCCACGACAGCTGCCGCCACAGCCAACACCACCAGCAACCACCAATCGACACTATGCGAAAAGCCCGTCACCACAGCGAACACGAGACCAAACGTGACGGCGTTGAGCGCCGCATCACTCCACCTATACTCCCCCCTCTGCTGCCTCACAGGGTTGTCGGGCAGGAAGTAGTAGCCCAGCAGAACAGAGATCAAACCAATAGGCAGGTTGACCGCAAAGAGCCACTGCCAATCCGCCACTGCCATAATCGCCGCCGCAATCGAGGGCCCTGCTACCGACGAGACCGAGACAACCATCGAGTTGAGTCCAATACCGCGTCCCAACATTCGGCGGGGATAGATCAACCTCACCATCGAGGTGTTGATACTCATAACGGCACTGGCACCGAGACCCTGCACAACGCGGCA
>JBCQTK010000053.1:0-15622 GCA_047178665.1 Rikenellaceae bacterium | reverse complement strand
CCGCCAAGTTTTTCTTCTAAGATACTGAAAATTAGGGGCTTTTGCAAATATTCACAGGTGTTTATTTGTTGATTATCAATTGGTTATGTGTCACTTGTTTGTTTTTGTCGGGTAGTTAGGTGGCATACTTTTCAATTAGTATGGTGGACTATTTTTCGATTATTATATACAGTTACAATCTCACCACCTACTAAAATTTTGTTTCTACGTCCGTGAAATGCGATGTATAAAATCGTGTAGTTGGCGTAACGTTTAAAGGTGAATTTTCGTAACCCCTCCAAGAACTCCGCCTTAGTGTTACATTTACGGTAAATATACTTCACTTCACAAGAGTGATGTAACATATCGAGAACAGGTTTAATACTCTGCCCACTATTGCGGTTGCGATTCCAGTTACCCTCTAAGCAATATATGTGTCTGCTGTCGCTCATAGCTCAATATTGTTAAACACGTCATAGAATCGTGGTAAATCCTCCTCACGAATAATCTCGTCATTATAGACCTCCAACATCTGTATTGAGCGGTGGCGACTATATTTTGAGACTGTCATAAGTTCACCCTTGTAGGACTTAATCAGCTTAGTAATAAAAAAATGACGGAAACCGAGTGTCGTTCCGTCAATGCCTAACTCTCGAAGAGTGTGAGTAACTATTTCTCGTATGGATTTTGTTGTCAGTCGGGAGGAGTTGGAGAAATTACTGCTACTCCTAAACAGTGCCCCCTCTCTGAATCGTAGAGCCTTTATATACTCTTTGAGGAGCTTTACAGTTGTGGGGTGTAGGTGTATTGGTTCTTTATCATCTCGCCCTTTACCTCGTATTGCAGCGGTGCGATCTTTAAGGTTTATATCCGTAACATCTAATCGGGTAATCTCAATCTGTCGCAGACCTTGAAAAATCAGTAGAGCAAAAATCGCTTTGAGTCGTAAATTTTGTGGTGTGGGTTCTAATTGTAAGCAGTAGTTTTGGATTGTCGTAATGTCGCTATCCGTAAGACCGTTTTTCTTATGTAGTCTACTTTGTGAGAACCCTTTGATACTATCCGTTATCTTAATTGGTATAAGTTGTAAGCGATATAACCCATCAAGAAACACCTTTGCAGAAATCAGATACTTATTCTTTGTGGCAACACTCAATCTGTCGTTATCCCTCAAAAATCTCTTATATTCTAAGTAACTGTTGCGATTAAGTCCATTTATACCCACATACTCCAAAAACTTAGAAATCCGTGTCTCATAGTCTCTTCGACTATTTGGAGTAATGTCAAGTGTGTTAAATATCTCATTTTTAAGTAAATGTAGCTTATCTAACTGTAAATCAGGTGGTTTGATTAAGTTTGTCATATCGTATTATTTTCTGTTATCACTTGTAAAGTTACAAAAAATAATCTATATTTACAAACCTAAAGCCTTGATACATAGGCGATTAGATGGCGATTTTGCAAATGTTTTACCATTGTTTTACCGCATAAAAAAGAAAAATGTCATAACTCATTGAGTTACAACATTTTCCCGATTTGTAAAAGTGGTGCCACCAAGAATCGAACTAGGGACACACGGATTTTCAGTCCGTTGCTCTACCAACTGAGCTATGGCACCTTGCGATTTCGCGTCTTGCCTTGCGTTACTTGCGTTGTGCAGTAGGTTTGTCGCTTATCGTGGTGCAAATATAGGGGTAATTTCTGATTCTGCAAACTTTTTAGAGAAAAAAACTAAAAAAAGATTGTTTTTCTTCGTTTTTCTCGATCTTACCTTATATTTATTAGGGGGTAGATTGTGGGTCTGTGCCAAAATGTTGGTGCTGGGTGCGTCTGGGTAGATATTTTTAGTCGAACTTCTCCGTGTCTCTGACGCTTGGGGGGTGATCGTAATCGGTATTTTTCTCTATCGCATCTCTATCGCAACTCGTCAGCACTCGTCAGCACAAGCGATTTTGCCCTTTTTCGATCCGAATACCCCATTTTTCCCCATTTTTCAACAAATGATATTAAAAAAACTTAATATATTTTTGTCTTTTTAATAAATTTCACTATCTTTGTAGTGTTATTTCAATCAATGGGGGAATGGTGTATGAATACATTAAAAGATTTTTTTAATTCGGCGACTCAAGAGGTTGCTAAGGGGGTTTCGCAGAAGAATAACATTATCAAGCGAAGCATTATAGCCTATATGGCGATCAATGGCGAGTGTACGCTGTCGGAGCTCACTAAGGAGCTGCACGTCAGTGTGCCAACGATAACGAAACTTGTGCAGGAGCTTGTTGACGTTGACATTGTGACTGACCTTGGCAAGATTGAGACACTCGGTGGTCGTCGTCCCAACGTATTTGGGTTGGCTAGTTCGGCGATCTATTTTGTTGGTGTCAATGTCGGACGTGCGAGTATGTGCTATGTGGTGACGGATCTGCACAACAACATAATATGTGAGAGTCGTGACACCTCGTTTGAGCTGATCGATAGGATTCAGTGTCTTGAGACTATATGCAGCAATATTGAGAATTTTATTGATGGCTGTGGTGTGGAGCGTCCGAAGATCTTAGGGCTCGGTGTGAGCATCACGGGTCGCGTCAATCCTGAGGCTGGACGTAGCTATAAGTATTTCACGACGAGCGATCGTTCGATCCGCGAGATCATCGAGGATAGGGTAGGCATCCGCGTACTCTTCGAGAACGACACGCGCGCAAGGTGCTATGCTGAGTACACGTGCGGCAGCAATCGTGAGGAGAAGAGTGTGTTGTATCTCCATCTCGGTTTGGGTACGGCGATTGGTATTGTTGTCGATGGGCATCTATATTATGGTAAGAGTGGTTTTGCTGGCGAGTTTGGTCACATCCCGTTCTTCGACAACGAGGTGATCTGCGCCTGTGGCAAGAAGGGGTGTTTGGAGACTGAGGTCTCTGGTCTGGCGGTCGAGGAGAAGATGATACAGTTGATTGAGAGTGGTGTGAACACTATCTTGCGCGACAAGTATGATCGTCACGAGCCAATCCACATCGACGACATTATTATGGCAGCTAAGAGCGACGACAACCTCTCGATTGAGTTGATCGAGGAGGCTGGCGAGAAGGTTGGTAAGGCTGTTGCGTTCTTGATAAATATATTCAACCCTGAGAGTGTAATTGTCGGTGGTGCGATGGCTGCTGCTGGCGACTACATTATGTTGCCTATGAAGTCGGCGACCAACAAGTATTCGTTGAATTTGGTCTACAAAGATACTAAGTTCCGTCTCTCGACAATGACGGGCGGTGCTAGCGCCTTGGGTGTTGCGATGTTGATCCGCAACAAGGTGTTGGGCATCTAGCTCTCCTGGTGTATATGGCTATGGAGGGGTCAAATATTGTCAATATCCGCAAGGGTCGTGTCACGTTGCGTGGCGTCGAGCTTGCGGATGTTGATGTTATGTATGGTGTGGAGAATGATCTCGCAAGCTGGGAGTCTAGCGGCACGACGCAGCCCTTTTCGCACTATCTGATAGAGTCGTTTATCGAGTCGCAGCGCGGCGACATATACTCCACGCGGCAGCTGCGTCTGATGATCTGCGACGAGGTGGGTGCTGTCGTGGGGATCTTGGATCTCTTTGAGTTCGATCCGCACAATCATCGTGCTGGTGTCGGCATCTTCATCCTTGCTGGTTCGCGTGGTCGTGGCTATGGCGCGGAGGCGTTGGCGTGTGTCGGCGAGTATGGCAGATCGAGGTTGCAGCTCCATCAGTTGTGGTGTGGTGTAGCCTCCGACAACGAGGCGAGTCTGCGGCTCTTTGCGAGTGCTGGCTACGAGGTGTCAGGCGTTCGGCGCGAGTGGTTGTGGCGTGAGTCGGGCTACTGCGACGAGGTTATGCTGCAGGTGTTGCTGTAGTTGTGGTGGTGCTCTGACAGTCGTCGTTTAGCGTCGAGGCTCTCCGAATCTGTATGCTACGCCAATCTTGTATTGTGTAAATGGGTAGTCGTTGAGTCCGTGTTGGATGTAGAGTAGTGGTTCGACCTGACCGCACTTTATGCGTAGTTCGCTCTTGATGCTCATTGGGCAGTCTCCATCTTTTTCCCATCCCATATATCCGCCCCAACTCTGCGCGAGGGTGTAGTGTTTTCCGCTTAGTTTTAGCTGTAGACCATACATTGTGGCGTCGTTCTGACGTCCGTTGTCGGTCTGCCAGCAGAGGAATCCTGTCGACGCTACGACGCGAAGTTGCTCGATGAAGCACCCCTTGAACTCGAACGATTTGGAGGCTGACACGTCGAAGAAGTAGCCTGGTGTATCGTAGTATCGAGCCTTGAAGAATCCATATCCCAGAGCTGTCTTGAGGGCTACGCGCAGCGATATGTCGGGGCGTAGTCGACTCTGTCTCATTAGGTGTATGTCGGTCGATATGTAGGCGTCGCCAAACTCCTGTCCACGTTTTTCGATCTCGTCGGAGAGGCGGCTGTGGGTGTGGCTCTCGTCGCTCATCTTGTACCACTCCGATATGGCGGAGATCCAGAGGGTGAGGTTCACGCGGTCGCTGAATAGTGGGTAGACGCACTTGAAGGCTATGTCGTATGTTGTGTCGCCGCGGTGTCCTGCAAATAGGTCAGACGAGAGCTCTACGATAGCCTCCGTCGATGTCGTTCCGTCCAGCATATCGGGTATGGGGAATGCGTTGGGTCCGAAGTAGTCGGGGGCGATGAGCGATGGTGTGCTGAGGTCGGGCTTCTCGATTGCTGTTTGAGCCGAGAGTGGGGTAGCTGAGGCTATCAGTATTGCCGCAACTGCGGTGTGTAGTTTCATTGTGGTGGCGATTTTATAGATCCATACTAAACGAGAAGATCAGACCGCGTGGGATGGTGAGCGACATAGCGCATCGTCCGCCGTTTATATCCTGGTCGAATATGTACTCCGTGAGCTCGTTTCCGAAGTCGTAGATGTTGTAGCAGTATGCGCCGAACTCGCAGTTGCGGCGCGCTATTGTTGTGCGATATTTCACTCTGACGTCGACGTTGTAGACTCCATCCTCACGTGTACCGAAGTTTGCGTCGTTGGGGTTTGTGCCGCGTGATGTGACGGGGACTACGGCGACCTGATCCCCTGCGGTGTTGTACTCTGCGTGGAAGATCGAGAAGGGTTGCCCATCCTTGAACTTGGCGTTCATCGCGACACTCAACTTGGGGGTGATGGCGTACGATGCAAATATTCTCGCTATGTAGCCACGATCCTGGTCGAGGCGTCCGCCACCGCGGCTGCTACTCTGCGAGTTGTTCATCACCTGCGACGTGTTGGGGTTGGCGCTGCTCTCCGAGAGCGATCCGATGTTGTTGTGAAGTGGTCCGTTGCCGAGGGTTGTGATGCCGCCCACCATATATGATTGCCAGCCGAGCGAGAAGATGAACTTTGGCGCGGTGTAGGTGTACTCTATGTTGGAGCAGAAGCCGAAGGGGGTGGAGGTGAAGAATCCGCCTCCCATACTCTCCTCGTTGTAGTTACCCACTAGGTAGTCGATACGTTTGCCGCCGTCGTAGAAGAATATGTCGGTCGCGTCGAGTGTAGTTGTGCCGCCGCTCTCCTCGGTGTTGCACGAGACGATTGAGCCGTAGTCGGTGTAGTCGCCGTCGAAGGTGACGCTCCAGTTGTTGCAGTATTTGCGATATGAGTGGAGCATCGTCAGGGTGTGGCGACCGAGCGTTACGAAGATCGGAATATCCACGACGTAGTATGTAGGTTGCTTAGCACTCTTGCTGAGTGTGTGGTATGCGCCGCCTGTGGTGGTGAAGAGTCCCCCCTTCGAGCTGTTTTGGTCGAGATAGTAGACCTCGCCACTGAGGTAGTCGGACGACAGAAAACGTATGTCGTCGATGTTGTAGTTGACCCTCTCGCGGCTGAGGCTGAAACCCGCCTGCAACCATCTTTTGGGGCGATATTCGAGCGATGCGCTCGCCTCGAAGTTGGGGCTGAGGCGGCTGTTGTCGTCGACAATCATTGCGTCGAGCGACACACCTAGACTCGCCTCCAGCGTGAGGTCGGGTGTGAGTTGGCGTGTGGTATTGACGCTGACACTGTTTTCGAGTAGGGCGCTAGCGAATGCGTTCGATTGCCACTCGTAGAGGTAGAGCATCGTCGGGTTCTCCTGCGTTGTGAACTGAGCGTACACTTCGTTCTCGAAGCTGCTCTGCGATGGGGTGAAGTAGAGTAGTGTGTTGTAGGTGTCGACCGATAGGTTGAGCCAGTCGTTGAGTCTCTTGCTGAGCGTGAGGCTGTGCGATAGCTCGAAGTTGGAGCCGTCGGGCTGCCACGGTTCGAATCCCTCGCCGTCGTGGTCGACTATGTTGCGGCTGTAGTTGAGATCCTCGTGTTTCGTGGAGTTGATCGAGAGGCTGATACCCGACGTGTAGAGCATATCGCTCACCCTCTTCGATCCGTAGAGTGAGGCGTTGTAGCTCTTTAGTGCTGCGCTCTCCGCCTCGCCGAAGTAGAACTCCGAGTTGAGGTGGCTGCGTTGTGCGAACGATGCGATGTAGTTGGTCTGGTCGAAGAGCGACCCAAATGTTGCAGCTAGTTCGCCACCGATCTGTAGAGTGCCGTATTTCTCGGGGTAGACTTTGTAGATTCCCGAGTAGTTGAATCCCACCATCTCGCGCTGTCCGACGTTGAAGTATGCGCTCTGCATATACTGCTTGCCATCTTTGCCCTCGACTGCGAAGTTGAGATCTACCGTTCCTGCCCCCTTGATGTGGCTGCGCTCCTCGATGGGTTTGTAGGCTCTGTCGGTCGCTGTGGCGTGGAGTAGGCGGATGAAGTCGGATGTACCACGCGACATACCGCCGAGGCTACCAACGTTGATGCTCCCCCCCACCATCTCGCGGCGGCTCTCCGATGTCGTGAAGCTGAGTGTCGAGCTTATGTAGTCGAGTGCGAGGTCGTAGTTCGACATATTTGTCTTGTAGAGCGACGATCCTGCGAAGTAGCGGCTGTCGACGCGGAAGCCATCTATGTAGTATTTGTTCCACCTAAACGAGTTGCCGTCGATCGAGAATACCATACGATCGGGGGAGTTGTACTCGCCTGTTGTCTCCGCCTGATATGTGATGTGGAGGTTCTTCTGGTCGAGATATTGCACCAGGTCGTTGTATAGATATATCTGCTCGAAGTAGTCGCTCGTGGTGGTCTCCACGCCGTGCTCGGTGATGGGTTGTGTGGCGTACGTCGATGAAGCTATGGTCGTAGCTAATAGTGTGATAAGTAGATTGTTTCTCATATTCTGTCTGCTTTTGTGCTCTTGATTTTTGTTGATTAGGGTCGGGGTCGGGATCTTGGTCGCCTCGCCCTAGAATATTATGCTGCCCGCAAATCCAAACGTCGCCGATGGATTGAGGCGTGGCTGCGATAGTGTCGTGATGTATGTAGCGTCGAAGTCGCAAAAACCCCTCATCGCGAAGTGGCGGTTGGCGAGGTAGTCGATCGAGACACCTGTGCCGACGGTTGCGTATGTGCCACTGTAGAGTGTCGCATTGTCGTAGTTCACTACACCTGCGAGCACCTTTGCGGCGAGCCTCAGGCGTCGTGAGATGGGGTAGGCGGCTACGCAACTGAGTGTCGTCTCGATTGCGTCCAACTCCTCCTCCTCTGTCGCCATCTCCCTCTCTATCGGTGCGTTAGATATTGCGAAGCGTCCGCCCACGCCAACATATTTGTTGAAGAAGTATGCACCCTCAAACCCAACTTTGGAGCCTGTGCCGATCGTCACACCCTCCTCGATCTCGCCAAGAGAGTTGACCGATCCGAGGTAGAGCCCGATCGAAGAGGGGCGATCTATCTCCTGCCAACTTGTGTCGGCGTAGTTGCTTTCGTTGCCATTGATGCCGTGATCCCCGAAGATCCAGTCGGCGAGTAGGTATCCCGTCTCTGTGGCGAGGATTCCGATTCCTGCGCCAACTATGATGTCGCGCATCCAGTGGCGGTTGTTCGTCACCCTCATAAGCCCCGTCGCCGTGGCGGCAGTGTAGGCGCCGATGCTATACCATTTGCTCTCTGCGCCATACTCTTTGTGGAGCATTGTCGCGGTCATAAAGGCTGTTGCTGTGTGTCCCGAGGGGAATGAGTTGTTGGCGCCAGTGTCGGGTCTGCCTACGTTTGTGGTCATCTTCAGACCATTCGTGGCGAGTGTGAGGAGCGCAACCGATAGCGCGTCGGAGGTGAGCATACGCCCCCACGAACTACGGCTCTCGACGCCTGCAGCCTTGAGCGCCACCATCGCTGCGGCTGGAGCATATTGGAGATAGTCGTCGACAGAGGTGTGAGAGCCCGAGCAGTAGCTGTCACGCAGTGCCTTGAACTCGTCGTTGGCTGGGGCTAACATCAATCCCGTCGCCACGAGAGGCACTCCGACGTGCAACACCTCGAACGTTTTGCTTCCTGTGAATCTCCGATGTAGAGTTGGGCTCTGCCCTATGTTTGTGCTAATCGTAGCGTTGTCGCTAGGCTCGTTGTCGCTGCTCTGAGCGGTTGCAGAGAGCGAGAGAGTGGATAAAAAGATGAGAAAGAGTGACGACCAATGTTTCATTAAGCCATAAATATAATCCTAACCGACCATTCGGTACGGCAAAAATAGGCAAATAAATGTAGACTTCCAAACATTTGGGCGCACTCGCACCACATTTTTTTAACCCTCGATCCTCTCTATCTCGTTGCTTCTCACATACCATACGTAGCCCTCGACCTCGCTGTATCCCATTTCGCGTAGTAGCGACACGTATTGGCGCATTTGGCGTCGGTTCTTCTCGCTCTGTAGCTCGCCGAATTTGTAGTCTACTACTACGGCTCGTGAGCCTCGGATCATCACTCTGTCGGGGCGACGGCTCGACTCTGAGTTGGGGCGAATTATCTCCGACTCGTTGCGCACCGACTCCCACTCTGTGTCGAACCACTCTTGTGCGAGGGGGTGTGAGAGGCTCTCTCCGATGGCGTCGACGAGTGTGCGGTGTTCGTTCTCGTTGATGTGTCCGTTGCTCAGCATAGTCTCTACGCGTTGGAGGATCTCTTGCCGCGACGTAGATTGCTCGAATGCGCGGTGCATCAATATTCCCACTTCGCGCGGCGAGAACTCCTCTGCTGCCGACTCGCGATAGCGCTGTGTCGGTAGACGCAGACGCAGCTGCGACTGATTGCTCCTGTAGTGCTGCATTATGAATGGCTCGCCCCCCTCGTCGTCGCCCTCTCTCGATGGTGAACTGGGCTGCGAGAGGGTGTACTTCACGCCGCTCTCTCCCTGGTCGACGCTGCCGATGCTGAGTGTGGGGATCGACTCCAACACAACCTTGCCGATGCCGCTGCCGACACCCTTGGCAGTTGCCTTGACGAATATGTGGAGCGACTCAACGGCGCGTGTGAGTGCGACATAGAGGGTGTTGATGTTGTCTATGCGTGTGTAGACTCTCTCGCGATAGAAGTCGGCGGAGAAGGCGGACTCCTCCATCCTCGCTTTGTACTGTATCGGGAACTTGCCGATGTTGTCGCTCTCGCTGTTGGCATCCCCCTCGCTCCATACGAAGTTTTTGTTGACACCGCTCGACTTGGGGTTGCGATCCCAGTTGCAGTAGGGTAGGATGACGACACTCTTTTCGAGCCCCTTCGCCTTGTGGATCGTCAATATCTCGATGGCGTTTGTGCTCTTCTCGACACGTAGCGACTGCTTAGCCCCCTTCTCGTGCCACCACTCCAGGAAGAGCGCTATGTCGCCAATCTTGTTCTTTGTGTAGGTTATGATCTGCTCGTGTATCGCCTGCACGTAGGCTATGTTGGTGGGTTGCGACGAGAGGTCGTAGCGCATAACGATCATCTCCATCGCCTCAAGTGGCGAGAGCATACGCAGAGAGTGGACGAACTCCCCCTCCTCGTCGGTTAGCTCTGTGTCGATGAGTGAGCTCTCCACGAATCGGTTGTAGATGGCGCGTTGCAGCGTGTCGTCGGGGTTGAGCGAGAGGTGCAGCGTCGCGACTATGAAGTTGCTGACGGGAGATTTCCCCACTATAAGAGCCTCCTGTGTCATCACGTCGAAGCGGTAGCGTGGCTCGTCGCACTCCTGCTTGAAGCGCAGCATACGCTCCGCCACCATCGACGCCTCGCGGTTGGATCGTGTCAATATCATTATGTCGCAGGGGCGGTATCCTCGATCTATGGCGCTGCAGATTGTCTCTATTATCGGTGGCTCCTCTGTGTATGTAGATAGCTCCACAAACCCCTCTGCGTCGCCTCCGCGTCGGGGGTTCTGCTCGTGGTCGGTGTAGGCGCTGCGGATGATCCCCGTAAGCTCGTTCTTGCACTGCTCGTTGATCTTGTTGCTGTCGTAGGCGGAGCTTAGTTCCCTGTTGAGCTCTTCGTTTTCGGCTGTTATGATACTCTCGATCATCTCGTTGTTGAAGCGGACGATGTTGGGGAGCGAGCGGTAGTTGTCGACCATATTTATTACCTCGCTGTTCTTCTGCCCCAACTCTCGTTCGGCGTCGGAGTGGAGTATGCGCCAGTCGCCACCACGCCAGCGGTAGATCGACTGCTTGATGTCGCCAACTATCAAGATCGGATTCTCGTCGGGTCTGCTCTGTGCTATGGCGTCGCGCAGTAGGGGGGTGAAGTTGTTCCACTCGCGGCGCGAGGTGTCCTGAAACTCGTCGATCATAAATCGTGAGTATCGGTTGCCCACCTTCTCGTAGATGAAGGGGGCGTCGTTCTCCTCGATAAATTCCGAGAGTATGCGTGAGGTCTGCGACAGCAGCATCGTGTTCTGCTCCTGGCATATCTCCTGTGTCTTTTGATATAGGTCGTGCATCAGTGCGAAGCTGCGGTAGTTCTCGCTGAGGAGTTTGGCGGTGTTGATCCGCTTGATCCCAGTGAGGTAGATCTCGACTATCTGGTCGAGCCTCTGCATCATCTCTGTGGCGAGGGTTGTGTTGTCGCCCTTTTTGCACCATTTGTCGATGTCGTTGCGGCTCGCTATCTGCGCGTCGGTTAGCTCGGGCAGCTCCCTGTCGCACTCCACTATGCGACGGAATACGTGGGCTGGTGAGCGGCTACCCCCCTTGAACTGGCTGCAGTCGCCGCTGATTCTCTCCATCGCCTCTTGTGCGAGCGAGCGGATCTTCTCCACTATCGCTGTAGCCTCTATCTCCATCTTGCCGACCATCTCGCTGAGCTCCTCTTTGGTGCGTGAGCTCTCGAGTGCCGACCGCGCCTCCTCCTTGAATAGCTCATCTTTGAGCGCTAGGATTCCCTCTCTCACATCCCACTTGCGACCCTCGTCGATACGCTCCTGCGCCAACTCCATCAGCCACTTACGTAGGCTCTCATCCTCGACGAGTGCGTCGGCGCTCTGAGTGATGATGGGCGATGTGTCGATCTCTAGGCTGTAGTCAATGTCGATGCCGAGCTCCTGGATGAAGGCGCGCAGAACACGTTGGAAGAACTTGTCGATGGTGAGCACCGTGAAGCGCGAGTAGTTGTGTAGTATCAGTGTACGCGCCTCCACCGCCCGTGCGCGTATGGCGTCGGACGAGAGGTTGAGCTCCGCCATCAGTTCGGCGAGATAGTCGCAGGGGAGTCCCGATGCGAGGTTGTGTATGTGTTTGAGTATTCGTCGCTTCATCTCCTCCGTCGCCTTGTTGGTGAATGTCACCGCCAAGATGTTGCGATAGAGAGTGGGGCTCTCGATCACGTCGCGGATATATTTGTATGCGAGACGATAGGTCTTGCCCGACCCTGCGCTGGCGTTGTAGATAGATGCTTTCATAAGAGCAAAGATATTAAAATTTGGTCGATATGTAGTGTTTTCCACAATATTTTTTGTATCTTGCATCGTATTTATTCTAAAACACACAGAGCAATGAAATTTCTAAAGAGTACAATCATAACGCTATCACTTCTGCTAGCCTCAGTTGTGGCACACGCCCAGAGCAGCCAGTCGACGCTTCTACCCTCGTCGACGCTCGCGCCATTCACATCCATCAAGGTCGATGGCGAGATCGAATTGACGCTCGTCAAGGGGGGGCGCGACAACCTCTACAAGATCGAGTATGATGTCAGAGACAACGAGGCGAACAAGTTTAAGTTCTCGACCAAGTCGTCGGGTGAGCTAGTCATATCGCTATCGAGCAATGTCCGCAGCATCGACAAGGTGAGGGCGACGATCTACTACGACAAGATCGAACGCCTCGTAGCCTCATTTGCGCAGGTCGAGTTCGCCACACCATTCGAGGCGTCGATAGTCGACATCGAGCTCAACAACGCTGCGACGATCAAGGGGCAGATTGAGTGCGACGATCTCGATCTCACGCTAATATCGGAGAGCCGCGCAGAGCTCAATGGAAGTTCTAAATACCTAACCCTCCGCGCACAATCCAACTCGAAGGCGGAGTTGCGCCAACTAAACATCACCTCGGCTCGTATCACCACGTCGCAGAGTTCGGTGGTTGCACTCACGGCAGGGGAGCGTCTCGATGTGGGGGCTGCCACAAAGTCTGTAGTCAAGTATTGGGGTGAGCCTAAGATCCTGCGTCTGCGTTCGTCGCTGATTGGCGGCGAGGTGGTGCGTCAGTAAACTGTTACGTTCGATGAGGAGTTTTCTAGCCGAGGTTGCCCAAGACCTCTACGCCCACTATGGTGCGGAGGTGGGGGAGTTGAATATGTTGTTCCCCTCGCGACGTGCGCGTCTCTTCTTCACCGAGGCGCTGTCGTCGCTTACCGACCGCCCGATATGGGAACCGCGGTGGGTCTCGATCGACGAGGTTATGTCGAGTGTCGCAGGGCTAGAGGTGGGCGAGAGGGTGCGCCTCGTGGCGGAGCTATATAAGATATATGTGAAGTACCATAAGACGGAGCGCTTCGACCACTTCTATGGCTGGGGCGAGGTGCTCATTGCCGACTTCGATATGGTCGATAAATATATGATCGACGCGGAGGATCTATTCCGCAATGTGTCGGACATCAAGGAGCTAGAGAGCGACATATCCTATCTCGACGAGCGGCAGCTTCGCATCATCGCCTTCTGGAGCTCAATCGAGTCGGGCAAGAGGCTCAGCGAGCAGAAGCGGAAGTTTCTGGAGGTGTGGCGTTCGCTCGCCCCCATCTATCGAGAGTTTCGTGAGCGACTCCTTGAACTAGGGTTTGCATACTCGGGGATGGTGCATCGCATTGCTGCCGAGAGAATGAGTAGTGGCGACTACGAGATAGATCCCAACAGCAGATATGTAGTGGCAGGCTTCAACGCCCTGAGCGAGTGTGAAAAAAGACTCTTCAAGGCGTTGCAGAGTGGCGCTAAGACGCGCTTCTACTGGGATTGGGACGACTACTACTCCGAGAGTGCTAAGCAGGAGGCGGGGCTATTCCTCGCCACCAACAGGAGGCTATTCCCATCGGCGGCAGAGATCTCGCACGACAACTTCGCGCGCGCAAAACAGATGAGTGTGGTGGCGAGTAGCTCCTCGGCGCTGCAGTGCAAATATGTCGCAGAGGTGCTTGCCGAGATAGTCGCAGGGGGTGGTGTGATCGACAAGCGGACGGCTATAGTCCTCACCGACGAGTCGCTCCTGATGCCTCTGCTCTACGCCCTGCCTAGCTATGTGGGGCGCGTGAATGTGACGATGGGTTATCCGCTACGGCAGTCGTTGGCATACTCGTTTGCGGAGCGACTGTTGGCGCTCCAGAGCCACGCTCGCCACAGCGTCTCGAGGGGTGAGGCGATCTTCTATCACGTCGATGTGGTGGGGCTACTGTCGCACCCCTATCTAGAGGCTGGTGTGGAGGCTGCAACGTTGAGGCGGATCGAGAGGCGTATTCGCTCCGAAAGATTGATCTCTGTGTCGCAGTCGGAGCTTGTGGAGTGCGACCTGTTGCAGATGATCTTTCGGCGTGTCGAGGGGTGGTGCGCGCTCTCCAACTACATAACGGAGGTGATCGACGCAATCGTGAAGCTTCCGCACACAACCGAGAGCGACGGCGAGCAGAGGGTAGAGTTCCTCAGCTTCATTGCCGACCAGATAGCGACACTCCACAACTCTGTCGAGAGGTGCGAGATCGAACTCACCACATCCACATACGTCTCGTTGCTGCGTCGTCACATTCAGCCGCTGCGAATACCATTCGAGGGTGAGCCGCTAGAGGGGCTGCAGGTGATGGGTATATTGGAGACGCGAAACCTCGACTTCGAGAATGTCATAATCCTCTCGATGAACGACGACAACTTCCCTGGCAACAGAACGCAACAACCCTCATACATACCCTACACGCTCCGTTTCGCGTTCGACCTACCCACGCCCGAGCACCACGATGGGGTCTACGCCTACTACTTCTATCGCCTCATTCAGCGCGCACAGAGGGTGTGGATGCTCTACTGCTCCTGTGCCGACGACAAGAGCACGGGCGAGCAGAGCCGCTACATAACACAGCTCGACTACGAGAGCCCATTTGAGCTGCGACGCCTCGATGTCGGGGTCGACGTGACGCTAGCCGACTCGGCGCCAATGGTGGTCGAGAAGAAGGGGCACGTCGCGGAGCAGCTACGTCGATTCGTCGGCGAGATGGGGGGTGAGCAGAGTCAGCTGTCGCCCACAGCGCTATTTCAATATGTAGCCTGTCCGTTGAGATTCTACTTCCGTTCGTTGGCGCGGCTCAAGGTGAGCGAGGAGCTGAGCGAGGAGGTCGATGCACCGATGTTCGGTACGATCCTCCACGACGCGATGCAGATACTCTATGGTGAGCGACTCCAAAATGTAACCAACGCAGCAGCCGCAATTGCCCTCATCAAGAGGCGCGATGTAGAGGTAGCGGTCGAGAGCGCCATCAAGAGCAACTACCTGAGGCTCAGCGATGATGCTGCCGAGCCTGTCGAGCTCTCGGGCAACCTCCTCGTCGTCCGCGAGGTGGTGACAAAGTATATAGTTGGTGGAGTGTTGAAGTACGACGCTGCACACCCCAACTTCCAGGTCGAGGGCAACGAGATGGAGATACTCCACTACCTGCCTCTCTCCAACGGAGGGTACATTCGCCTGCGCGGAATATGCGACAGGATCGACACCCTCTCCAATGGTAACGTCCGTGTGGTGGACTACAAAACAGGGGCGGAGCATCTCGAGTTCGCAGGGCTCGACGCTCTCTTTGGCGGCGAGGGTAAGCAGCGCCAGAGCAACATATTCCAGACGCTCCTATACTCGTTTATGATGCGCGAGGGGCGATACAAGGGGCGGCGGATCACACCTGCACTCTACTATGTGAGGAGGATGAATCAGGACGACTACGACCCCTCACTCGTCTGCGTCGAGGGTGAGAAACGAACCAAAACAAAGAGCCCAATAGAGTGCTACGAAGATTATCACGCAGAGTTTGAATCGCACCTCTTGCAGACCATAGAGGAGATATTTAACCCCGACATACCATTCACGCAGTGCGAAGATCAGGAGACAACTTGCGCCTACTGCGACTTCCAAAAGATCTGCCGTCGCGAGGTGGAGTAGATCCATACTCAGGTGTCTGATTTTGGGTCAACGAACGGAAAAGTAATGTGGTCAAAAATAGTTGGTTTTCGCAGTGAAAATTATCGTATTTTTGCAGAGTAAAGCTGAAGAGGAATCAAGCTCTGCTGGGGAGCAACTTGACAGAAATAGGTTTTACG
>JBCQTK010000052.1:0-15642 GCA_047178665.1 Rikenellaceae bacterium | reverse complement strand
ACCATAGAGGCTGCAAAACAAAAAAACACAAACAAATTTTAACAAAATCACCTAAATTTCACGGCCAACCTGCCCGAAATCGCAGTTTCACGGGGGTATGCCTGTTTTGGGTGTATACAAAAATTACCACTTCTACTATTGGCGTCGATGATAATCTCGACAGCTAGCGCAAACGACGAAAAGAGCGCAAAAAATGCCGCAAAAGGAGATGAGTACAGACGCAGCTCGCTCTGTCTTGTCCTCGCCAAAGACAAGAGCATCCCAAATGCTGAAGTTATCGAGGAGTCGTTCCTCGGCTCGCAGATGCCCGACAAATATAACGACCACAACGTAGGTGTTCGCACCTTTGCGATCGACGACATCACAACTACTGACGCAGACTACGATCTCTTCAAAGAGGCAGTCGAGATGGGAATTCTAGCGGAGAAGACCGAGAAGAGTGGCGGCGAGCTCCCCGAAGGCGCAATAATGCCTACTGTGACGATCGACCCGAGCGATAAAAAGACACAGATGGCGACCCTAGCCTACAAATATCTTCGCGACAACGACTTCCCACAGCAGATGGCGGCAAATTGGTTTGGCGGAGTGAGTGAGAACACCCCCGAGATAGTGTGGAACAGAGGACTCTACGACGCCTCAGCACAGAGGATCGACGAGGCTGCGGCATCGCTCTTTGGCACATCGTCGCTCAAGGAGGCTGGTATGCAACTTATCCCCAAAACCTTCACTGTCGTATCGCGCTACGAGTATCTATCGAAGGATGAGCTGATTGAGCAGATAGGCGGTGTAATGTTGCTTGCAGCGGAGTTGAGCGGCGAGAACATCGCCATAATGGCTGCAAAGGCTGCAATCACCACAATGAAGGCGACGATGGGTGACGGCTACTATGTAAAGACCACCTCGTTCCTCTTCCAGCTAGATTGGAACGACGATATGCTCACACTCGTCGACACGAAACTATGGAACAACCCCGCAGAGTGGGAGGCAAACAAGTCGAGCTTCAAGATCAAGTATATCGGAAGCGAGACAGCGTGGGCAAAGACGAAGGCGGGGATCTTCACCAACAAGCCCGAGTCTGAGTTGATCCGTATTGCGACAGTCGATGCGATGGACAACGTGCTAGCGAAGTTGGAGAAGAGATACGAGGTCTTCAAGACTAAGGTGCCACTAATGGTAGCAGAGAGTGGCGAGGGCAAGAAGATCGAGCAGCTCCTCACCGCCAAGGTCGGAATGAAAGAGGGTCTCTCGGGCGGCGAGAAGTTCGAGGTGCTAGAGGCTATGTATGATGAGGCGACCAACCAACATAAGTATAAGAGAATTGGAGTTGTCAAGGTCGACAAGAAGCATATCTGGGACAACCGCTATATGGCAGCCGAGGAGAGTGAGGCGACAGGCACTACGCAGGAGTTCGCCGAGACAAGGTTTGATGGTGGCAAGAACAAGTTCTACTCTGGATGCTTGCTGCGTCAGATCCGATAGATCGACACACAGAGCCAAATTAGAGACAACAACGATTTACAACACACAACGATAATACTATGAGACGCATACTACTTATCACATTAACCCTCGTTCTGTCGATCACGACATCAATGGCAGGGAAGAAGGCACAGGTAAAGGCAGCAGACCAAGACACCAGCAGCTGGCGCTACGAGGTGAGCCAGATCAACATTGCCAAGCAAGGGTGCCTACTACTAGAGGTGTGGAGCTACTCCAAGACCCCATCTATTGCCGCTGCACAGGCGTGCAAGAATGCGATCCACGCAGTGATCTATAAGGGTGTACCAGCAGGGGGCAGCAACACGACGAATCACAAACCTCTCGTCAACACTCTCGACGTTGCGCCCGACAAGGCAGCATTCCTATCGGAGTTTTTCCAGACAGGAGGAGCCTATATGTCCTACGTAGCGCTGACGAGCAACGGCGTTGCGGGCAAGACTAGCGTTCTGAAGGTGTCGAAGAAGGAGTATAAGGTGGGTGTAACCGTAGAGGTCAACGAGCACCAGTTGCGTAGCGCGTTGGAGAGCAAGGGTATCATCCGAGGGTTGAGTAGTGGATTCTAACATTTTAGATAGACGATATATGAAAAGATTTATAATTTGCATTGTTGCATTGTTGAGTGCAACGACACAGCTATTTTCACAGGCTAAACAGCCTACAATTATGGTTGTGCCGAGCGACCTATGGTGCAACACTAAGGGGTACTACACGGAGGAGGATGTTATGGGTGTCGTTGAGCGCATACCCAACTACAAGCAGGCTCTCTCGTCGGATGCGGAGATGATGCTTGTCATCTCGAAGATTGGTGAGTTGATGAGCAACTTTGGATTTCCGTTGAAGGATCTTGGCAGCACACTCAAGTCGTTGGAGATTGCGTCGTTGGAGAATCAGCACATTGCGCAGTCGGAGGGTGGTATCGCAGAGTCGTCGTTGGATAAGCTGCGCGCTACGGCAAAGGCAGACATCTGGATCAGCGTGAGTTACACCGAAGAGCGCGGCAACTTCGGCTCGTCGATAATCTTCAACATCCAGGGTCTCGATGCCTACACGAACAAGCAGGTTGCGTCGTCGTCGGGCAGTGTACAGAACCAGGGTGGTGCGTCGCCCTCGACAGTGTTGTTGGGCGCCGTAAACAACAATATGGATGTTTTCCGCAATCAGCTACAGGCGCACTTCGACTCTCTCTTTGCTCTAGGGCGCGAGGTGACTCTGGAGTGCAAGGTGTCGAACTACTCTGATCTCAACTTCGATTCGCAGGTAGGCGATGATATGTTGGGCTTTATGATCGAAGATTGGGTTGCAGCGAACACACAGGAGGGTCGTTTCAGCACAACAGACGCCACAGAGTTTGTGTTGAAGTTCGACCAGGTACGTATCCCGATGGAGCTAAATGGTCGCGCCCTCGACACGAGGACGTGGGCACGAGGGCTCGTCAGAGAGCTGTCGAGCAAGCATCGCGTGAGGTGCACGTTGGGTATGCGCGGATTGGGTCAGGCGTATATCGTTGTGACGGGCAGGATGGATTAAATTAAAGTATTAAGTATATTAATTATGGTGAAGAAGATATTTGCAACGCTCCTGCTCGTGTCGCTCTCGCTGAGCACACTAATGTCTCAGACAGCACTGAGTTCAAAGGAGATGGTGGCTATAACGCCCATCGTGTGCGACGCGTTGGATCTGGATGCCAACACGAAACGCATCCTTAATATGAAGATGATGCAGGTAGTGACGACCAATGGTTTTGGTTCGACGTCGTATCGCTACGCACTCGTGCCCAACATCGTCATCCTCGACAAGCAGATTGCGCCGACTGTTCCAGCGATGTATAGCATCAAGTTTGAGCTTTCGATGTTTGTTGTCGATATGGAAGAGGGTGTTGTGATAGATGAGATGTCGATGACACTGAAGGGTATGGATCGAGTGGAGGGTCGCGCCTATGCGTCGGCTCTCAACCAGCTCAATCCTCGCTCGCCACAGGTCAAGGTGTTTATGGAGAATTCACGCACCTCGATCCTCGACTACTACACCACACGCACTATGACGCTACTCAAGAAGGCGGAGTCGCTAGCGGAGATGGAGAAGTATGAGGAGGCGATGGCTGTGTTGTCGCCTATACCGGAGAGTGTCGATGAGTATCCGATGGTTGCGGAGGCTATTGTGTCGATCTACAAGAAGAGGCTCGACAAAGAGGCTAAGATCGCGATGCAGAGCGCCAAGGTTTTGGTCGCACAAGAGAAGTTCGACGAGGCGTTGACCGAGATCACGAAGGTCGACCCTGCGAGCAACTATTGGGACGACGCCACCGCACAGATCAACACTATAATATCGACTATGGAGGAGAAGAAGCGTGCGGCACTAGAGGCGGAGAAGTTGCGCCTCGAGGCTCAGATCGCCAAGGCGAAGGAGCTCACAGCGCAGAAGGAGCTGGAGTTGCAGCGACAGGAGGTTGAGATAGTTGAGCAGGCACGCATTGCCGAGAACAGCAAGAGTAACCTAACGAAGTTCTCGGAGAAGGTTAACGGATGGTTTGTCAACACACTTAGATCATAGGAGGTAATTTATGGCATTTTGTCACAACTGCGGAAATCCACACGCCGCTGGCGATAAGTTTTGCCAAAACTGTGGCACGAAGCTGTCAGAGACGACAGAGAGCAACAAAGCATCTGAGTTGCGAAGTACGGTGCAGCGCACAGGGTCGCAAAAGTCAGGGTCGGATAGTATCGAACCACGCCAAGGTGTCATAATGACCAATGTGTCGCGTCTGGCGAGACGATTCAACGAGACGCCGAGCGACATATTGCACGTACTCAACACCTATATTGATGTGTTGGAGGAGTACGGCATCTACTACTACCTGCTCGACACATCCGACAAGGGGTGTGGCGATAGCTGGGAGGCGCACTCTCGCGAGCTGACAGATATGCACGTATCGAACTTCAAGGGGGCGGGACATCCTATCTTTCTCTTCATCATCGGAGGCGACGACATTGTCCCGATGCCTGTTGTGGAGAACCTCTACTACCACGCCCGCGCAGCGTCGGGCGACAACAGCTACCGCGACAAGGATGTAGATAGCGACCTACCCTACGCCTATCTGTTGGGAGAGCAGACGCAGGCTCTAGTCTACAATGGCGAGCTCTTCAACTACACCCCCTACTACTGCGTAGGACGCCTACCATTCGACAGTAGCTGCGACCTAAACAGAGTCGTGAGCTACCTAAAACGGAGCATAGAGTGTCATCGAGATGGCGGTGTAAAGATCGAGAGTAGCTACGCACAGACCTTTAAGAATTGGTGCAACGAGTCGGTTCTTACGAGTAGCATTATGAACCACAAGAGTCTGCTACCACCCTACTCTGAGCGATACACCGAGGAGTTTACATTCCACAATCTGCTCACCTCGCCAGGTGTCGTTGTGGAGAATATCGCCCCTGCGTTCAACACCGATGCCGACCTTCTATTTTTCAATATGCACGGTACCGACAACCCGACGAACCCCAACTTTTTGGGTGAGTCCAACAGCTTCTCGCCCGACCAGTTGGCGACGCTGACCAAACCGAACATAATGGTGACGGAGGCGTGCTACGGAGCGAAGTTCAAAGGGCTCGACAGCTCGAAGTCGATGCTTCTCTCGGCACTAAAGGGGAGTTGTGTCGCCTACTTCGGTTCGTCGCGCATTGCGCTGGGCGGCGGAGGCTACACCTACAGCAAGGTCGAGGATCTTATGTCGGCAGATCTCTACTTCAAATATCTGCTCGACGCACTGACACTTAGCGGCTACCCGATTGGTTACTCTGTGGAGTATGCACGCGCCCGATATATCAAGTCGTTACAGCGGCTAGAGCTCAAAGATCTGCTGACCATTGCGGAGTTCAACCTCTACGGCGACCCTACGATCTGCAGCAAGATGGTCGACGCCGAGCGCCCCAAGGAGATGGAGGCGATGAAGCTAGCGCCACTGGCAGAGGGTCGTGACAAGTGCGGTTTCACGCTCGACAAGCGCTACGAGAGCGGCGGTGGTTCACTACTATCGAGAATCCGCAACGAAGTTGACTCGTCGCTGAAACAGATTGTAGAGTCGATCAACCGCGAACTCTACGATCTACACGGAGTTCAACCACGTGATCTGAGTTCAATCGTGGAGGTGCGCTACAAGGATAAGAGCAGCTCTATGGAGTTTGTCTATAGCAAACAGCAGGGTGAGCTCAACAAGATATATGTAGTCCAGAGTGAGGCTGGAGTGAACAAAATATTAATTTCAAAATAACAGATATAGAGTATGAATTGTTCAAAGTGCAATAAAGAGCTAAAGGATGGTGCAAAGTTCTGCACATCTTGCGGCACAGCAGTTCAGCAGCAACCCAAGCCCGACACGACGGCTGCTGCAGAGAGCTGTTCGAAGTGCAAGGCGCCGCTAAAGAGTGGTGCGAAGTTCTGCACATCGTGTGGTACTCCGACAGGAGCGACACCAAGCAGTGCGCAAGCAACAGGCAACACGCAGGCAACAGGCGAGGGCGAGAGCAAGACAACGATGAATATGGTAAAGCAGAAGATCGTGTGGAACGTGTCGCCAGGCGAGGTTGCACGCTCACTGAAGGAGTCGGAGTTTGTGGAGTACGACAAGGCTATGGGGCTCATTGTCGACGAGGGCACGACCGCGATAGTTCGCGCCAACGGCAAGAAGTTGGCTGAGATACAGGGTGGCGTCTACGACTTTGTCGACCCCAAGGAGTTGGAGAGGGTGTTGAACTCGCGTATGGGCGTTCTGCCAAACTTTGTCAAGGGTATGTGGCGCTTTGCAGTCAACCTCATCATCGGCGAGAAGGTCAAGGAGAGGATAGGAGCAGAGGAAGTTGACCCACGCACATTGAACTCACTCGACGAGATTGTGGAGTCGATCCGCGGCGAACAGTTGCTGTCGTTGACCCTTAAATTGGATCGCGACTTTGCCCTCGTAATTGGTGGCGAGCAGAGCAACCTCGACGACTATGCATCTTTTGTACCGATGAAGGTGAGGAGCAAATATCTCGATCTAAATATGGGTGTTCACGCACTCTTCAAGATCACGGATTTCGATCTCTTCTCGAAGCACTATTTGGCGGATCGCAAAAGCGTCACCACCTCGTTCCTAGCCAACGAGCTAGCCCCCATTGTACGCACAGCCGTAGAGGATGTAATGCACGACGTGGAGCTCACAGAGGCGCGCATACCTGCGGATCTGATGGATAGAATCAAGAGCAGCATCAACAGTGCGGCGAGCAAGGTGCTCTATGGCATCTCGATCAATCAAATCATCGAGGTAAGTGTCGAGGAGGAGAGTCTCGAGAGGTTTAGAGCGCTGAGTCGCGAACTCTACTTGAGCGAGAAGGAGTTGGACTTCCTGGCTCGCTCCAACGATCTAAAGAATCGACTCAATGCGCAGCTCGACGAGCAGACACTCTTTGACGCACGCCGCGAGTCGGATCGTGACAGGTCGATGATGGAGATCAACCGCGACTCGCTACTCAACGAGGAGGAGATGGAGAAGTTCAAGCTGCAGCTGAAGCTCGAGAGAGCAATCCGAGAGGCTCGCAGCGCCGAGGAGTATCAGAGAGTTGCCGACGAGATCGAGGCTAACGGCTTCCAACGAGTTCACTCGCTCAACCTCGCGAAGGCTAGGGCACAGATCGAGCTGAACGATCTACAGCTAGAGAACAACCGCAAGATCCGCGTCAGCGAGGCTGAGACGAGCGTTATGGAGCGCCGCATTGCCGACGACTACGACTACGAGCAGCAGCAGCGCGCGGATGATCGCAACAACAAGAAGGCGGACTCTGCGATTGAGCGTCTGCGCAAGATCAAAGAGATGGAGCGCGACGACAAGGCGCAGGCTCACCAGATGGAGATGGAGCGCGAGAGAGAGGCTACCGAGGCTCACTTGCGCGACGTTGAGCTCAAGGCGAATATGTCGCCCCAGCAACTTATGGCACTTGCAGCGGAGAAGAATATGGACTCTGTGGCGGCACAGAAGCTAGCGGAGTCATTCTCGGCAGGGATGGACATACAGCAGCAGAAGGACTTTATGGAGAGCTTCAACAAGATCAACCAGGCGCGCATCGACGACCAGATCGCCAACACCGACAGGATGGAGCGTATGATGAACCGAATGATGGATATGACTACGAATATGGCTGGCGGAATAGGTCGCGAGCAGGAGTCGATGAAGAATGAGTATCGCGACAGGTTGCAGCATCAGGAGAGCAGAATGGACGCGACGATGGATAGGTCGTTGGAGTATGCGACCAAGACCAACGCAATGAATCAGCCGACTGCGGCAGCAACACCGACACACTATATGGTCGACGTTGCAGGTATGGAGAGCACTCAGCAGTCGCTGCCACAGCTAGCGCTATTGGTGAAGAAGGGTGTTGTTGTAGCCTCGACTTATGTCTACTCCTCGTCTAGCCAGGATTGGATAGAGGCGTCTCAATATCCCGAGCTGTCGCACCTCTTTGCAGCTGCAGTCCCCCCACCTCCGTCGCAGAAGAGTGCGTCGAAGTCGTGCCCCTCGTGTGGCGCGTCGAATGGTGCAGGGGATATGTTCTGTGACTCGTGCGGAGGCAAACTATAGGGCAGCAAATTATAGAACATAGTTATGGAGAGCGTAAATTGCAAAATAGAGGGGCGCGTTGTGCAGCACCGAGCCAACGCCGAGACGAAGTCGGATGGACTCTACACATATCTGATCGATCGCGAGGGTGGCACACACCGCCTCTATCGCGAGGGTGAACTAGAGTTCAACGACCCGTTCTTCGATGAATTTGTCGACCACGACGTAGTAGTCGAAGGAGAGTTGATAAGAGGAGAGTGGTTGAGAGTGGTAAGTATTGATAAAAATAAAGGGGAGCTATAAATTTCTCCATAAAATAAGATTAAGTGATGAAAACGTGTGTAAAATGTAACTTCGAGAATAGTGATGACAGCAAGTTCTGCGAGGAGTGTGGCTCTCAGGAGTTCACCCCCAATGAGCAGAGCGGAGAGGTAATAATTGGCGACAACAGTGCAGTGTCGACAGGCGAGATTGTGTCGGGCGGAAAGAACAACACCACCAACACGACCAACACCGACAACAGCACGACAACAAATATCAGCCACGGAGCGACAGCAGAGGATATGGCGTCGATTTTGAAAGTTGTGATGCAGGAGAACAGCAACATAATCAAGCAAGTTCTCGAACATCAGCAGCAGACGCAGCAAAGCAATCAGAGCAATCAGACAGAGCAGCCGCAGCAGAGCGCAAGCGCAGAGGCAAAGGGTGAGGCAAAGCCAAAGGATGAAACCAAAGATGAGCCCAACGAGTATGAGCTTGTGGCACGAAACCTATTCGAGTCGATAATAAATGTAGTGGGCAAGATCGAACATATTGGCACGCCCGACAAGTCATACTACTTGAAGCGCTACCACTACATTTTATGGATTGCCGCGACGACCTTCATCTTCTTTATGGCGGCTGCAACGGCGATTAACGCTCTGTGGATAGTGCTGTTGGCATCGTTGGGAATGGTTGTGTACTCGATCTTCAAACGATTCAAGGGGTCTGGTGCAGAGCCTAAGCGCGAGCTATTCGACAAGCTGAATGATGAGTATCTATCGAACCGCTCTACTGTCACCAAAACATTCGGCAACGACGTAGAGTTCCTAAAGGTTAGCGACGACCATATGACGAAGTTGGTGAGTAAATTTACCGACGCAGAGAAGAAGGCAGCGAAGGATGCGAAGATTACGACAGGAGTTATCTGCGGCATACTTCTAGTTGTCGGCTACTTTATCGTCAGCATAGCTGTCGGCTAGGAAGTTAGGATATGTGAGTTGATTGGATGGTGTGATGTGAGTTTAATTTCAACAAAAAAGAGTGTGATATGAGACAATTACTATTACTACTGCTGCTTGCGACGAGCGTCAGCTCTGCGGAGGCGAAGTTTAAGGTTGTCGAGAGCAGTTCGAAGAGAGCTCCCGAGTGGCACAATGGTGCGTCGGAGGAGTTTGTCATTACCTCATCTGTCAGCGAGATCTCGATCGAAGATGCGAAACGTCGAGCTGTAGAGCAGATCAAGGTTAAGTTTATCGAGTCTGTTGCTCAGAACATCAACTACACGTCGATGAGCAGGATCGAGCAGAGGAGTGGCGACGAGGAGTCGTTTAGCGACGATTTCAAGTCCATTCTACTTCTAAACTCTGCGAAACTCCCCTTCATAAGTGGCATCTCGGAGAGCAAGATCACAGATTTCTACTGGGCAGTGAGCGAGGATAGATCCACCGATCGCTGCAACTACATCTATTCGATCAAGTATCCACTGAGCCACGCAGAGGTCAATGAGGCTGTGCAGCGATTTGAGGAGATCGACCGCGAGAAGTCGCAGGAGTTGGAGATGCTACAGGATATATTGAACAACCTGGATTGTGTCGACGAGATAGCAGATGGGGCGACTAAGTGCGAGGAGCTGGAGGGATACTTCTTCGACTCTACTCGCAAGAGTGCCGCGGCGTCGCTGCGCAAGAGATACCTATCGCTCTACGACCGAATCTGCATTGTTACTCAGTATGAGGAGCTCGGCAGCGCCTACATCGCCCTCCAAATCGGCGACCGAGAGCTCTCCACCACACGCCCCCCCACTGCACGCTACGACCGAGAGATGATCCAGAACCTCCAGATCACCCCATTCGACGGACGCTTCGAGGTGAGCTACGACCCCACCTACTGCGACGAGCAGATCCCCTACACAATAACACTAAGCGTACCTGTGGGCAACAGAAGAGAGAGCCACGAAATAACATTTACAAAGAGCAAGAGTGAGCAGCAGAGGATTCAGCCCGACGGAGTAGTGACTCTCACGGCACAACAGATCGAGAACCTGACTCTCAGCAACATACAGCTCAACTTCAACCTCCTAGTCGAGGGTCTACCAGCCAACACACCTGTCACCGTGGAGTCGGTGACACTGCGTGTACCAAATCTCAAAGATGAGATCTACTGCGACCGTGTGGCGGCGAAATTTGTAGGCGACAACCGATTTGCGCTCACTGCCCTCTGCTCTACAACCATTGCGACAAATGGCGAGAAATCTAACACCACGATAAAGCTACTCAGCGGAGAGATAACGGGCTACTATGGCGCTGAGAAGCGAGCGTTCAAGTCGATGTTCTCGCGCTCGTATAGATGTAATTGGTAAAACCTAAAAAAGACGAATATTATGAAGAGATTAGTATTGATTCTAGCGCTAGCCATCGCCACGACGAGCTACAGCTATGCCGCAAAAGAGAGAAGCACCGCCGAAGTTGCACAGAAAGAGCTAAAGGCGAAGGTCGACAAAGAGAGCCGCAAAAGCTCGAAACAGATGACAAAGGAGGGTTGGCAGACTATGCCAGGTCGCGTGACGATGGATAAGCAGATCGAGCGCAGTAAGCTCGCAGAGCTCAGTGTCGACGACAAGGGCTGCAACATCTACCTGATCGGAACCCACAAGGCGACAGGAGGCAACTACTCTGCAGCGAAGAACATCGCAACAGTGAGGGCAAAGGGAGAGCTCGCATCGCAGCTCAGCGCCCACATCAAGCGCAACATAATGGATAAGAACTCCAACAAACAGATCAGCGCCGATCAGATCCAGCTCCTCGACGAGACCGTTAGCGCCACACTCGAGAGTGTCGACATCGACATATCTGGCGTCAACAACCTGCTAGAGGTCTACCGCGAGGGTGATGACGGCAAGTGCGAGGTGATGGTTACGCTTAGCGTAAAGTCGGAGCAGTTGGTAGATCAGGCTGTCGAGAGAATCAGCCAGGAGCTATCGTCTAAGACCGACCTACTATTCAAATAGTACGATATGAGATATGTCGAGATCATATCAACTCTTCTGACACTCGGAATACTCGGAGCACCCCTGCAGATAGCATCTGCGGAGGATGCGTCGAGTGATTTCGATGCAGCGGTCGCCTCGTTTAACGAAGAGTTTAGCAGCGCCGTAGCTGAGAGCCAGGCGCAGATTCGCGGCATCGAGAAGGAGTACGATCTGCTACAGAAGCAGATCGAGGAGGAGTACACCGACTTCAAGCGCGAAGTATCTGCTACGTGGGGCGAGACGGAGGCTACAGTGAGCGACCGCTATCGCTGGGTGGAGTATGGCGACGACAGATTGAGCCGCAGCATCGTAGACTTCGAGAGCGGCGAGGTGAAGGTCGAGATTGTTGTTAGCGACAATGAGCTAGCCGACGAGGCGCTGGTTGCGGCTAAGATCGAGGCGGCAAGATCGCGTCTGCTTGCGAGTAAGGGTATGAGCACCGAGTATGAATCCAAATATGTCGACAGGGTCGAGATGTCGCCAACCCCCATTATGGATGAGATCTACGACATCCGTTCGACCAACATCTCGCGAACGACTACAGCACCACAAGCTGCGTCGAAAGAGCAACCGACCTCGCACATAATCTACACCGCGACATTGGAGAGCGAGATCGCCGCACTACGCAACGAGCTGGCAAGAATCACTCCAACCGAGGAGACCCCAACAACTACCGCAGCAACCACAGCTACTAAAACTACCGCAGCAACTACACCTCCAACCACCAACAGCTGCGAGATCACGAAGGTTGAGACATCGGCAGGTGAGCGCAAGGTTGTGAGCGTGAAGAGCAACCTGAAAGTTGGTTACTTGAGCGACCTCGCAAAACGCTATGAGAGTGATGTTATCGCCAATGCCGAGCGCTTCAACCTCTCTCCATCTCTAATCTTCGCGGTGATGGAGACGGAGTCGTACTTCAACCCCACCGCGACCTCCCACATTCCAGCCTACGGACTTATGCAGATTGTGCCTAAGTATGCAGGTCACGATGTCTACAAATACCTCTACGGCGTAGACAAGATCCTGAGCAAGGAGTATCTCTATCAGGCAGCTAAAAATGTAGAGATCGGAGCAGGCTATCTACATCTGCTCGCGAACCGCTACTTCTCGGGCGTAAGCGACCCAGAGAGCCGAGAACTTTGCGTTATCGCCGCCTACAACACGGGAGCTGGCAATGTCAGCCGCGCAATGGTTGGTCACACCAATGTCTACAAATCTATCTCGAAGATCAACTCAATGGGCTACAACGAGCTCTACAGCTACCTACGCAAAAACCTACCCTACGAAGAGACACGCAACTACATAGAGCGCGTGACGACGAAACAGAAGAGGTATCAGGCGAAGTAAATATCACAACAACAACAGACAAAGAGGGAGCGACCAGATCAGGTCGCTCCCTCTTTGTGTATAATCGACCAAAATAACACGTTCGTAAATATATATAATCCAATCGGTTGCATTTGCGCAAAAGAGTTTTAATATTAATTTTAATCCTCTATATTTGTCGAGCAGCAATCCTCCGACCGACGATGGATCGAACCGCACAACACCAACACAAACCTCTGATTTACTACACTTTGCACCAACACAAACAATAGGGTCGCAGTGCCCATACCCGAAAAAAATATGATCTAACCAATTGCGACAATGAATCGAGCTAACGACAGCAGTAACCTGGCTAGGTGGCTAGTAATATTGGGAGAGATAGCGATCCTCAATCTTCTGTTCTACCTCTTTCTACACCTTAGCGGCACCTCCTCCACCTCCTCCATACGGTTGGAGTATATCTTTATCACTCTCTCCTATCTGCTCAGTGTACTACTGAGCAACAGCCACGAGGTACTCTTTGGGCGTAGCGTTCGGAGCGACCAGATTGTGAGCGTACAGTTTGGCAACATCGTTAGGTTCGTCTTTATATGGCTATCGGTGCTGGCAGTCCTTGAGATTGTCTACTACAGCTACTGGTTCTATATGTCGTTCTTCATTGCTGTTGTTGTGTCGTTTGTGGTGTTTCGCCTTCTGTGTCGCAGCATAGTGAATGGTCTGCGTATGCGGGGTCGCAACAGTTGCCGAGTGCTCTATGTTGGTATTTCGGCAAATATGACGGAGCTCTACGCCGAGATGATGAGGAGCAAGAGTCGCGGTTTCGTTGTGGTGGGTTACTTCGATATTGATCGTAGCGACAGCTTCCCATCCACCTATCTCGGCACTCCGAGCGACGTTGTGGGCTACCTATCGAGCAATAGGATTGATGCTCTCTACTGCTCGCTACCCTCGTCGATGAGCAGAGACATCGCGCCGATCATCCTCTACTGCGAGCGCCACCTGGTGCGCTACTACAGTGTGCCGAACCTCCGCAACTACCTTCAGCGACGCGTCTCGTTGGAGATGTTCGGCGAGACCCCTATTCTGAGCATCCGCACCGAACCACTCTCGAAGGTGGACAATCGGATTTTGAAGCGCACGTTCGACATACTCTTCTCGTCTCTCATTCTGCTGACTCTCTTTCCGATTGTCTACGTTGTGTTTGGGACACTCATAAAGCTCACGTCTCGTGGAGGAGTTCTCTTTCGACAGCGGCGCCACGGCATCAATGGCGTTGAGTTTTGGTGCTACAAGTTTCGGTCGATGAGGGAGAATAGCGCGTCGGACGATCTGCAGACGAGCGAATGTGACACACGCAAGACTGCAGTTGGCGACTTTATGCGCAGACACAACATCGACGAGCTGCCACAATTTATCAATGTGCTGCGTGGCGATATGTCGGTTGTCGGGCCACGCCCCCATATGTTGCGCCACACGAAGGAGTATTCACACCTGATCGACACCTATATGGTTCGCCACTACGTGAAGCCAGGCGTGACGGGGTGGGCACAGGTGACGGGCTATCGTGGCGAGACCCGCGAGCTACGCGATATGGAGGGTCGCATACGTGCCGATATATGGTATATGGAGCACTGGACATTCACACTCGACCTGCTGATAATCTACAAAACGATCTACAAGATGTTCGTATCGGGCGACGAACACGCCTACTAGCGAGAGAGTCGCACCACCCAATAAAAAAAATCTAACAACGACAAATGACAAATCGATTACTCATCACCCTAGCATCTGTTGCGACGATAGCACTACTAAACTGCTGCACTGCCTACAAGAAGATCCCCTACCTATCGAACGCAGATCTCTACGCCCCACCAACTGCGCAGCGCGACCAGAAGGAGTTAGAGATAAAGCCCAACGACCTGCTCTCGATCGAGATCAGCACGAGCAACCCCAAGGGGGCAGAGCCCTTCAACCTCAACACCTCACAGAGTTCCATCAACACCAACAATAGTGTTCAGGAGCGTATCTACGGCTACCTTGTCGACGCCGACGGCAACATCGACTTCCCGATAGTGGGGAAGCTGCAGGTTATGGGACTCACCAACATTGAGGCGTCGAACTTGGTACGCGAGAGCCTCTCGCCCTACCTCAAGGAGCGCCCAGTAGTACGTATCCGCATCATCAACTTTCAGGTGTCGGTTCTTGGTGAGGTGGTGACGCCAGGGGTTATAGAGGTGTTGACTGAGCAGATCAACATATTCGAGGCGCTCGCGTTGGCTGGCGATATGACACTCTACGGCGTACGCGACAGAGTGAAGGTCGTGAGAGAGCTACCCAATGGTCGGTCGAAAATTGTCATACTCAACCTGCAGGATAGCGACGTCATCGACTCCGAGTACTACTATCTTCAGCAGAACGACGTAGTCTATGTCGAGGCAAACAAGTCGAAGGCTAACACCTCGGCAATCACTGCATCCTCGACCATCTGGATCACCTTCACCAGCGCACTAATCTCGATCGCCAGCTTCGTACTAGCCTTTATAATGTAGATAAATATATGAGAGAGTATTTTGACAACAACGACGAGCGTCGCCGCTCCGACGATGGTTACAACAATGGTTACGACATAGTGGGGCTAGTTGTGAGCTGCCTCCACAACTGGGTGTGGTTCGTGGCATCCATCGTGTTCTGTGTTGCTGTTGCGTGGTATACGCTGCAGCGCGAAACACCGATCTACAAAGTTACGTCGTCGATCCTGCTCAACGACGAGAAGAGCACAAAGGAGTCGCTAGAGAGCCTAGGTGTAGTATCGAGCATCAGCACCATCGACAACGAGCTTCACGTGCTGCGGTCGAGTTCGATCATTCGTCAGACGATCGAGGAGCTCGACCTCTACGTAAGTTACTACAAGCTAGGACGATTCCGCGACACCGAGATC
>JBCQTK010000051.1:0-15904 GCA_047178665.1 Rikenellaceae bacterium | reverse complement strand
ATCGAGTCTATTAAAAAAAATCAACCCTTGCCATATGACGTAGAACACCGATTTACATTAGCGGCACAGGCTCAAAAATTGACCATTTTCAATCTTCCGAACACTCCTACCCGCGCGGCGTAAGCGCAGACCCCCTATTTTCACACCTCCCCAAAAAATTACCCCAAAAAATTTGGAGAAGTCTCATTTTTTCTCTAAATTTGTGACACTTTACGAGCTACGTATTGAGCCACGTATAGTTTTGGGCCTATAGCTCAGTTGGTTAGAGCAGCGGACTCATAATCCGAAGGTCGTGGGATCATACCCCTCTGGGCCCACCAGCAAGGAGCCGTCAGCATTCAATTGCCGACGGCTCTTTTTTTGTTGATAGAGAGAGTTACTTTCGTTCGATTGTAGATGTTGCTCTATATATCTCGCCGTTGTCGCACACACCCTCGATTGTGACAGTGTAGTCTGTCGGTTTGTCGGCTGTGAAGAACTCTACGTAGATCTCGCCGTCGCTGTTTGGTTGAGCGGCGCCGTTCCAGTAAATTGTTGTTCTGTAGTCTGGCGGCAGGTTTTTGCGGAGCGACTCGACCTCGTAGTTTGGTTGATATAGTGTTGCGTGTCGTTGATACCCGAGTTTTGCGACGTTTGCTATGTTGAGTGGTGTTATGTCGCTGCTTACTGTAGCGCCTTTTCGGAGTGTTATGACGAATATTCCGCCGCTTGCGTCGCTGTACATCACTGCGGCTGTTGAGTCGAGGAATTCGATCTGTTCTATGTCGGCGGTTGTCATATATGTAAGATCCTCATACTCCATATACATATCGTCGACGATGAATCGTGCGAACGATGTGCTACCTCGATATGTGACCCCCTCTGTCGAGACCGACATACTAGGGTACGACTGTATGAGTGTAGCGAGGTCGATTGAACCCATCGCTTCGAGGTCGTCGCGAGTTGTGGAGTGCGACGCGAATGCGCTGATACCGCTAGCCTCCTCCTTTGTTGTTGTGACAGATACCGCTTCGAGGTTTATCATATTCATACCCCCCTCGTAGAAGAATTTGTCTTGGCTCTGGTTGACGAATGCCATTGGTACATACGACTGCTGCATCTCTTCGCGGCGGAGGACGCTCGATTTTGGTGTTGCGAATGGGTCTGGATCTATTGTTAGCGATAGTGCGCTGCCGCCGCGTTTTCCACGCGCCTGCACGACGTATGTGGTTGAGTCGGGTATGTCGAGTCCGACGAGTCGAAACTTGCTTGTCTCGTCGAGGTCGAACACGTCGAAGAGCGATGGTTTGTTGCAGAGGATATATATTTTTGGTTTTCGGGCGTCGTTTCCGAAGAATCCTTTTACGTTACCTGTTATCTCCGCCTCGGTCTCATAACTGTAGTCCGTCTTTTTTATGTTGTCGGTGAGTATCTCCTCTATGCTGTATCGTCTCCACGCCTGTGTTTTGAGGAGGAGGTCGAGGTTGTAAGCTGCGCTGCGGCGATCTGCGGTGTCGAAGTACTGCGCAGGTTTTTCGACGTTACCGACAATTTCGGATGTGAGGAGCAGCGACGACACTATGTTGTCGGCGTCGGGGTCGAACTGCACTGCGCTGTTGTCTGTGACAGCCACTGCGAACTCGCCGTGTGGAATTTCGAGTGAGTCGATGTCGCGAGCTATTGTGAGTTTAACTTTTTCGCGCGCCTTGTAGTTTTTCTTGTCTGTTTCGAATTTGAGTTGTGGGGTGGTGTTTGGGTATTTGAAAACGACCCTCTCCGATACTATTTTGTTTTCGTTGTTGACTAGCGACACTACGTTGACTCCGTCGAATAGTTGGTCGATGGGTATTGTGCAGGTTGCCTCGCCGCGGAGTCTGTTTATAGAGACTATTTTGCCGTGTGCGTGGATTATGAAGTGTGCGTTGTCGAGCAACTGAGGGTGCGACGCGCGCGGTTTGAACAGCAGTTTTTGCTGTGTCATCGAAGTTGTCACGACTGCGCCGATTGTATCTACTGCAGGCAGGTCGAACATTTTTTTGTTTGTTGGGTCGTCTACTCTCCAGGCTGTGGCGGTGTATTTTTGCGATGGGTCGACGAAAAGTGTTGTTATACCCATTCCGTTGTGCTGCGACGCGAATGTTGTGATTATGTCACCCTCTGCGCCGTGTATTTCGCCCTCGACCTCTACCGATAGTCCGTCGTCTGCTATCGCTTTGAGTGCGACTATCTGCGACCCACCTGCGAGGAGTGCGCCGCCCTCGGGCATAAACTGCAGGTCGAACTGTTGTGGAGTGTCACTCTGTGTGCTTTTTTTTGTCTGCTGTGCGTTTCGTTTTGACTCTTTTGCGGGAGTCTCTGTGGCTGTGTCTGATTGTGGTATTGGCGATACTATCTCGATCTGTTTTGCGAATAGGAACTCTTCGTTTTTGTTGAGCATCCATCGTGTATATGCGCGAAGTGTGTAGTCGCCAGGCTCGAGTTTAGGATCGAGGTTTATGTATCCGTCGAACCCTGTCGAGTCGCGGCGTATCTTGACACGCTGCACGAGCTCGCTGCGTCTGTCGACCAGCTCGACGTAGACGAAGTTGGATAGTTCGAGCGGTGCGTGGGTTATTGCGTTTCGCAGGATTGGTTTGCACCATATCTGTTCGCCTGCGCTGAAGTATGGTTTGTCTGTCGCGAGGTATAGTTTTTCGTCTATCCCCGATTCGTAGAACTTTATCATCTGTTTGAGTGCGAACGATCTGTATTGCGAGTCGTCGTGCGTCTCTGTCGCCGCTGTTGCTGTCGCTATTGCCGTCACTGCAGCGGCACATATTGCGAGTGTTATATTTTTCATCCTGAGTTGTTTGGGTGGGTTTAGGCAAATGTACAATTTTTTTTCGACAAATCGCCCCTCCGCCCGACGAAAGTCGCGTTGCAGCCTACGAAAAAGCGAGAGAGGTCGCCCCACGCATTGGTGGAGCGACCTCTCGTCGGATTAGGGTCTTTTGCCTTACTATTTTGCACTAGAAGGAATCATATTTGGCATCCTACTAGAGCCTATACCTACAAACTTAACGTTGAATGTGCTTCCGTCTTTGTATGCAACCGACATAGTGTACGTTGCGTCATTATCTGGTTTACCATTCGAGTAGAATGTATATACATAATCATTTACCGATGAGTAAGCCATACCTAAATAGGTGTCAGCTGGGCTTGTACCTATACTAGAGTTATTCGTGTTATACATATTTGAGATATTAGTAAAGGTGACATCTGTCGTTATAGTTTGTGTAGCTAGAGACGCGACAGAGGTCTCTGTAAAGGTAGCCGTTGCGCCATAATTGTACCCATTCTGGTATGCTGAGCCTAGAGTACCACTTGTTGTACACAAATAGAGTGTCAACGTGTTACTTGCGCTATCCCAAAGTGTCGTATTATCCGAATACTCCGATGTTGTCAGGTCGTATGTTGAACCATCGACTTCAATAGTTTTCTCCGTAAAGTCTATATCGAATGAATTCGCATTAGTGCCATATCCAATGTAATCAGTAGACGAACCTTTCGCTACCGTAATCGTCTTGTCCAACTTAATTGGATTCGAGACAGTTATACCGAGAGAGCTAGTCTTAAATGTGACACCATTAATGACGAACTTAAAGATTAAGCCAGTAGTATCATGTGGATTGCTCTCACCTATATATGTTCCATCATAAGTAACAGTTGTTCCGTCATACGATAAATATGAATAATTACTAGAAGAATAATTGCTCCAAGTAGCATACTTCATATATTCTTGCAAGATGCTGTAATTTGTACTATTAAACATCAAGTCATAAGCAGCATCAACCGAGTCATCACCAAGTCCCCAATCATAATCGATAGTACCTGTAGCAATATAAGTTACAAACTGCTCATTGAGACTAGCAAAGTATGTCGCGAACGTTGGCACAGCGAATGTGACTGACACAGTTTGCGTGTCATAAAAGTCACCATTAACATATGTCTCAATCGTCACATCAAACGATACAGATGTGTCAGAGCTTGTGAGCAAACCTGCAGTAGCGTATGCGTCGATGTCGAAAAGAACATACTTTGGTGTACCATCAATCGAACGTACATTGCTATCTGCTAGCGATAGGTAACTATCAGTGCCGCTAGGTAAAGAGTACCCAATAGTGTAGTCTGTACCCTCAGTGTATGCTGATGATGGTGTTAGCTCTGCATAAGATGTGTTCGACCCTGTGGTAGCAAAAGTTGGACTACTTGCGTATGTAGTACTCGCTGTGACTTCTGCCAAATAATTATTAGTCAACGTAATTGCATCCTGCGTAATCGTGATTCTCGTATCTGCAGGAGAGTCAAAGCCTGAAGCCGTTGCACTAAACGTAACTACCACACTACGCGTACTCGATGTTGAGTTCGTCGTTGCTGTGAGTGTCAGATTGCCGTTTCCGTCGTCCGTGATAGTCAACCAATCCAGCTGTGTATGTAGATGTAATAGTGATGTTAGATGGTGTGCAGTTAGTCGAAGAGTATGTAAGAGTCTCTTTCCCTCCTAAGCCCGATAAGTTCGGCAAGCTCGCACTATCGTAGGTGATGTCCAACAAAATCGGCTGCACCTGAACAATCGTGAGGTTGTAGGTCGCAGTGGTTGTGCCACTTGTCACCTCAACAGTGATAGTGCCGCTGCGAGATGCCCCCTCAGTGCCTGTGTAGGCTGCGAGATCGTAGGTGAAATCGGTTGTCGTTTTGTTGTCAATAGTGATCCAGCCCGCTGCAGCAGTGACATTCGTGATCTCCGCACCTGCGCTGAGCGTAGGCGTTACAGAGACGCCAGTTTGAACGCCAGCATTGTAGGTGACAACATCCTCCGCGAACGTTACAGTTGGCGTACCTGCTCCAACCTGGTTGACAGAGATGTAGGCTACTGCGTTGTCGGCGTGGTCGCCATCGGCTGTGAGGGTGACAGTCGCAGAACGAGCGTCCGGAGATGTGTTCTCAGCGACCGTGATTGTCACCTCGCCAGTTGCTGGGTCGGTCGATACTCCTGTGACAATTGTGCCGTCGTACGTAGGTGTGACACTCACGTTGCTACCTGTAGTTGTGTAGGTCGCAGTGACATCACCTGCCGCTGCCGCCGCAGTGACGCTAGAGGTCGCTGTGATAGTGGTCTTGGCTGGGGCGTTCTGCGACACGGTGATGTTCGTCACCTCGACCGCTCCTGTAGAGGAGTCGGTCGCTGTGACTGTGATCGTTGCGTAGCGTGTGTCGCCATCTGTGCCGTCGTAGGTTGTCGCTGTGTAAACCAACGCTGCAGAGTCGGTGATAGTCAACCACGTTGCGTTCGATACAACATCGAGGGTTACGTTCGAAGCCACCGTGCTACCGATAGTGGTATCTGTAGTCTCTCCTGCAGGGTCAACCGAAAGGGTAGTCCCGACAGTGAGGAGCGGTGAACCTGTGCCCCTCTGCGTGATCGTTACATACTCCGTAGTCGTATCTGTGTTGGTCGTGCTCGTCGCTGTCACCGCTACAACCGCCGTGCGCGAGGCACTCGATGTGTTGGCAACGAACGAAACAGAGATAGTGCCCGATGCGTCTGTGCCTGCGCTAACTGCTACGCCATCCGAGAAGGTCGTTGCAGCAGATGCCACATCGCCATTCGACGTGTAGTAGAGTGTAGCCGAAGTAGCTGCAGCATCTACAGAGATTGCCTCAATAACATCCAACGTCAATGGGGCTGCCCCTGTCTGTGTCACTGTGATAACGTAGGTGACTTCGTCGTTAACCTGTGCGTTGCTGCTGTCGTAGTTGTCTACTACTACTGTCAAGTAGGCTGTGCGAGTCTCGGCAGTGGTGTTCTCCTTGACAGTGAAGTCGAAGTCGGTGTCTGTGCCTGCCGTGATCGATGGATCAGCAATCATAGAGGGGTTGCTCGACGTCACACTTACTAACTTGGCGTCGCTCGACATTGACGATATTGCGTCTGCGTAGGTCGCACCCTTATAATCTACGTCGTACGCCATCGACGTGAACGTAGCCTTGGGCGAGTCGAGACCGAGCTGTGTCACCGTGATGTACTCTACGGCAGCGGTCGCAGTCGCGTGGTCGACAGTTGTCAACTTGACAGTCGCACTGCGCGATGTTGTCGCGGTGTTCTCTGCTGACGCTTCGAGGGTCAACTTGCCACCTGCTGCTGTCGCTGTTAACCAACCGCTGGCGTCGGCGTAGGTGATCGATGGAGTCGCGAGACTCAACGCAGTTGCAGTATCTCCTGTGAGCGTGTAGTCAACATCAACAGTGCTAGCATCTGCCTGACCGATCGTAGCGCTGCCCTGGATCGTGATAGATGGCGAAAGTGGCGCTGTCTGGACGATCGTTAGGCTGTAGACTAGAGAGTTGCTATCGTTCTCTACAGTTACGTCGATCGTGCCTGTGCGAGTTGATCCTGCCGCTCCGTCGTATGCGTCTACTGTGTAGGCGAGTGGGCTTCCTGTGCCCAAAGTGACATTGATCCACGTCGCAAGAGTTGACGCAGATGCAGCTGTCACCTCCGCACCATCGCTGAGGGTGTAGCTCATAGAGCCCGATGTAGTGTCCTTGTAGTCGTACTGAACAAGGTCAGAGGCGAAGTCGATGACTGGCGAGCCTACACCTGCCTGCACTACCTCTACGTAGGCGTATGCCTTCTCGTCGGATACAGTGCTTGTGAGCTCGATAGTGATCGTCTCGGTGCGTGACTCGGCGCTGAGGTTCGGTATCACAACTAGAGCTACCTCACCTACTGTTGAGGTGGTTGCTGAAGCGAAGATTGAGCCAGATGGAGGTGTTATATTACTTGCCGAAACAGTACCATCGCCATCATAAGTATAGTAGAATGTCTTGGTAGCCTCATCCGAAGTCGTTGCTCCATAAGCATCTACCGTAACGATTGCTGGTGCAACGATCGATGGAGCCTCAGGAGCTGCCTGCGTCACGTAGATGTAGGCGTTGCCTGTGTGTCCATTCTCCGAGTTGGTCGCTACAATCGTGATAACTGCAGTGCGTGGCTCAGCGGTCTTGTTGGCTGAGGCTGTGTAGGTGAATGTTTCGTTGTTTGTCGTCGCAGTATCGGCTGTTGTCAACCAATCGGCGTCGTCGCTAACTGAGATAGTCGTATCCTCGCTGAGTGTTGGGGCGACAGTAACCTTCGCAGCCTCCGCGATCTCCGCGTAACCCAACAAGAGAGTGCCCTGAACGTCGATCAACTCGTCGCCAGTACCTGCCTGTACAATCTCGATGTACGACACTGTTGGCTGGTAGTATGCACCATTATCTGTCGTGATCGTGATGATCGCGGTGCGCTCCTCAGAGTATGGGTTGTCATTCAACGAGAGGGTTAGGTTGCCCGATGCTGCAGATGTGTGGTCTACAGTTGCCCAAGTGCCGTTGTCGTCAGTTGCGATTGAGGCTGTGTAGGTCGCTGCAGTGTCAGTGCCTGTGAGATCACCAAGTAGTGACAATGCGATTGTGAAATCCTCCGCTGTTCCTGTTGTTGACTCAACCACAGCATTGTAGTTGTAGATAGGAGATGCCGACACGGTCATTACCTTTGGTGCGTTCTGCACTACGGTGATGTAGTATGTCACCTCTGTGTCCTTACCCTCGTTCTGTACTACAACCTCGATGGTCGCGGTGCGAGTTGCACCTGCTGAGCCGTCGTACTCCTTGAGCTCGTAGGTGAAATCCTCGTCTCCACTTGTCCAATTTGTTGTCAACCAAGCATTACTTGTGTCGGTGTCTGTCACACTAACGATAGTGTCGCCATCGCCAAGGTCTACATTTATCGTAGCCGCAGCCATCGCAGCGTAGTTAGCCGAGATGTAGTCGCCCGACGAGAATGTCGCAGTCGGAGCGTCAAGCCCTAGCTGTGTGACTGTCACGTAGATCGTTGCCGACTCTGCGTGGTCGCCTGTTGCTGTGATCACAATCTGAGCCTCGCGTGATGCCGCAGCTGTGTTGGGTTTGAAGTACAAATCAACAGATCCATTTGTGCCTGCAGCGTCGATCGCTGTCGCGTCGACAGATCCTGAGATTGCTGCCTTTGATGAATCGAGAATCCAATCTACGTCTACCGCAACGTCGATGTCGGCTTTCGCCCAATCAATGGCACCCGCGGTGCTATTATTGTCTCCGTTAACAACAAAGTTGATTGTTGCAGCGATGTTCTCTGTAGAGTTGAATCCTGTCGCATCAGAATAGAGCGCTGCCACAGTCTGGTTCGTTGGACCTGTGATGCTTGTCGCCATCGGTGCAGTCTGTGTCACAGTGATGTAGTTTGTTGACTCCTGACCTGTAGTCGAGTTCTCTGACACAACTGTGATAGTCGCATAGCGCTCGTCGCCATCCGCTCCGTCGTAGGCTGTGGTTACACTATAGTCGATCTGATTTGCTGTTGAAGAGTTCTCTGACGCAGACAACCAATCAGCATCATCAGATACAGAGGTGACAGTAGTAGACTCGCTGAGTCCTGGGGTGATAGAACCGCCATTGTCTGAGTTCGCTGTAGCAAGCTCGTAGCCAACCATAATGTCGCTCGGAAGCTCGATCATTGCGTCGCCCGTACCTGCCTGCGTGATTGTTACAGTTGTCGCCACAGTAGTGTTGTCGTCGCCCTTAGCAGTGAGAGTTACAACTGCCGAACGAGATACGCTATATGGATTAGCGTTCAACGTGAATGTGAACGAAGCTGAACCTGCAACGGCTGTTGCAGAAGGCGTTGGGCTTACGGCTGTGATCCAATCTGCCTCCTCCGATGGAGTGACTGTGATGTCGCCATCGCCAGTGGTGGTGTATTTAACAGTGGCTGAGGTTATTGGTGCAAGAACAGATACCTCTGACGCAGCGGTGATAGTCGTCGCGCGTGGTGCGTACTGAACAACATTGATGAAGTAGGTCGCAGTGTTGTAGTTGGTGTTCGTTACTGTCACAGAGATCGTCGCAGTACGTGTGTCACCATCCACTCCGTCGTACTTCAGGGCAGTGTAGGTGATAAGACCTGCTGGGGTTACGCCGACTGTCAACCAAGAGGTGTCGCCAGATGCAGCGGCAAAGGCTGTCGAGGTGATAGTTCCAGAGGCTGGAGTGTTTGTACCCACTAGCTTAGTGCCGTCAGCCAATACAACTGTTACGTCTGCAGATGCATCCTTGATGGTTGCATCATTATATAGGTCTAGCTGAACGGTGTTTGCCACAATGTTGTCATACTCCAACTCGAGCAACTCTGGCACATCTGCTATTGCTGCGTCGGGCTCGTACTGGCGAACCAATATGTCGTAGTACTCAACGACACTGTTGCCGTTGTTTGCCGACAAGGTGATGATGCACTCGCGGAACGCACCGAGGCTGCCGTCGTAGGCTGCGACTGTGAGATCCATCTTCTCGTTGAGGATGGCATCCTTTACTGGAGATGTCACCATCGTATCGTTGCTTACATTCACTACTGTCACCTCAGAGTCGTTGAGAGCGCTGAAGTAGTATGGTACAGATGTAGTGTAACCGCGTGAGTCTACGTAGATCTCCTGATCGAGTCCCGAGATACCTGCAGAGAGGTGTCCTGCCTGTGTTACGTCGATGTTGACGATGGTCTGCGCATTGTCGCGTGTGGCGATAAGCGTCACAACACCTGAGCGAGACTCAGAGGCTGTGTTGATAGTCGAAGTGAGGGTCAACGTCTTTGCTGAGCTATCAACCGAAGCGCTCAACCATCCTACAGACGAACCTACTACGTCGCTGTCGTTAGAGGTTACATATATAGTGTACTCGACACCTGTGTCATCGCCATCACTCAACCACAACGACTGTGTGTGAGACTCCTGATCGGTCAACAAATATACACTCTCGAGAGTAGAGATCGCAGGGGCACCAAGTCCGTTCTGCGTAACCTGGATAGTCTTGAACACGTTCTGGTCGCCAACAGTGTACTCCAACGAAATGTAGCCTGTGCGTGCTGCAGAAGAGGCGTTGGCGTCGTAGCTATAGGTAAATGCTAGGTTGTCGTCCGACGAGCCGCCTGACTTTACAAAGTTGTTCAACCACGAAGCTGAAGAGGTTGCATCGCTAAATTTAACTGATGGGTTGCTGACAACCGAGTAGAACGATGCAGAGCCTGCATACGCCGACAACGTGATAGACGACGGAGTAGTCTGGATGTCGGGAGTGCCAACACCTGCCTGTGTAACAGTTACATAGTAGTAGCTCTCGTTGCCCGACGCGTTAGTCGCCATCAATGCGATAGTACCTACGAGAGACTCTTTTGAGGTGTTCTCCGAGAGTGTGATAGTGTCATCAGCGTTAACAGTGATGAACGAGTCGTAGCTAGAGATAGTTACGTCGGTTACATTCTCCGACGCATAGCGGATGATGATGTTGCTCTGACCTGCCTGCGCAACATCGAGCGAGCTGTTTACAAGGTAGAGAACGGGATAACCAACTCCTGCCTGCGACACAACGATCTGTGCCGAAACACTCTCGCCATCTACAATACCCGACACCATAACGATTGCCGAACGGCTCAAAGACGTAGAGTTCTGTGCTACATCGACGTCGATGTTGCCAGTTGTGGCGTTTACAGATGGTGTGCACCAGCTGAAGTCAGACGATACTGTGATGTCGCCAGAGTCGATGTTGCTCGACAACGCTACACTCTGTGTGCTCGCCAAGTTGTCGAAGCTCAATGCCTCCTGCGACAATGCGAGGGTAGGAAGTCCTGCTGCGAGCTGCGTGATTGTCACCTGCTCAACTAGAGTCTTGTCGCTGTTCGACACGATGATTGTGCCTGTGCGAGTCGTATAAGTCGTGTTCTCAAGACACTGAATAGTGATGATGCCATTGTCTGATCCGCTCGGAGTGTAGCTAGAGATTAGATCAGCTCCATCCGTAGAGACTATCCACGACACGTTCGACATAACCGCGATCTGAACATCCTGCGCAGAGTAGTCGATCTCGATCTCGCCTGGCGCAACTGCCATCTCGGCTGCCAACGCACCCTGCATAATAGTCACTGTCGTAGTCTTGCCGCCACATACGAGCGACAAAATAGCCTCACGCTTGATCGACGAGTCGTTTGCCTCGATCGACAAGTAGATAGTCGTAGTTCCGATTCCACCCTCTACATTGGGGGTGCACCAATCCTCATTGCTCGCAATCGTCCAATCAGTGTTGGCTGTGACTGTGTATGACACGTAGTTCGCACGCGCGTCAACACTCACAATCTTGCTGTCGACGGTCAACGCTGCATCGATCCCGTCGTGAATACAGCCCGTCACAAAGCTCACGCACAATGCGCATAGCCAAAGCAACGACTGAATCATTATATTTTTTCCTTTCATATTATCTTAAATTTTTCGAATTAAGAGTTGCTTTGTACTAGTTTCCCTGCTGAACGATTGCTATTGTATCTGTCGCAGTCGTACCATCACTATCCGTTGCTGTCGCCGTGATAGTGTAGGTCTCTGTTCCCGATGCCAACGATGGGATCGTTACAGTTGTTAAGGTGCCGGCTGCTATAGTAACAGAGCTATCTGAGCACGTCCAAGTTACAACTGCATCTGCGTCGTTGCTATTTGCCTCAAGAGCAACTGCGCCACCTGCAAGACCTATAGTTGTCTGCGACGCCTGAGCATCAACCGACAACGTATATCCTACGATCACATCATCTGCCTTCAACTGAGTCACGGTTACGGTCTTAACAATCTCCTGTCCGTTCTCTGAGAGCGTTGCAGTGATAGTGTGTACTATATCCGCAGTTGTCGATGTGTTTGCATCGAATGTAAACGTTGTCGAAGCTGCTGGAGTCGTGAAAGACTTCGCTGTCGTGCACTCCCAAGCTACTGTTGACGAAGTACCTGTTGACGAAGTAGCCGACACAGTCACACTCTCCGACCCGTCCGCTGCGATAGTAGCCTCAGAGATCGAGAGCGAAAGATCCAACTTCTCGTATCCCTCCTGGTAGATGGTGATAGTCTCAGAGGCTGTCTCGCCACCTGCGGTTGTGAGGGTGACGGTGATTGTACCCTGCGTTGCAGTTGTAGAGGCATTTGCAGCGAGACTGAACTTGAGAGTTCCTGGTGTCGTCGTTACATCTGGTGACACTACACATCCTGTAGAGCTGACAGACAAAGTGCCAGCGTTGTAGGTGAACGAGATCTCCTCGTCTGTCACCGCCGCGCAAGTGTAGTAGTAGTCGAGCGCAGTGAACGTTACGTATGGAGTGTCAACACCATCCTGCGTAACCTCGATTGTCTTCATCAACTCGCTCGTTCCATCCTCCGATGTCGCGATAACAGTTACAACGGCTGTGCGGCTCGCTGAGGCTTTGTTTTCAACGGCTGTGATAGTGAATGTTGCAGCAGCGTCATCTGACACTGTACACCAAGAATCATCCGAGCTCGATACCGCATACGTTGGTTTGTAGAGCGTTGTAGTTGCCTCTACATCAACCGACTCAGTCGTTACTGGGAACGTATAACTATATAGATTAAGATCTAGCGTAGCTGAGCTGCGTCCCGACTGTGTCAACACAAACTCCGCAGAGGTTGTGCCCGATACGTCGGCGCCCGTGCTGTCGAACGTTACGTAGATAGTAGCTGAGCGCTCCTCCTCCGCCTCGTTCTCCTCGGCTGCGATGGTGAAGTAACCGCCATCTACGTTTGCCGTAGCCTTAGCCCACGACGAGGTAGAGGTGACTTTCCAGTTCTCGAAGTTCGACGCCACTGTCACCTTCACATCCTGCGACTTGTAGTCGATCGCCGCCTCGCTTGGGAAGAGATTTACAAAGTTGTCGCTGCTCTCCTGAACAACCATAATAGTCTGCGACGCCATTCCAGACACAAAGGTCAAGAACGCCGTGCGTGCCGAACTATTATCCTCAAAATCCGCCACATAGAACTCCAATGACTCACTCGAGTAGCCAAAATCCTTCTGCGGAATACACCACTCGGCGCTGCTCGCAACCGTCCAATCATTCGCCACAACATTTACATTGTAGAAACCTGCTGTCGGTGTTGCATACATTATCGTGATCGCCTCGCCACTCTCGTCTACAACAGAGATCGAGTCTGGCTCCTGCTCACTACACCCCACCAACAACATAACGGCCGGCAGAACATATTGAGCTGTTCGCTTTAATATTAAACTCATATTCATAGTATGTCTTGATTTTTAGAAGTTTACAATCTTTATAATCTTTTTGAACGACTTGACATCACGCAATGGAACGAACTCCGCCTGATTCATCGCCAACAACTTCAACGATGGATCGAGCTCAAACGCCTGACGCAATGCGAAGATCGCCATCTTGTCGTTCAACTCGTAGGTGTAAGCTATCGCGCGTAGGTAGGTGTAGAACGCCTTGCTCTCCTTGTCGCACTCTGGCGTAACCTTCTCGCACTTCACTGGGCTCTCTACATACTTGACCGAGCAACACTTCTTTGCCTTGCAGCACTCCTTCTTGTCGGCAAGAGTCAACTCGATTGCGCGCTGGTAGTTCTTCGCAGCGATGTTAGCTACGATAGAGTGTGTGCACACCTTGTCGCCAAAAGCCTCCGATGCTGCAGCGTAATCCTTAGCTGCCATATACATCATCGCGACGTTGTACTCTACGCACTTAACGCCCTCTGCCTTGTCGAAGTAGTGCTTCGCCATTGGGTAGTCGCCGATGAATGTCATCAACACTCCGATGTTGTTCGCCATTGTGGGCGACACATCTCCCTCGATCTGCTGATAGACGCGATACGCCTTGAAGTACTCGCCATCCTTCATCAACTCGACCATCTTGTTGCATACCATTAGGTCGCATCCGTCAACCTCGATAGTCTCATCCTCCATCTCGTTGATGTCGTCGACCAACACGAAGCCTGCGCAGTTGCGCTTTGCTGTCGTCGTCGTGTAACCCACAGCGATGCGGCAGTTGCGCTGATTTTGGCAGATCTCGAGGATCTCCTTGCGGTATGGGGTAGCCATAAGCATCATCTCGCGCTCGTCGTAATCGTCGGTGAACTTGATGATCTGCGACACTTCGCCCTCGAAGAACTCCTTGTCCGACGCATACGCAACGAAGTCGTCCCAGTTCTCATCCTTGTGTGTATAGGTGACAACACTCTTACACAACTTTGGTAGGCGTCCCTCGACAGCCTTCTTGACAACAGCCTCGCGTGCAGCTGCCAACTTAGCGTTCTGCGCGTATGGTCCCTCGATAGAGGCTGTAACCTCCACATCCATACTGTTGATGCGTACGCCGCAGTCGTTAATCAACGAATCTACGTTGCACATCATCGCCTTGAACGGAGCATCGAACGCGTCACCGATCATCTTCGTGCTCTTAACAACGAATACCGACTTGTCGCCAAATGTCTCCTCGATCACCGAGTTCTCGTATGTAAATGTAGTCTGGTCATACTTGATGAAGTTCGTGTAGTCCACGACTCCTCCGTCGATAGTGGCGATCACAGGTAGCGGAGTGTCTGTGGTGTACATCCACCAGCTCTTGCCCTGCTTGATGCCGCTGTTGAAGTTCTGCTCGTCGATCTCGATCTGAAGCTTCGATCCGCGCATCTCGCATTCGAAATCTAGCTCGATCTCATATAGTGCGTCAACACCCTTGAAGATTGGCTTCACATACGACGCGTGGTAGACTCCCTCCTCGTACTCCTTCTCCTTGAAGCGAGCCTCGTCGGTAGTCTCGATGTCGTAGCTACGACCCTTAACGATCATCGCGGGCAACTCCTTGCGATACTTGCCATTGACCAAAACTGGTGTGTAGACACGAGCGCAATCCATCGAGAACGCGCCGTGGGGTACGTGTACAACGAACGAGATCGGCACAATACCACCCTCCTCGTTCACAATATTCAACTCAGAACCAACGACAGTCGACTGCAAATTGTTGACAGTGACACTCTCCGTAGCATTGCTAGCTGCCGATGCTTCCAATCCTGAACACAGCAACAATCCGATTGCGGCTGCGGTAATTTTCTTAAATATATTCATATCGAAAAGCAATTATCGTATAATAAATGTAATAGAGATCTCGGCCTTCGTGATGCCGAATGAGTTCTTCACAACAGCGTCAAAGCCATAGGGGTAGGAGATGTCGCGATCGACATACTGCGGAAGGTTTGTCACAACGTGCTCCTTGTGTTTCCAACCTGCGCCGATGCCGGCAGTGGCGCGCCACCTCTTAGCGAACGGATAGGAGTAACCGATACCTGCACCGACACCTGTCATCCAGCCGTCGTAGCGATAGAGGTTCATTCCGAAATCGTAGCTCGAGTAGAGTGAGTTGATGCCGATGTAAGCCCCCGTAAACTTGGTCTTAACCCAGTAACGAAGCTCAGGCTGCACACCCCAGAACTTAGAAGAGTTTCCTGCCTCATAGGTATATGGATTGTAGTATCCATCCACCGCAAAGGTCAAGTAGGGCGTCAGTGCAGGCTCGATACCTGCATTGACCGTTCCGTAGGCACCCCAACCCAACAAATTGGTTTTTACACCAACGCGCTGTGCAGTTGCGGTAGCTGCGAAGAACAGACAACACCCAATGATAGTTAATAATTTCCTCATAATTTGTTTGTTTTTTTTAATTTGTTTGTTTTTTTCTTTACTCTTAATTTTATTTGTTAGTCACATCCCAAAATTCTCACCTCCTCTCTCTATTCTTAGCGTATATTAAATCTTTGTACTCCCCCTATCTCTTTCGCAAAAACTCGCAGAACGACGTTACAGGCGCTCTACGTGCGTTCGCAAAGGTTAAACCCCAATCAAGATAGACAAAACACCGATCCCACAAAGGCTTACACAATTCAAAGATAGCAAAATAAATCCACATATGCAGGAAAATTATGCAGATTGATGCAATAAAAGAGATCTCACCCCCCACCCCCCTTGCCAAATATTTGCATTT
>JBCQTK010000050.1:0-16037 GCA_047178665.1 Rikenellaceae bacterium | reverse complement strand
ACCGCGCGGGTGGCAAGCAAGCTTGCATTTGCCTTTTGTTGCGGCAGTTATAGGGGTGCTTCGCACTACAAAAGAGTGAGGTGTAACGCTTTATGAAAGTAAACTTTCAACGCGTCACACCATCGATACAAACTCAAAGTGCTAATCTATAATATGCAATATTACAAAGCCTTAACACAGTGCAACATAAGCAAATCACAACTTGTTGTGAGCCGCGCGGCTTGAGCGCAGTCCCCAAGAGTTCCCGTACCTCTGTTAGCTGTCACACTCGTTGCTAACGTTCTAGCCTTGCTTCCAGTTCGTCTTCTAGTTGATGGTAGAAGTCGATACCTGTAATATCCTCTACGTGGTCGACGCTTGTTTGGAACTCCTCGACACTCTTGCTACTACCTTTGTTAGGGATGACAAATGCCCACATACGTTCACCTCCAGGATGATACGCCACTTTGTAGTAGTATCCAGGGACTGTAACTGCGCTCTCGCCGATCGGTTTGTCGCAATCTCGAAAGACGCCACCCGTCACGACATAGAGTGTGTCGCAGCCCAATTCACGGACATAGATTTCGCACATACGCCATATGCCGCGGTTGAATGACGGAAGTTGTGGTGACATATTCGACATCATAAAGCTCTCTTTCATAGCCTCTTTCGAGAAGTTCATATCGCCAGCAGGGCACAAATGTCCTCTGTCGTAGCCGCTACCTACGTAGTCGCTGAGTTTGGCAGATCCGCTGCTAACGCACAGATCCTCTTTGAAGTTATTTGTGCGCTTTGTGTCGCCACTCGACATACCGGGTGTAAGACGATAGTAGACCCAGTTCGCCTGTTCGTGTCTCTCGTTGTAGTCTAGTGCGTAGTAGCTGTGTTCGACTAGTTCGCCCTGCACTTTGGGTTGATACTGTGCCGCGGCAGGTGTGATCGACAATAGTGCGTAAAGTACGATAGATTTTATCCTCATAATAATTTTATATTTGCATTATGCACGCAATATAGTTAATCTTCGGCTGATTCCAATATTATATTGTTAGATATTTGCATTTACAAACTATTTTAGATAAATTTGTTATAATGTCATCAATATATCTTCACATACCGTTCTGCAGACGCCTCTGCGGTTATTGCGACTTCTTCAAATCTGTCCACTGCGATAGGCTCGATGAAGTTGTGGCGGCGATGTTGGAGGAGATAGTGGGCGAACGAGAGTTTTTGTCGTCAACAAAGCTATCGACCATTTACTTCGGTGGCGGCACTCCGTCGCTACTTAGTGTTGGGCAGGTGGAGGCTTTTATGGAGCGCATAGCTTCTGTCTACGATCTGTCGGAGCTCTCGGAGGTGACGTTTGAGGCGAATCCCGACGACCTCACGGTGGAGTATTTGTTGGGGTTGCGACGTGCAGGGATCGACAGGTTGAGTATTGGCGTACAGTCGTTTGACGATGTGGAGCTGCGATTTATGAATCGTCGCCATAGTGCGTCGCAGGCTGTCGAGGCGATAGAGAATGCGCGCAGTGTGGGGTTTGACAATATCGCGATTGACCTCATTTTTGGTGTAGATGGTTTTGGTGCGGAGGTGTTGGATCGTTCTCTTGCGCGAGCATTAGAGCTTGATGTTGAGCACATTGCTGCGTATCATCTCACTATTGAGCCCGGGACAGCATTTGCGCGACGAGTGGAGCGGGGTGAGTTCTCTGCGGTCGACGAAGATATTAGTGAGAAGGAGTTCGATCTTGTGAGGCGGCGGCTTGTGGATGGGGGATATGAGCATTACGAGATCTCCAACTATGCGCGCGCAGGTTGTAGGTCGCAACATAACTCTGCATACTGGCGTGGCGAGGAGTATCTTGGTATCGGCGCTGGAGCGCACTCTTTTGCTGGTGGCGTGAGGCGTTGGGGACGTGAGTCGATTGATGAGTGGCTTTCGCCTCTGAGCGAGGGGAGATATGAGTGTGAGGAGTTGACATTTGATAATAGACGAAATGAGATGATTATGACCTCGCTTAGGTGCTGTGAGGGGCTTGATTTGCGACGATTTAGTAAATTATTTGGTGAGAATGAGTTAGTTAGAGTAAAAAATGATGCAAAATTGGCGATGCAACAGGGATATTTAATTATCGACAATAGTAGCCTCAGAATACCTACAGAGCATTTTTTGCGTTCTGATATAGTGATAGAGTCTCTTTTTGTATAGTGTAATTTTAAGAAAATTTAAGAAATTCTTTGTTTTTAGAGATATTCTCCGTAACTTTGCGGTGTGAATATGTGCCAAAACTGATATATATTAATAATATTATAAATATAAATATTTCTTTCTCAATATAAGATGTATTTATATTTAATTAGAAAACTATTAAAAAACTTATGAGCGATTCAATGAAAAACCTGGATCATCTCTTTGAGGTGAGTTGGGAGGTTTGCAACAAAGTTGGAGGAATCCATACTGTTGTTGCTACGAAAGCGCTGACTGTCGGTCGATTGTTAGGGGACAAGTACATTCTGGTAGGTCCAGATCTCCATCAGGAGAGTGGCGATCAGGAGTTCGAGGAGGATCTTAACTTGATGAGAGCCTGGAGGATGAACCTCTACAACGAAGGTGTGAGAGTGAGGGTTGGTAGATGGAAGATTGCAGGTAGCCCAATTGTGGTTCTTGTCGACTTCACGACGTTTATTCCACAAAAGGATGAGATCTTGGAGAGCCTGTGGAACAACTATCAGGTTGATTCGTTGTCGGGAGAGTGGGACTATGTGGAGTCTGTTCTTTTTGGTCACGCTGCTGGAGTCGTTATCGCCTCTTATGTTGAGCTTTTCTATTCATCATCGAAGAGGGTTGCGGCTCATTTTCATGAATGGATGACTGCTTCGGGCGGTCTCTACTTGCGCGACAAGTCGCCATATGTAGCTACTCTGTTCACTACGCACGCCACTGTTATGGGGCGTTGTATCGCTGGTAACAGGTTGCCGCTATATAATAATATGGAGAACTTCAATGCCGACGAGTTGGCGCGTCAGTTCAATGTTGTGGCGAAGCACTCTATCGAGAAGGCTGCAGCGAATAACTTCGATGCGTTCCTCACTGTCAGCGAGATAACTGCTGCGGAGTGTCGTTCGTTGGTTGGTCGTAGTGTTGACTGTGTGACGCCCAATGGTTTCGAGGACGACATCGTGTGGAAGGGTGCTGAGGCTAAGAGCAAGCGTGCCGAGGCTCGCGCTAAGATGATTAGCGTGGCGGAGTCGATGCTTGACTGTAAGTTCGGCAAAGATCCGTTGATTGTCGGCACAAGTGGTCGATATGAGTTCCGCAACAAGGGTCTCGACCTCTTTGTGGAGTCGTTGAAAGCGTTGGCGGCAAATCCGGAGTTGGATCGCGAGGTGTTGGTCTATATCACGGTTCCTGCAGGCGACCAGGGTGCTCGACGCGACTTGGTAGCTCGTATGTGTGACAAGAATGCGCCGCTCGACGAGTCGCAGAACAGACACATAACACACTATATTAATAACCCTCAGTGGGATCCAATCCTCAACACTATCGCAGGGTCGAACCTTGAGAGTGCAGATTCTAAGGTTAAGGTGGTCTTTGTGCCAGCCTACTTGAATCCTCGCACGGAGCTCTTTGGCTGCGAGTATTATGAGTTGTTGGCAGGTATGGATCTTACGGTCTATGCGTCGTACTACGAGCCTTGGGGCTACACTCCGTTGGAGTCTGCGGCGTTCTCGATTCCTACTATCACAACGACGTTGGCAGGATTTGGTGTCTGGGCAGGATCGCAAGATGAGGATGCAGGCGTGAGGGTTATCCCTCGTGACGACTACAACGATGGCGAGGTTATCGCAGGTATCGTATCGTCGATTTTGCGCTTTTCGAAGCTCGACAAGAAGGGTGTGACGGCAATTCGCAAGTCAGCTGCGGCGACGGCAGCAACAGCATTATGGGAAAATTTATTCGTTAAATATGAGGAGGCATACGCAATGGCAGTATCAAATTCAATTCTTCGCACACAGCGTGCGGTAATGGAGGAGTCGGTTATCCAGGAGGATTATTCGACATTCGTAAACAGAGTAAAGGTTGTAAATCAACCTACGTGGGGTCGTGTATTGGTAGAGAAGAGTCTACCAACGCGTCTACACGCACTAGAGGAGTTGTCACGCAACCTATGGTGGTGTTGGACAGCTGAGGCTCGTAACTTGTTCGAGTACATCGACCCAGCTGTCTGGGTTGCAGTGTATCGTAACCCAATCGCGTTGCTCGATAGCATCTCGTTGGCGAGAATGAACGAGTTGGAGCAGGACGAGATGTTCTTGGCTGAGATGGATCGTATCTACGCTGAGTTCCAGACTTATATGGTTGAGAAGCCACTAGAGACTATGCCTACTGTAGCATACTTCTCGATGGAGTATGGTCTACACTCGTCGTTGAAGATCTACTCGGGTGGTCTTGGTGTCTTGGCAGGAGACTACCTCAAGGAGGCGTCGGATCGTAACACTCCGATGGTTGCTGTGGGTCTGTTGTATCGCTACGGTTACTTCACACAGAAGTTGTCGGCACAGGGTGAGCAGGAGGCTTCGTATGAGGCGCAGAATTTTGACAAGTTGCCTATCGTTGCGGTTCGCGACGAGAATGGTAACTGGGTGACAGTGCAGATTGCATTGCCAGGACGTACGTTGAACGCACGTGTTTGGAGATGTCCTGTAGGTCGTACGGATCTATATCTTCTCGACACAGACTTCGAGGATAACTTGCCAGAGGATCGTTGCATCACTCACCACCTCTATGGAGGAGATTGGGAGAACCGCTTGAAGCAGGAGATTTTGTTGGGTATCGGAGGTATCCGTGTGCTCCAGGCTGTCGGAATCGAGCAGCAGGTATATCACTGCAACGAGGGTCACGCAGCATTCATCGGTGTTGAGCGTATGCGCACGTTGATCCGCGAGAAGGGTCTTACGTTTGCTGAGGCTAAGGAGGTTGTACGTTCGTCGGCTCTCTTCACGACTCACACGCCAGTTCCAGCGGGACACGATGCGTTCCCTGAGCATATGATCCGTCAGTATATGTCGCACTATCCAGGTGTGTTGGGAATCTCTTGGGAGGAGTATATCCACCTTGGTAAGGTTAACTTGCACGACGAGAACGAGCGTTTCTCAATGTCGGTTTTGGCCTGCAACTTGTCGCAGGAGGTTAATGGTGTGTCGTGGCTTCACGGAGAGGTGTCGAAGGATATTATGGGACATATGTGGCCAGGATACTTCAAGAATGAGCTCCACATCGGATATGTTACAAATGGAGTACACTACCCAACGTGGGTTGCGTCGAACCTCCACAACCTCTACAAGAAGTATTTGGGAGCGGACTTCCGTAGCGCTACATACAACATACCAGCTTGGCAGGGTGCGAAGAATATTCCAGACGATGATTTGTGGTCAGCACGTTTGCGCCTTAAGAACCGTTTGATTAAGCATATCCGTTCGCGCTACGAGAATCCGTCGAATGTACGTTTCGACTCTCCAAGCCAGATCGTTCGCATTATGGGCGGTTTGAAGCCAGATGTGTTGACAATCGGATTTGCGCGTCGTTTTGCGACATATAAGCGTGCGGCGTTGTTGTTCACCAACTTGGAGCGTTTGGACTCTATCGTCAACAACCCTAACCGTCCTGTGCAGTTTGTCTTTGCAGGTAAGGCACACCCAAATGATAAGCCAGGACAGGATCTTATCAAGCACATTGTAGAGGTGTCGTTGATGCCACAGTTCGTCGGTAAGATTCTCTTCATCCAGAACTACGATATGGAGCTTGCGCGCCACTTGGTGCAGGGTGTCGATGTGTGGTTGAATACACCAACGCGTCCATTGGAGGCGTCGGGTACTTCGGGCGAGAAGTGTGTGATGAATGGAGTACTTCAGTTCTCTGTCCTCGACGGATGGTGGGTCGAGGGATACCGCGAGGATGCAGGTTGGATGTTGCCAATGGAGCGTTCGTTCGCCGATCAGCGTTTCCAGAACGACTTGGATGCTGAGAAGATCTACACGACAATCGAGGAGCAGATCGCACCTTTATATTATAAGAGCCGCGAGGAGGGTAACTCTACTCCAGTTGAGTGGTTGAAGTATGTGAAGAGCTGTATCGCAGATGTAGCGTCGAACTTCACAATGAATCGTCAGCTCATAGACTACGAGGAGCGTTTCTACAATCAGTTGGCTGAGCGTGCTGAGTGGATCGTTAAGGATGACTATGCGGAGGCGCGCGAGATCGCACTTTGGAAGCGTAGGGTCTACAATAACTGGGATAAGGTTAGCGTAGTTGACGTACACCGTGCGTCGATGAGCGAGGCCGCTATCTTTGTCGGCAAGGAGTATCACTTCGACGTAACACTTAACATCGCGAACTTGAATCCTGAGGATATTGGCGTAGAGTTGGTTCTTGCGTCGCAGATCGAGTACGGACAGGGTGCAGACGTCATTGGATGCGTAACCCTAGAGCAGACTGTTGTCGATGGTAGCTTGGTTTCGTACAAGCTTGACTACACACCAGATGCAGCAGGTAGCTTCGACGTAGCACTCAGAATCTTCCCTAAGAGCGATAAGTTGAAACATAGGATGGATCTACCACTTGTTAAGTGGGTTTAGGTTGGAATGGGCTCGATACTTTATTGAAAAAATAGAGTATTGAGCCTCTTTTTGATATTTTGTATTCGCAATAATAGTTCGGTTATGCTAAAATTAAGCAAATTCAACTATTAAGTATAAAAAAACGCCAAAAAAGTTTGATGGTTAGAAAAAAAAATCATAACTTTATGGTGATAAGAAAAAAAATACATATATGGCAGCTCTAACTTTTGATAAAAAGGAACTAGGAAATCTTGAATATTCGTTGACTCGCGAGATGTTGGCGACAGACCGCCGTGGTGGCTATATGAGCACCACGATCGTGGGATGCAACACGCGTAAATATCACGGTTTGATCGTCTCGCCGATCGACTACAGTGGGCGAGACTTTGTCTTGTTGTCGTCGTTGGATGAGAGCATTATCTTGGATGGGCAGCGCTTTAACCTTGCGTTGCACCGATTCCGCGATGTGTATGAACCACGAGGACACAAGTACATAACAGATTTTGAGTACACTCCTACTCCGACAATCACCTACCGCGTAGGAAATGTCGTTTTGAAGAAGGAGTTGTTGTGGATTCACCGTCGCACGCAGCTTATGGTACGCTATACCCTTGTGGAGGGTGATGCGGATAAGTTGACGTTGCAGTTGCGTCCATTCCTAGCTTTCCGCGATCGTCACGAGTTGAGTAAGGCTAATATGTATGCTGACGGCACGGCACACCCAGTCGATGGCGGTGTTAAGTTCCGTCTCTATGAGGGTTTCCCGTGGCTCAATATGCAGTGCAGCTGTAGTTGTGCGGAGTTCTATCCTGCACCTGAGTGGTACTACGACTTTGAGTATCAGAGGGAGATAGAGCGAGGTTTTGAGGGGTATGAGGATCTCTTGACGCCAGGTTTCTTCGAGTTGTCGATGAAGTGTGGCGAGAGTGTCATCATTTCGGCGTCGACAGAGGAGGTTGTGGCAGCAAATTTGTTGAGCGACTACGAGACATCTGTCGCACGACGTACGCATAAAATCGACTTTATCTCTTGTTTGCGTCACTCGGCTCGTCAGTTCTTGGTGGGTCGCGAAGATGGCGGAATGGATCTCATCGCAGGTTATCCCTGGTATGGCGTTGTGGGTCGCGAGGCGTTGATCTCGCTGCCAGGTTTGACGCTGGAGCAGGGACACAAGGAGGACTGTATGGCAGTTCTCGACACTATGTTCGATCTCGACGTGATGGATATGCACCCATCGTTGCAGCCGTGGAATGCGGTTGACGCACCTCTGTGGGTCTATCGTGTCGCACAGGAGTTGGAGAAGGAGATCGGAGCAGAGGCAATTTGGAAACGTTATGGCGATAAGTTGAAGGCGCTGTTGAGCTACTATAGATATGGTGGTTGCGACAAGATCTCGTTGCACGACAACGGATTGATATGGGCTTGGTCTGACGATAGATCATTGACGTGGATGGATACTACGGCAGACAGTCGTCGTTTCCAGTCTCGCCGAAATGGTTATCAGGTAGAGGTTAATGCGCTGTGGTACAATGCTGTAAGCTACGTATTGGAGCTTGCGGGCAAGTTCGGCGACAATGAGTTTGTCGAGGGTTGGAGTTGGTTGCCTGAGCGCACTAAGTCAACGTTCCAGAGCATCTTCTGGTTGAACGAGGGGTGGTTGGCGGACTTCGTCAACTCTGAGGTGAAGGAGTATTCGGTTCGTCCAAATATGATTATCGCCTGCGCGTTGAACTATAAGTTGATAAGCGAGAGCCAGCAGGTATCTGTCATTCGCACAGTGCAGCAGCATCTCTTGACACCGAAGGGTCTACGATCACTCTCGCCAATCAATCCGCTCTATGGATTTGGCGGTTCGTCGGTCTCTAACATTGCGCCGAAGAATGGCTCTGTGTGGACGTGGACATTGATGTTCTACGTGAGGGCTTGCTTCGATGTGTTGGGAGCGTCGTTCGTTCCAGATGCAGAGGCTATTTTGGCGAACTTCGAGGAGAACATCCAGTTGGGTGGAATCGGTTCGATTAGTGAGTACTTCGATGCCGACCCTCCGCACCAGCCACGCGGTTCTATCTCGCAGGCGTGGAGTGTAGCGTCGCTGTTGGAGATCTCGCAGATGATCGAGCAGTATAAATCTGAGAAGAGACCTGCAGCGAAGAAGGCAACTGCCACAAAGAAGGCAGCAGCCACAAAAAAGACAACAACAACAAAGAGAGCACCGCGAGCTAAGAAGGCGGAGTAGGTGCTCAGACTGCAGCAGCCCGATCTAACTAATCGGTGTGAGCTGCGATAGATGAAAAAAAGGCAAGGAAAAAACGAAAAGAAAAAATCAACGATGAGAGTATTGATGTTTGGATGGGAATTCCCTCCGCATATTGCAGGAGGCTTGGGCACGGCGTGTTACGGAATGACACGCGGTTTGGCTCGAAATGATGTGGATGTTACGTTTGTTGTCCCCAGAGCGTATGGCGATGAGGATGAGCGTTTCATTCGCGTAGTAAATGCGAGTGATGTAGAGGCGCAGTATGGCTCTACTTACGGGGGTTCCGAAGACATTATGTCGAAGTTGAGTTTTATACATATTGATTCCAATATGGTACCTTACGTCTCTCCTGAGGAGTACAATAGCTATCACGACGAGTTCGTGAAGTCTGGTTGCAAGACGTGGGAGACTACCGATGCGTGGAGTCAGCGCTTCACATTCTCGGGTAAGTATGGTGCTAACTTGATGGAGGAGGTTGCCCGCTACGCAGTTGTTGCGGCGCAGGTAGCGAAGGATCTTGAGGGTCAGTTTGATGTGATCCACGCCCACGACTGGTTGACATATTATGCTGGTATTGCGGCGAAGAATGTCTCGGGCAAGCCGTTAGTTGTACACCTCCACGCGTCGGAGTACGACCGCAGTGGCGAGAGTGTCAACACACAGGTCTACGAGATCGAGAAGGCTGGTATGATGGCTGCGGATCGTGTAATTGCGGTGTCGAATTTGACTCGTAACATTGCGATTACGAAGTACGGAATTGAGGCTCGCAAGGTCGTGACAGTTCACAATGCCGTTCGTTTTGCAGATGGCAAGGAGGACTCGACACCCACTAGGGGCGTGAAGGATAAGATCGTTACGTTCTTGGGTCGTATCACCTACCAGAAGGGTCCCGACTACTTCGTGGAGGCTGCAGCAAAGGTGTTGAAGCACGTTCCTGAGGCACGCTTCGTAATGGCAGGATCGGGTGATATGATGAATCACGTCATTCGCCGAGTTGCGAGATTGGGTATTGCCGACAGATTCCACTTCACTGGATTCTTGAAGGGCGACGATGTTCACAAAATGTTCCAGCTCTCGGACGTATATATTATGCCGTCGGTCTCTGAGCCATTTGGTATCTCTCCGTTGGAGGCGATGCGATCAAATGTGCCGGTTATCATCTCGAAGCAGAGTGGTGTGGCAGAGGTTTTGGATTATGCCGTTAAGGTGGATTATTGGAATGTTGATGCTATGGCAGATGCGATCTACGGATTGTTGCGCTACCCAGCGTTGAGCAAGATGTTCGCCGACAAGGGAATGAAGGAGGTTACAGGTCTCAAGTGGAACGGTGCGGCTGCAAAGATCCGCAGAGTCTACCAGGACGCAATCAATGAAATGCAATCTAAGTAAAATAACAACAATACAACTATATGAAAACGATTTGCCTTTACTTTCAGGTTCATCAGCCTTGGCGCCTGAAGACCTACCGCTTTTTTAATATTGGAATTGATCACAACTATCTTGACGATCTGCTCAATCGCTCGATTATGCAGCAGATAGCCAACGACTGCTACTTGCCGATGAATGCGCTATTGCTCGACCTCATCAAGTCGTCGAACGGAGCTTTCCGCTGTTCGTTCTCGATCACGGGTATCGCAATTGAGCAGTTTAAGTTGTTTGCTCCCGACGTGTTGAAGTCGTTTAAGGAGCTCGCAAAGACAGGATGTGTTGAGTTTATGGCTGAGACCTACTCTCACTCGTTGGCAGCGTTGGCTAGCGAGGACGAGTTCTGCCAGGAGGTTGAGCGTCACTCGGCGATGATCGAGTCTGAGTTCGGTGTGAAACCAACAGCTTTCCGCAATACGGAGCTAATCTATAGTGACCAGATCGCAGAGTTGGTTGCAAATATGGGATACAAGACTATGTTGGCAGAGGGAGCGCGCCACGTGATGGGTTGGAAGTCGCCTAACTTCGTCTATGCTAGTGCATTGAATCAGAAGTTGCGTCTTTTGTTGCGCAACTATAAGTTTGCGGACGACATTGCGTTCCGTTTCTCAAACCAGGGCTGGGACGAGTATCCGTTGACTGCGGAGAAGTATGCAGGATGGTTGGCAAACTCGACAGAGGGCGAGGGCGACGTAATCAACTTGTTTATGGACTACGAGACATTCGGAGAGCACCAGAAGGCGGAGACAGGTATCTTCGACTTTATGAAGTCTATGCCGTCAGCTGTTATGGCGCAGGGTATGGAGTTTGCGACAGTGTCGGAGGCGGCGCAGCGTACGCAGCCAGTTTCGGTTCTCTACTCGCCACACGTTATGTCGTGGGCAGATGAGGAGCGCGATGTGACAGCGTGGTTGGGCAACGAGTTGCAGAACGAGGCGTTCTCGAAGTTGTACTCTTTGCGCGACAAGATCGTTGAGTTGGATAGTGCAGATTTCAGCTACGTATGGCAGTTTATGCAGACGTCGGATCACTTCTACTATATGGCGACAAAGTGGTTGTCGGATGGTGATGTACACTCGTACTTCAACCCTTATGACTCTGCTTATGAGGCGTTTATCAACTATATGAACATTCTGTCAGATTTCGAGATAGAGGTTTGTAAGGCTCTTGAGGCTAAGGCATCAGCGCCAGTAGAGGAGAAACCAAAGCGTGCAACTAAGGCTGCTGCGGCGAAGAAACCTGCGGCAAAGAAGCCAGCGGCAAAGAAGGTTGCTGCGAAGTAGTCTGCGGGCGAAGTAGTTCGCGATTTTTTTAGTGGAGGGTGTGAAGCGATTGAGTTTCACACCCTCCGCTGCGTTGTAGATAGGTTGCCAGACGCTGTGTGGAGAGATAAAGTGCGCCGTGAGGGCAAAAAAAAGCATTAAAGAGTGGCGAAATTAGAATATAATATATATCTTTGCTTGATTTACTATTTGTAATATTAAAAAACAACAAAACATAAAACAAAATGAAGGTATCTCACATTGAGCACATAGGTGTTGCTGTAAATTCATTGGAAGAGGCGATCCCATACTGGGAGAACGTGTTGGGTCTAAAGTGTTATGCGATCGAAGAGGTTGTAGATCAGAAGGTTAAGACGGCATTTTTTATGCTGGGACAGACGAAGATAGAGCTTTTGGAGCCTACGTCGCCAGAGTCGACAATCGCAAAGTACATCGAGAAGAAGGGTGTCGGAATCCACCATATGGCCTTGGCGTGCGAGAACATCGAGGAGCAGTTGGCTGATGCGGAGGCGCTCGGCGTCAAGCTAATCGACAAGACTCCGCGCAGTGGAGCAGAGGGTCTTACGATCGCTTTCCTTCACCCAAAGTCGACACAGGGAATCTTGACAGAGTTGTGCGAGAATAAGAATAAGTAGTCAAAGTTGTAAATTATAAAATAAGTTATGAGCGAAATTCAAAGTAAGATCAAGACACTGATCGACAATCGCGAGGCCGCACGTATGGGTGGTGGTCAGAAGAGAATCGACGCACAACACGCTAAGGGCAAGTACACGGCGCGCGAGCGTATCGATATGTTGCTCGACGAGGGAAGCTTCGAGGAGTTCGATATGTTCGTTACACATCGTTGTACGGACTTCGGTATGGACAAGAGCCACACGTTTGGTGATGGTGTCGTTACGGGATATGGTACGATCGAGGGTCGTTTGGTCTATGTCTTTGCACAGGACTTTACGGTTACGGCAGGTTCGTTGTCGATCTCGATGGCGGAGAAGATCTGCAAGGTGCAGGATATGGCGATGCGTAATGGTGCGCCTTGTATCGGCATCAACGACTCGGGCGGTGCTCGTATCCAGGAGGGTGTCAACGCCTTGGCAGGATATGCTAACATCTTCCAGCGCAACGTTATGTCGTCGGGTGTTATTCCACAGATCTCGGCGATCTTCGGACCTTGCGCAGGTGGTGCGGTCTACTCGCCTGCGTTGACCGACTTCATCATTATGAAGAGCTTGACGTCGAATATGTTCCTCACAGGACCAAAGGTTGTAAAGACCGTGACTGGCGAGGATGTGACTCAGGAGCAGTTGGGTGGTGCATTGATGCACACTACAAAGTCGGGTGTTGCGCAGTTCGCTGTAGAGACTGAGGATGAGGGTATTAGCCTGATCCGCAACCTCTTGTCGTATATGCCACAGAACAATATGGAGGATGCTCCGTTGGCTGTCTGCACAGATAAGATCTCGCGTCTCGATGATTCGTTGAATGAGATCATCCCCGAGTCGCCCAATAAGCCATACGATATGTTCGATGTGATTCGTACTATTGTCGACAATGGCGAGTTCTTGGAGTCTGCAGGAGGTTTTGCGAAGAACATCATCACCTGCTTTGCGCGTTTCAATGGTCAGAGTGTCGGTATCGTAGCTAACCAGCCTAAGTTTATGGCAGGTGTGTTGGATAGCAATGCTAGCCGTAAGGCGGCGCGTTTCATCCGTTTCTGCGACGCCTTTAACATTCCTATCGTCTCGTTGGTCGACGTTCCAGGTTTCTTGCCGGGCACGACACAGGAGTATGGTGGTGTGATCACACACGGTGCGAAGTTGCTCTTTGCGTATTGCGAGGCTACAGTTCCGAAGGTGACAGTGACGTTGCGCAAGGCGTATGGTGGAGCCTATATCGTGATGTCGTCTAAGCACATACGTGGTGACATAAACTACGCGTGGCCAATGGCAGAGATCGCCGTTATGGGTGCGAGTGGAGCAGTCGAGGTGTTGCAGGCTAAGGCGTTGTCAGCATTTGAGGATCCTGCGGAGCGCGCTAAGTTCGTTGCGGAGAAGGAGAAGGAGTATAACGACAAGTTCTCGAACCCCTACAACGCCGCTCGCTATGGCTATATTGACGACGTAATTGAGCCTCGCAACACACGTTTCCGTGTGATCCGTGCTCTCCAGTCTTTGGCTACAAAGCGTCTGCAGAATCCACCTAAGAAGCACTCAAATATTCCGTTGTAGTATGATAAGTCAGCTATTTATGACCCCTCTTTCTGCCCACGTGGTAGGTGGGGCAAAGGGTGCGGATACCATCCTCGGTAGTGACCCGTACGGTATTACGGTTACAGTTATCTCGGTATCGGTTGTGTTGTTGGCACTGATCGTGTTGGCTCTGTTGATCTGGGGATTCTCGCGTGTCATCACGTCGTTGGAGAAGCGCCAGTCGGAGGAGTCGCGCAAGAGATCTCTGCGCACACCCAACGCTGTGGTTCACGACGTTGAGGATGAGAGCAACGGAGAGGTTATCGTTGCGATTGCCTTAGCGTTGAAACTCCATAAGGAGGATCTACACGATAGGGAGAGCGAGGTTATTACGCTCAACAGCGTCGCTCGCGTCTACTCACCTTGGAGCTCGAAGATCCACGGATTGACAAATATGCCACGATAGTTTTAGAGAGTACAGATTACAAAAAGATTAATTTATAGAGATGAAAGAGTATAAGATGAAGATCAACGGTAACGAATATGTTGTCGTGATCGATATTCAAGATGAGCAGAAGGCGCAGGTGGTTGTGAATGGTGCAACCTACAGTGTCGAGCTTGAGGATGCAAAGGTGAAGAAGGCTGTGCCTACTCGCCCTCAGGTCGCAGCAGCGCCAGCGTCACACCCTGTGAGAAACTCTGCTACACCAGCTGCAGCACCTGTTGCTGCGGGCGGCGGTGCACCAGTGAATAGTCCTCTACCAGGTGTTATCCTCGACATTAGGGTCGCTGTGGGCGACAGCGTGTCGGCAGGTCAGACACTCGCTGTGTTGGAGGCAATGAAGATGGAGAACAACGTAGATGCTCCGATGGCAGGTGTCGTGAAGTCGATAGCTGTTCGCTGTGGAGACTCGGTTCTCGAAGGTGACGTACTTATTACAATTGGATAGTTATGAGCACATTTTTGTCATCATCATTCCTTGAGGATAGCATTATGAAATTTGTCGAGACGACAGGTTTCTACAATCTCTTCGAGCAGGAGGGGGGCTGGCGATACCTGGTGATGATCGCCGTGGGTTGCTTATTCCTCTACCTCGCTATCAAACATAAGTTTGAGCCTATGTTGTTGGTTCCGATCGGATTCGGTATCATCATTGGTAACATTCCTCTCCCTGCGTTGAACGAGATTAGTATCTATAGCGAGGGCTCTGTGTTGAGTCTTTTATATATAGGTGTGACGAAGGGTATCTATCCGCCGCTGATCTTCTTGGGTGTGGGAGCTTTGACCGACTTCTCGTCGTTGCTGTCAAACCCTAAGCTGATGCTTATCGGAGCAGCTGCGCAGGTTGGTATCTTCATCGCCTACATCGGTGCGCTGTTGTTGGGCTTCCCTGCCAACGAGGCGGGTTCTATTGCGATCATCGGAGGTGCCGACGGACCTACGTCGATCTTCTTGACGGGAATCTTGGCGCCCGAGTATCTCGGTGCCATCGCTATCTGCGCCTACTCATATATGGCGCTTGTGCCTGTGATCCAGCCGCCAGTGATGCGAATGTTGACAACGGATAAGGAGCGCAAGATCAAGATGCGTCCGACACGTGTTGTCTCTAAGACGGAGAAGATTTTGTTCCCTATCATTGCATTTGTTTTGACTACGTTCGTTGTGCCCGACGCGATTCCACTCTTGGGAATGTTGTTCTTGGGTAACTTGATGAAGGAGTCGGGTGTGGTGAAGCGATTGTCTACAACAGCGAGCAACCAGCTGATCGACATTATGACGATCCTGATTGGTGTGACTGTCGGTGCATCGACTAAGGCGGATGTGTTCCTCACGGAGAAGACGATTTTTATCTTCATCTTGGGTGCGTTGTCGTTCGTCGTAGCCACTGCGTGCGGAGTGTTGTTTGTGAAGCTAATGAACCTCTTCTTGAAGGAGGGCAATAAGATCAACCCATTGATCGGTAACGCAGGTGTGTCGGCTGTGCCAGCTGCAGCGCGTGTGAGCCAGGATTTTGGTCTGAAGTACGACAAGACAAACTACCTGCTTATGCACGCTATGGGACCTAATGTCGCTGGTGTCGTAGGTTCGGCTGTCGCGGCAGGTATCCTGCTGTCGTTCTTGAGGTAGCCTCAGACAGTCTTATATATATGAAAATCCCCTGCACGTTCCGAAAGTAATGTGGTCAAAAATAGTTGGTTTTCGCAGTGAAAATTATCGTATTTTTGCAGAGTAAAGCTGAAGAGGAATCAAGCTCTGCTGGGGAGCAACTTGACAGAAATAGGTTTTACG